>JBNMKQ010000104.1:0-9310 GCA_050874425.1 Alloprevotella sp.
GAAGAGCATTTGCTTGTCAAATGCTCTTCTATTTAATGCATTGCCATATTGGGGCCTCGAGCCCCAACATGGCAATACCGACGCGGGGACGCGTCGCCCCCAGGTTAGACCGACAAATTGCAGTTTGTACATATCATTAAACGCAAAGTTACCCACACGAATCAACATAGCCCCCAAAACTTTAACAAACGAGCAGTTGTAGGCACTGAAAAGTGCCTACACTTTGGGGTATGCCCTAAATTGACTGCTTACGTTTACCCACATAATTTGTTATGTAATGTTAAAAAATAACTTCCGCAATTTTTCTGTTGCTATTTATGTTTAGCTCAATTGCCAAAAAACAGACATATCATCAGATGCTCTTGACCGCAGATTTTCTGCGGAAGTTATTTTTTGAACATTACTAAACTGCACAAAATCAGTAGCTTTTACTTTGTAAACTGCACAAAATTAGAAGTTCTTGTTTTTCAAACTGCACAAAATAGGCGGTTTAGGTGGCTCTAAACTGCACAAAAATGGAATATTTTAATCATTTGTCATGACTTATATTGTTATTTTTTTACTGCTTTTGGTGGCAGAACTTGCGTATTTTCGCATAGCGGATAGGTTTAATATTATTGACCGACCTAACGAGCGGTCGTCACATACAACTATTGTATTAAGAGGTGGTGGTATCATCTTCTTGATAGGTGCTTGGATATGGAGCGCGTTCTTTGGATTTCAGTATCCGTGGTTCTTGGTCGGACTGACATTGGTGGCTGGGATTAGCTTTGTTGACGACATTCATTCATTGCCCGATTCCGTACGACTGGTGGCACAGTTCTCGGCTGCTGCAATGGCGTTCTATCAGCTTGGTATACTGCACTGGTCTATGTGGTGGGTAGTGTTACTGGCTTTGATTGTCTATGTGGGGGCGACGAATGTGATTAACTTTATGGACGGTATCAATGGTATTACGGCTGGATATTCGTTGGCGGTGCTGTTGCCGTTAGCTTTGGTGAATATGCAAGAGGGTTTTGTGGAACAAAGCCTGATTATTACAATAATCCTTGCAGCATTGGTGTTCTGCATCTTTAATTTTCGCCCCAAAGGGAGGGCGAAGTGCTTTGCAGGGGATGTTGGAAGTATAGGCATTGCTTTTATCATGCTATTCTTGCTTGGTAACGTGATAATGAAGACGGGGGACGTTACGTGGCTGATATTCCTACTGGTGTATGGTGTAGACGGCTGCTTGACTATTGTTCATCGTATCATGTTGCATGAAAATCTTGGTGAGGCTCATCGTAAGCACGCTTATCAGATTATGGCGAATGAACTGAAGATAGGGCATGTAAAAGTAGCATTGCTTTATATGGCGATGCAGTTGGTCATTTCGTTAGGCTTCATTTATTTATGTCCCGATGATGTTTTGTGCCATTGGTTATATCTGATTGGGGCATTGGGTGTGTTAGCCATAGGTTATGTGCTTTTTATGAAGAAGTATTACTACTTACATGAAGCATATTTGGCTTCGCTGGGTAACGTGTAAAAATAACTTCCACAATTTTTGTGCTTCGTTTTTTTTAAAACATTAATCTATCATTGGGCCTCACCCCCTAACCCCCTCTCCTTAAGGAATGGGGGTAGGGGGTGAGGCCCTGCATTTTTTTGCAATTTTATTTTTTCTTCTCTGCCACGATAGCGTCAATGACAGCTACGGCAGTGACGTTGACAATGTCGTTAACAGAACTTTCGAAGTCAGTGAAGTGGATAGGTTTGTTCAAGCCCATTTGGATAGGGCCAACTACTTCATCGTCGTCCTCAAGCGCCTTCACCATCTTATAAGATGAGTTGGCAGCAGAGAGGTTGGGGAAGATGAGCGTATTCACGTCTTGTCCCTTCAATGTGTTGAACGGGTACTTTTCGTCACGCAGTTCCTTGTCCATGGCAAAGTTGAGTTGCATCTCACCGTCAACGGCTAAGTCGGGCTGCTCCTTGTGTAAGCGTTCTACTACGTGTTGAACAGCGAGCGCGCTACCGTCCTTGTCTGTGCCAAAGTTAGAGTAAGAAAGCATAGCCATAGTCGGAGTACGATTGAAGAAGCGTACCGTTGAGGCTGAGAGGCGTGCGATGTCGTAGAGTGCTTCCTCGCTGGGGTGGCGGTTGACTAAGGTGTCAGCTACGAAGAGAATGCCCTTTTTCGTATTGATTAAGTGCATTGTGCCGAAGTGGTTGTACCCCTCGCGAATGCCAATCACTTCACGTGCTACCTTAAACGTGTTAGAGTATTTGGTGTACAAGCCCGTGATAAATGCATCAGCTTCTCCCGTTTCAACCATCATCATACCGAAGTAGTTGCGTTCGTACATCTTGTCTTCAGCCTCTTGCGGTGTGTAACCCTTACGTTCCATCTTCTTCGCAAAGAGTTGTGCGTAGCGGTGACGACGTTCGTTTTGAGAGTCGTTGCGAAGGTTGAGAATTTCAATCCCCTCAAGGTTTAACTTCAGCTCTTCAGCCGTTTGCTTAATCTGTACGTCGTTGCCCAAGAGAATGGGGAAGCAAATGCCCTCCTCTTTTGCACGTACTGCAGCCTGCAACATGGTGGGGTGAGTGCCCTCAGCGAATACCACGCGCTTAGGATTAGAACGTGCTGTGTCGTAAAGGTTTTGCGTAAACTTAGTCTCTTGTCCCATCAATTCGCGTAAGCGCTGACGGTAAGCCTTCCAATCCTTAATAGGAGTGCGTGCTACGCCGCTATCCATAGCAGCTTTGGCTACTGCCATGCTCACTTCTGTGATGAGGCGTGGGTCAACGGGTTTGGGAATGAAGTAGTCAGGGCCAAACGTGAAGTTACGTACGTGGTAAGCGCGGTTTACGATGTCGGGCACTGGACGGCGGGCTAAGTCGGCAATGGCGCGCGCAGCAGCCATTTTCATTTCCTCGTTAATAGCCGTAGCAGCCGTATCGAGTGCACCACGGAAGATGTAGGGGAAGCCAATAACGTTGTTAATTTGGTTGGGATAGTCGGTACGGCCTGTGCTCATCAGTACATCGGGGCGTGCAGCCGTAGCGTCCTCGTACGAAATTTCGGGCACAGGGTTCGCTAAAGCGAAGATGATAGGATTGTTGGCCATTGAGCGCACCATATCTTGTGTCAATACGTTGCCCTTAGAAAGGCCTACAAATACGTCTGCCCCGTTTACGGCTTCGGCCAATGTATGAACGTCTGTGCGAGAAGTAGCAAATTCACGCTTTTGAGCGTTCAAGTTGTCGCGGTCGGCTGTGATAACGCCCTTAGAGTCGAGCATGACGACATTCTCTTTACGTGCGCCAAAAGCGCAGTAAAGTCGTGTACATGAAATAGCAGCAGCACCAGCGCCATTGACAACGATCTTAACGTCTTCAATCTTTTTGCCAGCCACCATTAAGGCGTTGATAAGCCCCGCAGCAGAGATGATAGCCGTGCCGTGTTGGTCGTCGTGCATGACGGGAATGTCTAATTCCGCTTTCAGTCGTTGCTCTATTTCAAAACATTCAGGGGCTTTGATGTCCTCCAAGTTAATACCGCCAAAGGTTGGAGCGATAGCTTTTACTGCAGCGATGAACTTATCGGGATCCTTTTCGTTTACCTCAATGTCGAAGGCATCAACACCTGCATATATTTTAAAAAGTAGGCTCTTTCCCTCCATCACGGGTTTGCCACTCATGGCACCAATGTCGCCGAGTCCGAGTACGGCTGTACCATTAGAGATAACGGCTACGAGGTTACCTTTATTGGTATAGCGATAAGCGTCGTGTGGATTCTGCTGAATTTCGAGACAAGGTTCAGCAACGCCGGGTGAGTAGGCAAGTGATAAGTCTGTTTGTGTGCGGTAGGGCTTTGTTGGAACGATTTCAATCTTTCCGGGCTTGCCCATTTCGTGATAGTGGAGGGCAGCCTCCTTGGTTATTTTTACCATACGTATAGTGGTTGTGTTAAGTTTGTTAGTTATTTGTCGCAAATTTATATAAAAACCTCGGTATTTTACACCAATAGTAGAAAGAAAGTGTGGTTGGGTGGAATTTTGATTTTAAACTGCAATTTGTCGAACAGAAAAAAATTAATGAATTGATTAACGAAAAAGATTAATGAGACGATTAATGGAAAGATTAATGGAAAGATTAATGGAAAGATTAATGGAAAGATTAATGATAGATTAATGGAACATAAATGTTAACAAAAGCGCGTAGCGCAAAAAAACTTTACGTTACGCGCTTCGCGCTTAGTTTTAAACATTAATGTTTCATTAATCGATCATTAATCTTTCCATTAATCTTTTTCGTTAATCTTTTCCATTAATCGATTCATTAATCTTTTTTGTTCTGTTCTTTATGTTACTTAATCACCTTGCGGCCCGTGTTGGTAATGAAAATGCCCTTTGTGGGGTTCATTACGCAGCGACCTTGGAGGTCGTAGTAGCGAGTGGGAGCAGCGGGATTAACAACGTTTACACCGTCAATGGCATTTACGGTACCTTTGGCGTTCAATACGAACTTGGTGCTCCAAGTGGCATTGCCCGTGGTGTTGCCCCAGTAGTTGAACGTACCATCAGTCACGTTAACAACCAAATAAGAGCTACCATTCACCGTAGACTTAAAATGCCAATATTCACCGGCACCCTTCTCAATGTTCCAGGGCTGAGCCGTTGCTGAAGCTGCGAGGGCATTGTTACTGCGCACCAAATAATTGTCTTCGTTCTTGCCCTGAATGTAAACTTGACCGATGGTAGTAGGTGAAGGCACTAAACGCCATTCGTACTCCGTATTGTCTACGGCAGTAGCGTCCTTTTCGATATACTTAGGCGCGGTGCTGTTGATGTTCTCAAAGGTTGAAATAGCGTAAGTAGTTTCGTTGCTCTGACCGTCTACAATACATATCGTAGGAAGAGCTGCTGCAATGGCAGCCTCAATTTTCGGACAGAGCGCATCGAGTTCTTCATCGCTCGCCTTATTATACTGCTCATCAGTAAGCAAGAGTGCCTTTATGGCATCAATTGCTGCTTTGCTAAACTCACCAGCCTTAGCTGTTTCGATTGCTTCGTAGCCTTCGCCCTTGTTAAGCAACTCTTGTGCGGAAACTTTTGCAGCATTATAGGCCTTCTGGCTGGGCGTTCCTTCGTAGATGAAGCTGGTGGGCAACACAACATAGTTCAATACGAAACCTGTTGAACAAGCATTGTCTTCGTAGAAGATGGCGATGTCACCGTCCTTCGTTACGTCCATGGTTGAGTAGCATGAACCTGGAGCGCAGACTACATAGGGGTCGCCCCATGTCTTACCATTGTCGAAGCTGGCCTTAATCGTAACGTTCTTGCGGCTGCCGTTGTTGGGATAAGAGTGGAGCAACACGCGATTGTTTACGTAAAGAATGTCGCCATTACAAGCATTGCCGTTGATGTCGGCCCACTTAGCTTGTGCGCCCCAAGTGATACCACCATCGGTTGACGTGTTGTAACCACGCTGACCGCTCTGACGTACTGAAATCATCACCGTACCGTCGGCCAACTCAACGAGTTTTGACTCATCACCACCGCTATATGCCGACTGGGTTGAGAACTTCCAAGTTTCACCTTCGTCGTCAGAGTAGATGATGTACTCTTGAATGGACCCCGTAGTAAAGCGGTGACTCATAGCAAACATAATGCGGCCATTGCGTGCGGGATCGCTCTGACGCTGCAACATCAAGCCACGACCTGAACCTGCAAATGAACCTTGTACTTGTCCTTCGCTATAGGTGGTGTTGTAAAGCACGTCTTTGAGCGAACGTGCTGCCGTCCAAGTGTCGCCACCATCGGTTGAGGTGATAATGGTGGGCACGTTGGGGGCATCGGGGGTTGACTGGAAGTAGCCGTAACCACCTACCATGATAGCAACAATCTTACCGCTGGCACACTCTACTAAGGCTACATCGCCAAAGCCGTGGTTTGAACCTACGAGTGCGTGGTCGGCCTCGGTACCTACCACCATTTTATGGTCTGACCAAGTGGCACCATTGTCGTCAGAGTGACGTTCGTACACGTCGATGTGGCTGGGAAGGTCGGAGTTGTGATTGAAGCGGTTGTCGGCCATTGTAACTACGCGGCCATTCTTGCTGGCATTGTCGCCCTGCTGGTGGTGAAGCACGACCATAGCCGGAATGCGCCAATAGTGAGAACCTAAGTCGTAGGGTTGGAAGGGTGCACTCTGCACCTTATACACAACTGCCGTGCCTTCGGGGTTGGCCGAGGTGAGCGTAGCCGATTGGTCGGTGTTGTAAGTAAGGCTGCTGACGGCTACGTCGAACTTATTACCTACGGCTGCGGTCGACTTAATGTCGGCCGTTACGTAGAAGGTGGTGGTAGCCGTTACAGGGACGCCTTCAGTAAAGTCCACCTTTACGGTGTTGCTCGTAACGCTTTCGGTCTTGCCCACAAGGGTTGCATTGCGCTGACCATTGCTGACGAAGTCGTCGTTCTTTGAAGTGTAGACTTGAATGTTTTCCAAGTCGGCAGCATTCGTTGCACCAAGGTCGAGGGTAACACTGTTGGCCGTAAAGGTGTCTGACGTCCAACCTGATGTTGCATCGGCCACAAACTTAATGAGCACTTGTCCTTGCTGTCCTGGAGCATAGGTTTGTGTGCCAGGATAAGCTGTTGCGCCAAACGTGGCGGGGGTGTTCTTATCTACCTCAGGCACTTCTTGCAAATGCCAAGCCGAAGCGGTGTTCAGACCGCCAGTCCATGTTACAAGGCGATTTAAGGCTTGTTGTGCATGCAACGGATTTCGGCCATCGGGGGTAATATTGAAGGCACCTTCGCCCAACGAGGTTATGGTATACTTTGTATTGGCGGTCTTGGAAGTGCGTGTACCATTTCCGCCATTGCCTTCATTGGTTGGCTCAATGTACTCTTTTGTCTTATAGTTTTGCAAATAGAACTTGCCATCGCCAGCGTCAACAAAGGTCCAACCATAGGCAGCCGACAATTGTTTGTCGCCCCACAAGGGCCAACCTTCGCTCTCGTTGCAATAAACGTATTTGCCTTGACAATAAGCTAACGACGGTCCTGAAATAATGTAGTAGGTTTTGCCTGCCTGCACCGTATTTACCGTTGAAGCTAAGAAGGCAGTTTTGGCAGCGGCCACTTCAGCATCGGTCGAGGTGGCCGATAAGATTACTTTCAAATAGGCGTTATAAGCATCAAATGAATAGGCTCCGGGCTGATTGCCCACACTATAACTGGACAATTCGTCATAAGCGGCCTTTTTAGCATCGCTGTTAATCGTAGAACGTGTTACGTCGGTAAACGTAAAGCGGCAACCTTCGTCTGCGGTATTTGTTCCACCACCATAGCTAATAATGACATTGCTCAAACTGCCATTGTTCAGATTGCTTTGGTGCAACTGGGTGGTGCCTGAACTGACAATGTAATAGTCGGCTTTGCTGGTTATTTCGGTGGCAGTCCACCCCGCTGTGGGACGTGTGGTGGTGGCCACGAAGGCCTTATCTTTAGCATTATTTGTCAGCACCTCAAACTTGGCGGGGTCAATGTAATTGCCACTTTTGCTCACGAGGTTGAAGGTGCCATCGTCATTCTTTTCAAAACGCCACAACTGGTTGTCGGTGGGCGTTGATGTGGTTATGCCTGTGAAATTTGCATTTGCGCCATTATCGGTCAAATAACGACTGCCGCGCTCTGCCAAAATACGGAACCACAAAGGGTTGTCGGCCGTCGATGTTACCACCTTGTCGGCCCATGCTTGTTGTGTCACACCACTGCCCATGAGAGCAAGGGCGGCAAGCAGCACTTTTGAGTAGTTTCGTTTCATAGTGTAATAAAGATTTGTTATTGATTTAGGTGTATTCTATTCTTAAAGTTTTCTGTTTGGAGGTCATGAGGTTATCATCAACTAATCTAACTTTATAACCTTATAACCTCCAAACAAAAAACCAACCGAAGAGCCTTACTTCTTATTCAAGAGCGAGTTGGGGTCGAACTTCGAAATGGCGTCGCGCATGGCGGTGTCGCCCTTGAGGTTCTCAAGTTTGTAATAGTCCATAAAGCCCATATTGCCCTCGCGCAAGGCTTGTGCCAATGCCTTGGGCACTTCAGCCTCGGCCTGAATTACTTCGGCACGCGCTTGTTGGGCCTTGGCTCGCATCTCTTGCTCTTGGGCCACTGCCATGGCACGACGCTCTTCGGCCTTGGCTTGCGCAATGTTTTTGTCGGCATTGGCTTGGTCCATCTGGAGAGTGGCGCCAATGTTCTTACCCACATCGATGTCGGCAATGTCGATCGACAGAATTTCATAGGCCGTACCTGCGTCCAAGCCCTTTGAGAGCACGAGTTTCGAGATAGAGTCGGGATTTTCGAGCACTTGTTCGTGCGTTTCGGCCGAACCAATGCTTGATACGATGCCTTCGCCTACACGGGCTAAGATAGTGTCCTCGCCTGCACCACCTACCAATTGGTGTATGTTGGCACGCACCGTTACGCGGGCTTTGGCAATGAGTTGGATACCATTTTTGGCCACAGCGGCTACGGGAGGGGTGTCGATTACTTTGGGGTTGACACTGGTCTGTACGGCTTCAAACACATCGCGGCCAGCGAGGTCGATGGCGGTGGCCTTTTCGAACGATAGGTCGATATTGGCCTTCGAGGCAGACACCAAGGCGTGTACGACGCGCTGCACGTGACCGCCCGTCATGAAGTGGGCTTCGAGATTGTCGCGCGTCACGGTGCGCAGCCCTGCCTTATGGGCCTCTATCAAGCTCGGCACGATGACGTTAGGCGGCACATTACGTATGCGCATCAAGAAGAGTTGTATCAACGAAATCTTTACGCCTGATACTTTGGCACTGAGCCAAAGGAAGAAGGGCACGAAGTGAAAAAAGATACTTATCAAGACGATAGCAGCAAACACTACCGCACACAAAAAAACAGGACTTGCAATTTCCATAGCGTTTTTAGATTAAAAATAAAAATGCGTGTTACATAAATTATGTGTGCAAATATCGCACTATTTAGCGTCAATTAAAAACTCTTTTTTGCCTTTAATAAAAAATGATGTTATATAACACATATATATAGCCTCTCCCCCTAAAGGCCTCAACTTGCACATTAATAACTCATTGATAAATGTATCAGCCCCTATTTGCAGTTTCGCTATATCTTATCAAAGATGATAGCACGAGATTTAAGCACGCGCTAACAAAATGTTGCAAACGCAGCAATTAGGGGCGCGGGCTTGTAGCCCGCGTGAGTTCGCGCTTCAGCGCGAGAAAAAATACTCGCTAAAGCGTAAATATAAGAAC
>JBNMKQ010000105.1:0-9272 GCA_050874425.1 Alloprevotella sp.
CCTTGAGGAGAGGGGGGACAAGTCACCTTTTCTTGCTCATTTTCAGGAAATATCTCAAGCAAGAAACTGGGGAGAAAAAGGTAACTTCAGTCCCCCCTCTCCTCAAGGAGAGGGGGCTAGGTGGTGAGGCCCAATTGCAGTTTGACAAATTTAGAGCTCGTATGGGTCGATTATAAATCATGAATGGTTCACACGATTTTTGGGGGGCTTTTGGTGACTACGATGAAACTATAAGGTGTGATTTATAGTGTAATTTACTGAAAATGAATGGATTAAGCGCAATTTTATAGTAGAAGATAATGCAGCTGAAAACATTTTATTTGTCAATAATGGTTAAGTATGCTCGTCTAAAATTTGTTTTATGTTAAGATAAGTTGTAATAATGGGCATGATATATATATATATTCGATGAAGAAATAGAATTTTTCGTCGAAAGAGCAAAAACTGCTCGTCGAGAGTGTAAAAACTACTCGTCGAGAGCGTATTTTTTAATCGTCGTTCCTTTTACTTTTGTCCCATTTTAGCACAAAAAATGTGCACTTTTTTGTCTAGATTGGGAGTGCTTGAAAGTCAAGATTTCTTACCTATTTACGTCGTTTCTTTTACAAAAAAAGAGGACCTATAACGAATCGTGTGGGTAAACTGCAATTTGATGGGGCCTCTCCCCCCTAAGAGGGAGTGTCAGTTGACCGAAAAGGGACTTATCGTCAAACAGGACAAGTCAAACTCTCCCTATTATGCCTTAAACAATGATTAATCAGAAAGGAAAAGAAAGGAAAAGAAAGGAAAAGAGCTATAGAGCCAAACAAAAGCTATCCCCTTAAATTTTGAATTGCGCCAATATTGTGTTAACTTTGCACTCGGCTTAATAAAGCCCTTTAAAAAGAAATAAAATAGATACAAAAGATTATATATGATTACCGTTTCAAACTTAGCCATACAGTTTGGCAAGCGCATCCTTTATCAAGACGTTAACATGAAGTTCACCAATGGCAACATCTACGGCATTATTGGTGCTAATGGTGCAGGTAAGTCTACCCTGCTCAAAGCCATTTCGGGCGAACTTGAGCCCAACAAGGGCAAGGTTGAAATGGGACCAGGCGAACGCCTTTCTGTGTTAAGTCAGGACCACTTTAAATACGACGAATTTACCGTACTCGACACCGTTCTTATGGGACACACCACTATGTGGCAAGTAATGAAAGAACGCAACGAGTTGTATTCTAAAGCTGACTTCTCTGACGAAGACGGCATTAAGGTAGCCGAACTGGAGGACAAGTTTGCTCAAATGGGTGGTTATACTGCCGAAAACGATGCCGCTACGCTCTTGAGCGGCCTTGGCATCAAAGAAAACCTCCACGGCAAGCTCATGGGAGAACTGAGCGGTAAAGAGAAAGTCCGCGTTATGTTGGCGCAAGCACTCTTTGGCGAGCCTGACAACCTCTTGCTCGATGAGCCTACCAACGACCTTGACCTCGAGACCGTAGAATGGTTAGAAGAATATCTTGGCAACTTCGAACATACCGTTTTGGTAGTTAGCCACGACCGTCACTTCCTCGACCAAGTTTGTACACACACCGTCGACATCGACTTTGGCAAGGTTACACTCTTCTCAGGTAACTACTCTTTCTGGTACGAGTCTTCACAATTGGCTTTGCGTCAAGCACAAAATCAGAAGCAAAAGGCCGAAGAGAAGAAGAAGGAGTTGGAAGAATTCATTCGCCGCTTCTCAGCCAATGTTGCCAAGAGTAAACAAACGACCAGCCGCAAGAAGATGCTTGAGAAGTTGAACGTTGAAGAGATTAAGCCCTCTACCCGCAAATATCCAGGCATCATCTTCCAAATGGAACGCGAACCGGGCAACCAAATTCTTGAAGTCAAAGACCTCAAGGCCACACTTGAGGACGGAACGGTGCTCTTCGACCGACTTAACTTCACCGTTGAGAAGGGAGAGAAGATTGTATTCCTCAGCCACGATCCTCGCGCCATGACGGCTTTGTTCGAAATCATCAATGGCAACGCAAAACCCGCAAGTGGTTCGTTTAAATGGGGCGTAACAATCACAACTGCCTACTTACCACTCGATAATACTTCCTTCTTCAATACCGACATGGACATGCTCACTTGGTTAAGCCAGTATGGAGAGGGCAACGACGTTTACTTCAAAGCTTTCTTAGGCAGAATGCTCTTTAAGGACGAGGACATTCAGAAGAAAGTAAACGTGCTCTCTGGTGGTGAAAAAATGCGTTGCATGATAGCGCGTATGCAATTGCGCAATGCCAACTGCTTGATACTTGACACGCCGACTAACCACCTTGACATGGAAAGTATTCAAGCCTTCAACAACAACCTCAAGTTGTTCAAAGGCAACATTCTCTTCTCAAGCCACGACCACGAGTTCATCAATACTGTAGCTAATCGCATCATCGAACTCACGCCCAATGGTAGCATTGATAAGTTGATGACCTACGAAGACTACATTCACGACGACCGTGTGAAAGAACTTAAAGCCAAACTCTACAACGAGGCGAACTAAAAAGGGCTCGCTCTATTGGCACAACAATTGCATAATATGATTTTAAAAAGCTTAAAGTCATTATGAACGAAAAAGAAAACGAAAAGAATATTCAAAACGAGCAAACTGAAGCTGCTGAAGCTACTACTAATCAGCAAGCCGATACCGCTAACGAGCAAGAAGCTACTACTCAAAGCGAACCTACCGATGTCGAAAAGTTAGAAAAGGCGGAAGCGGAGATTGCTCAACTTAAAGATAAGTACTTGCGACAAGTCGCTGAGTTTGATAACTATCGCAAGCGTACATTAAAGGAAAAGACTGAGCTCATTCTCAATGGCGGACAGAAAGTGCTCGAAGCGCTTCTCCCCATTATGGACGACTTGGATCGTGCTGCTGACAACATTAGCAAGAGTGACAATGTTGACACACTGAAAGAGGGGGTTGACCTCATCATCAACAAGCTAACCAAAACGCTCACCGACCAAGGACTAAAGCGTATGGAAACCATTGGCAAGGAGTTTGACACCGACTTCCATGAAGCCGTTGCCCTTATTCCAGCTCAAAATGAGGAGCAGAAAAATCACGTCATTGACTGCGTTCAGCCAGGCTATCTGCTTAACGACAAGGTAATACGCCACGCGAAAGTAGTCGTAGGACAATAAATTCCCTACCCACACAATCAAGAGAGCGTAGTTTCAAAACGTAAGCAAACACATTCAAAATGGCCGACGAGAAAGATTATTATAAGATACTTGGGGTAGAGCGCACAGCCTCTGCCGACGAAATTAAGAGAGCCTATAAGAAGGTTGCCATTAAATACCACCCCGACCGCAATCCTGGCAATAAAGAGGCTGAAGAGAAATTTAAGCAAGCAGCCGAAGCCTATGACGTACTGCGCGACCCCGACAAGCGCGCACGCTACGACCAATTTGGCGCTGAAGGCGTAAATGGTGCTGGCGGATTTGGAGGTTTCGGAGGTGCACAAGGCATGGATATCAACGACATATTCAGTGCCTTTGGCGACATCTTTGGCGGCCACGGCTTTGGCGGGTTTGGCGGAGGCTTTGGAGGCGGACACAGTGCCCAACCTCGCCAATATAAGGGAGCAGACATGCGCATGAAAGTGCGTTTAACGCTCGAAGAGATTGCGACAGGTGTCACTAAGAAGTATAAGATAAAGAAGGACATCACTTGTACTGAATGTGGCGGTAGTGGCTGTGAGAGCGGTTCAAAGCCCGAAACTTGTTCTACGTGTCATGGCCAAGGCTACGTAATGCGCACACAGCGTAGCATGTTTGGCATGGTACAAACGCAAGACGTCTGCCCTGATTGTCACGGCGAAGGCACCATTATTAAGCATAAGTGTAAGCACTGTCAAGGCACAGGTATTGTTAAGGGCGAAGAAGTAGTCGAAGTTAGCATACCTGCTGGCGTTGGCGAAGGCATGGTCGTAAACATTCCTCGAAAAGGAAACGCTGCGATGCACAACGGAGTCCCAGGCGACATTCAAGTAATCATTGAAGAAGCCCCCCACCCCGACTTTATTCGTGATGAGACCGACCTTATATATAATCTCTTACTCAGTGTACCACAAGCCACGTTAGGCGACACAATCGAAATTCCAACCTTAACGGGCAAAGCTCGAATTAAGATTGAACCGGGCACACAACCTGGCACCGCCTTACGACTTCGCGGCAAAGGTTTGCCCGTAGTACAAGGTTATGGCCACGGCACAGGGGATATCGTTGTCAATATTAGCGTCTACATTCCGCAGGAGCTCAACAAGGATGAGAAAAAGCAATTAGAAGCACTAAAGGACAGCGGCCACTTCCAACCTGACGAGAGCGTAAAGAATAAGATATTCAAAGCTTTCCGCAATTACTTCAATAAATAAAATAAAGACGAGCGAGGCGAGCATTATTGAATGCTCGTCAGCTCGTCTTTTTCTATAAATTAGCCCCACCCAACATGACATACGACGAAACGATTAATTACCTTTTTAACTCCGCCCCACTCTTTCAGAACGTTGGAGCGGGAGCCTATAAAGAGGGCTTATCAAATACGCACCTGCTCGACGCTCACTTTAACCACCCCCACACGCAATTTAAGACCATTCACATAGCTGGCACAAATGGAAAAGGTAGCTGCGCACATACCATCGCAGCAATGCTTCAACACAAAGGATTGCGCGTTGGATTATACACTTCGCCCCACTTGGTCGACTTTAGAGAGCGTATACGTATTAATGGACAGATGATTCCACAACAATACGTCGTTGACTTTGTGGAGAATGAAAGAAGCTTTTTCGAGCCGCTTCACCCTTCCTTCTTCGAACTTACGACGGCCTTGGCCTTTAAATACTTTGCCGACGAAGGTGTTGACGTTGCCGTTATCGAAGTGGGCCTTGGAGGACGACTTGATTGCACCAACATTATCACACCCTGCCTTTCTATCATAACCAACATTAGCCTCGACCACACGCAGTTCTTAGGCAACACGTTGGACAAGATTGCCGCAGAAAAGGCTGGTATCATCAAACCCAACGTACCTATTATTATCGGAGAAGCCACGAGCGAGACTCGTCCTGTGTTCCAACAGAAAGCAGAAGAGGTGGGTGCTCCTATCCGCTTTGCAGAGGACGAATCGGAAGTGATTAGTTCTGAAGTGGATGCACAAGGATTGCGACACTATCAGACAAGAACTTGGGGCGAAATAGTGGGACAGTTAGCTGGCGAGTGTCAAATAAAGAACGTTAATACGCTGCTATGCGCATTCAACATACTAAGTCCGCTATTCAAACTTACGAAAGACGACATGCTATTCGCTTTCAGACACGTATGTGAAGCTACGGGATTGCAAGGACGTTGGCAAACACTACAATGCCAACCTAAAGTAGTCTGCGACACGGGCCACAACGTTGGCGGTTGGCAATACCTTAGTCATCAACTTCAAAACGCGGCAAAGCAATATGCCCATTTACACGTCGTCTTTGGTATGGCCTCTGATAAAGACATAGAGCACGTTATAAGCCAACTACCAACTACCAACACGACTTATTATTGGACACACGCTTCCGTGCATCGCGCTATGAGCCAAGACACAATAGCCAACATCGCTCAACGACAAGGATTAAACGGAACGGCATTTGCCACAGTGCCCGAAGCCTACGAGTCTGCACTTCACAACGCTCAACAGGACGACTTCATCTATGTAGGCGGAAGTAGCTTTGTGGTAGCTGATTTATTAGCTTATCTGACAAATAAAAAGCAATAACGTTCACTTTTGAATTTTAATTTATAAATTTACACCGAACAAAGGGACTAACACTAATCACTATGAACGAAAATCGCAGTTTAGTAACGATAGCCAATCTGTCTAAAGAGAAGATTATGTATCTTATTCAGATGGCACAGGAGTTTGAAAAGCGCCCCAACCGCAAGATACTTGACGACAAGGTAGTAGCAACACTTTTCTTCGAACCTTCAACGCGTACTCGCCTTTCATTCGAGACGGCAGCCAATCGTCTTGGAGCGAGAGTTATCGGTTTTACCGACCCTAAAGTAACAAGTTCGTCGAAAGGCGAAACGCTTAAGGATACGATTATGATGGTTAGCAATTATGCCGACGTAATCGTTATGCGCCACTACCTTGAGGGAGCAGCTCGCTATGCTAGCGAAGTGGCCCCAGTACCCATTATCAATGCTGGCGATGGTGCTAACCAACACCCCTCGCAGACCATGCTCGACCTTTACAGCATTTACAAGACGCAAGGAACACTCGAAGGGCTTAACATCTACCTCGTTGGCGACTTGAAGTATGGTCGAACCGTACACTCTCTCATCATGGCCATGCGCCACTTCAACCCTACGTTCCACTTCATTGCACCTAAAGAGTTGGCCATGCCAGAGGTGTATAAGACTTATTGTCGCGAGAACGGCATTAAGTTTGAAGAGCACGAGGACTTTACCTCTGACGTAATCAGTCAAGCCGATATTCTGTACATGACACGCGTTCAGCGCGAGCGTTTCACCGATCTCATGGAGTACGAACGCGTAAAGGACGTTTACATCTTGCGCAAATCGATGTTGAAAGGAGCGCGTGACAATATGCGCATTCTCCACCCACTACCACGTGTTAATGAAATAGCTTACGACGTTGATAGCGACCCGCATGCTTATTACTTCCAACAAGCGCAGAACGGACTCTACGCTCGTCAAGCCATCATTTGCGATGTGTTAGGCATAACACTCGACGATGTTAAAGAATAACGACCAAACCTCACAAAATACAAATAAAGATGAAACGTCAAGAACTCATGGTTGCCGCTATTAAGAACGGTACCGTAATTGACCATATTCCCTCCAACAAACTTTTTCAAGTAGTGCGCTTGCTCCATTTGGAAGACCAGAACATCACCTCACAAGTAATGATTGGCTACAACTTGCCAAGTGCCAAAATGGGCGAAAAGAGCATCATCAAGATAGCTGACAAGTTCTTTACCGACGCTGAACTTAACGTATTAAGCGTTGTCGCCCCTAACGTCACGCTCTGTATTATTCGGGATTATGAGGTAGTTGAAAAGCGCAAAGTAACTCTTCCCAACGAAATCATCGGCATCGTTAAGTGTGCCAACCCCAAATGCATCACCAACAACGAACCTATGCCTACTCACTTCCATTTGGTTAATGCAAAGGAAGGCAGCATACAATGCAAATACTGCGAGAAGGAACAGAAACTTGACAACGTAAAACTTGTATAATGCACGATAAAGTTGATTGGAAGCCAGGCACAATGATATATCCTCTGCCTGCGCTTCTTATCTCATGCGGAACGAAAGAGGAAGAGTACAACCTCTTCACTGTAGCATGGGCGGGAACGATATGTACTAATCCTGCCATGTGCTACATTGCCGTGCGTCCCGAACGCCATTCATACGATATTATAAAGCGTACCATGGAGTTTGTTATCAATCTTACTACAGAGGACTTAGCAAAAGCTACAGATTGGTGTGGTGTACGTTCTGGACGCGATTACAACAAGTTCGAAGAAATGCAACTCACGCCAGCCCCCTCACACGCTATCAAGACTCCGATTGTTGCCGAGTCGCCACTAAGCATTGAATGTCGCGTAAAGGAGATTGTACATCTCGGTTCACACGATATGTTCATTGCTGAAGTTGTCAACGTGCAAGCTGATAAGCAATACCTTGACGCTGAAGGGAAATGGCACTTAGACCAAAGCAACCCTCTCGTCTACCTTCATGGTGGATACTATGGCTTAGGCAAGTTCATTGGTCGCTTCGGATTTTCAGTCAAAAAGTAATCCACATCATTTTCATCTAATTAACCCTCCATTATGAAAGACCCAGAAATATTTAACCTCATTGAAGCCGAACATCAACGCCAACTACGCGGCATTGAACTCATTGCTTCCGAAAACTTTGTTAGCAACGAAGTCATGCAGGCCATGGGCTCATGGCTCACCAACAAGTATGCCGAGGGATACCCTGGACATCGCTACTACGGAGGTTGTGCCATCGTCGACCAAACCGAAAGCATTGCTATAGAAAGAGCCAAGAAACTCTTTGACGCTGAATACGTTAACGTGCAGCCTCACTCTGGCGCACAAGCCAATGCGGCCGTATTCTTAGCATGCTTAAAACCTGGCGACACCTTCATGGGACTAAATCTCGACCATGGTGGCCACTTGTCACACGGCTCAAGAGTCAACACCTCAGGCATACTCTACAACCCGATTGGCTACAATCTTAATAAGGAAACAGGAAGAGTTGATTACGATGAAATGGCTCAACTGGCTCAACAGCATAAGCCTAAATTGATTATAGGTGGAGGCTCTGCTTATAGTCGCGAATGGGATTACGCTCGTATGCGCGAGATTGCAGACAGCGTAGGAGCCCTATTTATGGTCGACATGGCCCACCCTGCTGGACTTATTGCAGCAGGTTTACTTGACAACCCGGTAAAGTATGCCCACATCGTTACCACCACTACCCACAAGACCCTACGTGGGCCACGCGGTGGCATGATATTAATGGGCCACGACTTTGAAAACCCTTGGGGTAAGAAGTCACCCAAAGGGGAAATTAGGATGATGAGTCAACTACTCAACAGCGCTGTATTCCCTGGTATTCAAGGCGGTCCTCTTGAACACGTCATCGCTGCCAAAGCAGTCGCCTTTGGCGAAGCACTGCAACCCTCGTTCAAGCAATACGCCTTACAAGTTAAGAAGAATGCCGCTCGCCTCGCCGACCAATTAATGGATAGAGGATTTACAATTGTAAGCGGTGGCACAGACAATCATTCCATGTTGGTTGACTTGCGCTCTAAATATCCCGACTTAACAGGTAAAGTGGCCGAGAATGCCTTAGTTGCTGCGGACATTACGGTTAACAAGAATATGGTGCCATTTGACTCTCGGTCAGCATTCCAAACTTCGGGCATTCGTTTAGGCACTGCTGCCATTACCACCCGTGGCGCTAAAGAAAACCTTATGGACGAAATTGCCGAAATGATTGAAATGGTTCTTAACGCACCGACCGACGAGTTTGTCATTGCAAAAGTGAAAGAGCGGGTCAACGCTCGTATGAAAGATTACCCTCTTTTTAATTGGTAAAACGGCAGAAACAAAAAAACAAACGCAAATCTTGCCATTTCAAACAAGATATTGTACTTTTGCACATGGAATAACAATCCATATATTTATATATAATTTACTTATCAATTATGGTAAACTACAA
>JBNMKQ010000106.1:0-9103 GCA_050874425.1 Alloprevotella sp.
GCCTTGCACTATCTTTGTATAAGATAGGCTGCGGCTCAGCAGAACGTTCAAGCTAGCTTGACGTTCTGCATTCGCCTTGCACTATCTTTGTTCACTATCGGCATTGGGGGCCTTCGCCAATAAGCATAGGTTGCGAGTGTAGGCCACAAGTCCAAATGATTGTCCGACAATGAGTACTATGTCGTGGCGAATAAAGCCATAACTTACAATAGAAAGCGACCCAACAAGGCTCAGAATCCAAAACATGGCTGGCAGTTTCGACATACCTAAGCGATGTGAATAACACCATTGATAAACAAAGCGCATCGTAAAGATAAACTGACCTGCTGAACCAAATAGCAGGAGCCAAAGGGGTACACTTTCGTTGTGAAGAAAACGTTGTGCATACTCCGTAGCGTTAGAGGCTACCATTCCGATAGCGACCAACGGCGTAGCAAGCAGTAGTATACGTAATAAGAAGGGGACTTTCTGCCAGACTCCTTTTATTTTAAGATTCCAAAGGTAAATGTAGTAAGAGATAAACTGACCGAATACGATAGCAAAGTCGTTACGAAGCCAGCCATATAGGCACAATAAGTAAGCGCCCATCAGACTAAACACCCAAAAGAGGGAGGGAGATAGTACGCGCTTGGCTCTTTCTGACATGATCCATTGTACTAAGATTCGAGCCGAGAAGAAGCCTTGTGCCAAGAAACCTATGGCGGTGATAAATATAGCGTTCAAGGGTTGAAGGGTTTTCTAATAAATCAGTTTTAAACTTGAAGGGGATGAGGTTATAACATTACATCACGTTAATAATCAATTAGATAGGGTGTACTGTCTTACGTTCGCTTTCGCGCACCTTTTCGTTAAGCCAAAGATAGGCTATACAGTTTAACGTTCCAATATTTACAGCGATAATTCAGCCCGTCCTGCTGTAAAAACCAAAACATAAATCTAATTAGGCTAACCTCTCTTCTTCCGTTTCAATACAACCATCTTATAAGTTATTCTCAGCTACGGTGTAATTAATGTAGCGCTTGCGCATCCAACGATAAGCAAAGCAGTCAATAAAGGGCGAGACAAGACGATTCCATAAGTGGTATTTTGAGACTCCAGCTACACGTGGGTAGTGGCGCACGGGCACTTGAACGAACGTCCCTTCTTGAAGCAGAATCATGGCTGGCAAGAAACGGTGTAAACCCGTAAAGAAAGGAATGCGCTTGGCATAGTCTGTACGAATTACTTTGAGCGGACAGCCTGTGTCTTGCACTCCATCGTTCGTCATCATGCGACGAAAGCCATTGGCTATCTTTGACTGTAGCTTCTTAAAGATAGTGTCCTTACGCTTGGCGCGAATGCCCATAACAAGTGCATGGCCCTCAATGTGTTGAAGCAAGAGGTTGAAGTCTTCTGGGTCGGTCTGTAAGTCAGCATCAATATAGCCTACGTATTCTGACTCTGCGACGTCGATTCCAGCCTTCATTGCAGCACTTAACCCACTATTCTTGCCTAATGAGATGTAGTAAAAGTCTTCGTTGCGTTGACACAACTCTTTTATTAATGCGAGACTGCGGTCCTTTGACCCGTCGTTAACAAATAATACGCAAGCTTTCATCAGCGCATGTGGCAGATAAGCCCCTAAGCGTTTCTCAAGTGCGTCAACATTGTCCTCTTCATTATAAACAGGCACAATAATCGTAAGTTTATAGTTTGCCGTAGAATTCATATCTTTGGATGTATGTAATATCTTATAGGGAGTTTCGTGTTTCGTGTTTCGGTTTTCAGTTTGGAGGTTATGAGGTTATAAAGTTACATTACGTTGATAATCAACTAACTTTATAACCTTATAACCTTAAAACTTTAAACTAACTATTTATAGAAACAGGCGATATCATTTGACAATAACAATCGAGTATTTACCAACCGTTTCTACCTCCTTTTGTGGTAAGTTGAGGTCACTTAATTTATTGGTAGGTGCCAATAGTAAGGTGGGGCGATTAAGGCTATCAACAGGTGTTTCGCAAAGGGGCCAAGTATCGACACTGCGTCCTAAATAGACGTCCATATCGCTTGCATTCTTTAATTGATACCCCGTGATACGCTTTATCCCCGTTTGATTGGATAGCTCAAGCGCACGCTTACTAAGTGAACGATAGCCTACATAACTATCAAAGGGAATAAGTGCAAAGCCTCCGATAAATAAAGTTGCAAAGAGCGTATAGGCTATCGCGCGAATGGATTGATAAGCAGCTTGCGTACGCTTTCGCTTGCACAATATATATAAGGAATAGATTCCTCCAATGCTGAGAATAGCTGCCGCTGCATATCCTATCAATGGAATAGTCAACGCTGTCGTAACAATATGAGCATAAACAATCACTGCAGGCAATGCCAAGGCGAAAATAGCTGCTGGAATGGCTAAGCACACTTTGCACCACGCATTGTCACTATCTCCCTTTAAATTCATAGCCGCAGCATAAATAAGTAAAGGGAGTGCTGGCAACATATAAATCTGAAGTTTGCTGCTAACGCATGATAGTACAACGATTATTGTAATGCCTGATAGTAAATAGTAATCGGAGAGTGCACTTCTATGAGTTTCTTTGATGCAGGAGCGCACGAGTGATACAACAGCATAAATAGCCCATGGTGCTAAACAATACCATAAGCAAATCAAATAATAATAGAAGGGGCGCTTATGGTGAAAGGCATTGACAGCACGATCAACGGTCTGATGAAAGAGCAAATTGTTGAGATACTCCGCTCCGCCCTCTGCATAAGTCAGTCCCCACCAAATAGCACAGCCGGCCAAGAGTACCACCCATGTGCGCCAACCTAACACCCATGTGAGTTTGCGCGGCTGGCGTAAGTATAGCAAAAATACGATGCTGGTAAGCAAGGGAAAGAGTACACCAAAGGGACCTTTGGTGAACAGTGCCATGAACGTATAAAAGGCGAAAAGCCACTGCTGTTTATGTAACTGTTGGGGAGGAAACGTGAGCATACGCCAAAAGGAACGCATGGCAAGAATGATGAACAGACACATTAACATGTCCATACGCACGGTGAGTGCTGCTCCCAAGAAGAGTCCGGTGCTCAGCAGAAGGAGAAACGCGATAGGACGTTGCTGCACATTCAATTCTTTCTCTGCCCAACGATCCATAATGCAAGCAATAGCGCCTGCGGGAATAAGTGACAATAAGGAGAGTGCCCACATTTGGTGGCTACCCAACACCCAGCGCAATAGCATCACCAACCAAAGGTAAAAGGGAGGTTTGTCAGCGTATGCCACCCCATGATTGGTAAAGGCAAAGAATGTGTGATTGCGCAACGCTTCGTCAGCTATGCTAAGGTATCGCAACTCATTATCGGGCGTAAAGTCGCGCAATAGCATAATGGGCAACAAAGCCAATAGCAAAATGACGAAAATCAACGTTTTCTTATTAAGAATCTGCATTTTCTTTATAGAATTATTCTAATTATTCGGTTTCCTGTGTGGAGGTCACGAGATTATAAAGCTACGTCAAGTTGTTCATCAACGATACTTACTTATAACCCTAAAAACGTAAAACTCACAAGTTGCAAAGGTAGTGTAAGCAGAATTAAGGGCAAAGTGAATAAGATGCAAACTACAAATCTGTTCCTCCCCTACCCCACACTCACAAGGAATTTTCATTTTCCGATACTTTGCACATTGCGTCGCACGTTTTTACTAATCTCAACCATAAGGTAGCCGGGCTTATTCGCGCGAACCTTGTCTGCCACGCGATTGTATTCGCGTTGTGCATATTCTTTCGACTTCTCAAACGTCAAACGCGACATTTCGCCTTGCGACTTACCAGTTCTTAAACTATCTAACTTTTCGTCAGGGAAGTAGTCGTCAAGGTCTACGTCGCCTATCATCGTAGTTTCTAAGAAAGTAATGTTCTTTTTAGCAAAATCTGTATAATACCCCACAAACATGTGGCCTGGCATTTGTACCAATACTGGCGTAATATTGATAGCACGTAATAGAGAGGCAAATAACACACTACCGTCAACGCAGTTGATCTGTGATGAACTAAGCGCATCTTCAAACGTTCGCACACGTTGCGCATAAACCACGTTACTCGACAAGCTGGAATAAGATACCGAACTGTAACGGAAATTGCGCTTCTGCAATACATACCACAAGGCATACACTTGCTTGTCGACCATTTGTTCGTTGCCTTGATACCCCAAGAATCGACGTACAATGCGTGTATTCAGCGCTTCACGCAACACCTTGTCTATCAACGGATTTTCTTCATTGACGTAAGCTGCATAAAATACGCGCGTACTGACGAAGCGGGTCTTCCCATTTGCCAACTGCTTATGGAAGCCCAGCAAGCACTCATTTATGCTCCGCACCGAAAATGTGCGCACTTGCTGTCCCAAGTCCTTACCATTCACTTCTACCTGTGTCACCACACTAATCGGCTCTGCCTGCTCATTATTGCGCAAGGCATCATAACGCCACAATATGTCAGGATAGATGATGTATTCTTTTCCCTTCTCAGGAAGGATAAAGGTGGACACGGATCGAGCATAGAAAGGCGTTTCGGCCAATTCTATCCGCACCATACTATTACTGCGCTGACTTTTTAGACGAATGGCGATACACGACTTTGGATTGCCTACATAAGCTCCGTCTATAGGCGGTATAACCTGTGTGTTGGTTGTTGCCACTGATAAGATGGCTGAAGGGAAAAGGTTGCCCCCCAACTGATCTATCAATTCATAGCTCTGAGCAAAGGGGCGTCTCACCACTACATAGGTGATGCTACTGACCGCACCTACTAACAACAATACAATAAGTGATATACGCAGTACGAGATTGCGCTTGATGATTCGAACGTTCAGCATAGTTGATGCAGGATTCTACTTTTTTCAAAAGTTTGCTATCGTATAAAGATAAAGTACTGCAGCGGGGATTGCTAAAAGCGAAGAGTCAAAACGGTCGAGCATACCTCCATGTCCCGGCAATATGCGTCCACTATCTTTAATACCCAACTTCCGCTTGAAAAGGCTTTCGACCAAGTCGCCCCACGTACCAAATACGCATACGGTAAGGCCTAATCCTAACCACTCGGGCAAGGACAATATTTCTTGATTGAAGTGCCACAACACGGCGGCTACTACTAAGCAGAGTACGCCTCCGCCTATACTGCCTACCCACGACTTATTGGGCGAGATGCGCTCAAACAACTTTGCGGGGAAACGCCTGTGCAACAACGAACCGCAACAATAGGCTCCCGTATCGCTCGTCCACAAGAAGAGGAACACACTAAGCGGTATGATAGGAGTAAATTGCGTGCGATTGGTAAAGGGATCGAACTGAAAGGCTAACACGTTGAGCATACTAAAGGCTAAAGCTACGTACATCTGTGAAGCAAAGGCAAAGCCCCAATTTTTGAGCGGATCGTCCTTTTTTAGATAGAGTTCGCTTACCAATAAGTAGATGATTGAAACAAGATAAGGGACAAAAGCGCGTGAGGGGACAAAGTCTGCGCAATAGCCAGCAAAGGCTATAAATAGATATACAGCAGCTACCGAGTTTATCAATTTATTCACCGAAGCTCCTGCATAACGATTTACGTTGGTTGAAAATTCCCAAGTGGTCAACCCCGTAATAATGGCAAAGAGCAACACAAACGTGGTTGACGAAAAAAGCGTGCAGCCCACTAGCACCGCCACAAAGACGGCACCTGTGAGTGCACGTATAATAAGGTTATTCATCTTTTAGGGGATTGGGGGTTAGGAGAAAGATAGATTATTGAAACCCATAACGTCTATTAAGAAAAGTGTAAAAAATACACTTGTGCATTTTCACACTTTACTAAGAGGCTCATGCAAAGTATTGAAGTTAGAGGTTAGAAAGTCAGAAGAAGGCCTAAAGGCTTCAAACAAACTTTATAACCTCATAACATCAAGACTTCAATTCTTTACTGCAAAGGTGGAAGAGGGGGAGGAGGTGGAAATAGGCCTTCGTTTGAAGCATTCTCGTCCTTTGCGTCACCATTTTGTGACTTGGCTTCACCACTACTTTGTGGAGCAGCTTCTTTTGAGTCCTCACCTTCTGTAGCCTCAGCATCATGCGCATTAGATGATTGCTTTTCAGCCGCCAACTTACGCGCACGCTCGTCAGCCAATTTGAGTGCTTCTTCCTCCATTAATACGTCAGCACGACTCTTCCACGGACGAGCGCCAAAGATACGTTCAACGTCTTCCGTAAAGATAACCTCACGATCTACCAATAGGTCGGCCAATTCATTGTGCTTAGCAGCGTATTCGCTCAGCAATTGCTTTGCACGATTGTACTGCTCAGCAATGATACGTTGCACCTCGGCATCTATCAATTCTGAAGTACATTCAGAATAAGGCTTCGTAAAGTTATATTCGCCTTGCGCATTGTAGTAACAAACGTTGGCTAACTTCTCACTCATACCTAAGTAGGCCACCATACCATATACGCGTTTGGTAACGCGTTCAAGGTCATTGAGTGCACCACTCGATATGTGCCCAACAAAGAGTTCTTCTGCTGCACGTCCACCTAAAAGTGAACATATCTCATCAAGCATTTGTTCACGCGTGGTAATGGTACGCTCTTCAGGTAAGTACCAAGCAGCGCCCAATGCTTGACCGCGCGGTACAATCGTCACCTTCACCAAGGGATTGGCATATTGCAAGAGCCATGACACGGAAGCATGACCTGCTTCATGAATGGCGATAGAACGTTTCTCATCCTCGGTCATTACTTTCGAGGTCTTTTCAAGGCCACCGATAATGCGATCTACAGCGTCTAAGAAGTCTTGCTTACCCACTTCCTTACGGTTATGACGAGCAGCAATTAAGGCTGCTTCATTACAAACGTTCGCAATATCAGCTCCTGAGAAACCCGGTGTTTGACGTGCCAACATTTCGATGTCAACCGTTTGGTCGAGTTTGAGTGGCTTCATGTGAACCTTAAAAATAGCCACACGCTCTGAGAGTTCGGGCAAGTCAACATGTATCTGACGGTCGAAACGTCCAGCACGCAACAGAGCTGAGTCAAGTATCTCAACGCGGTTGGTGGCCGCCAAGACGATCACACCCGTGTTGGTACCAAAGCCATCCATCTCGGTGAGCAATTGGTTGAGCGTATTCTCACGTTCATCATTGCCTCCCATGGTAGGATTTTTACCACGTGCACGACCGATCGCATCAATTTCGTCAATGAAGATAATGCAAGGTGCCTTTTCCTTGGCTTGTTGAAAGAGGTCGCGAACACGGCTCGCACCTACGCCCACAAACATCTCAACGAAGTCAGAACCTGCCATTGAGAAGAAAGGCACGTCGGCCTCGCCTGCTACCGCTTTTGCCAAGAGGGTCTTTCCCGTTCCCGGAGGGCCTACAAGGAGTGCGCCCTTGGGTATTTTACCACCCAATTCGGTATACTTCTGCGGATTCTTTAAGAAGTCGACTATCTCACGAATTTCTTGTTTTGCGCCTTCTTGACCTGCAACATCTTTAAACGTGATATTGGTAGAGTTTTTGCCATTCTTTTCAAAAAGGCGAGCCTTACTCTTACCTACGCTAAAGATGCCTCCCATTCCGCTACCTCCGCCGCCCATGCGACGCATTAATATATAATAGAGGAATACGAGTAGCAAGATGGGCAGTATATTGCCAATCAGATTGCTAAAGAAACGGTCGTTTTCTTCATACTTTACGCCCCCTTTATAGTTGGCATCTAAGAAGCTGTTGACTGCATCAACACTGGGATATTTAGCCGAAACGCAAGGTGCAGAGCCTGTTTCGTCCGAACCTTGCTTGAATATCTCGCGAATGTACTCTGGGCGAACCACAAAGCGCACATTGCCGTCAGTCTTATTGACCACCACCTCACGCGCATAGCCACGGGCTACATACGAGCGAAGCGTCGTATAGTCTACTTCCTTCGTTATGCCCGATGCGGTGTTGGATCCCTGATTTGTCCAAAGCAGAAAGCAGAGACCGGCGATAAGCAAGGCATAGAACCAAGTCAGATTAAACCCCTTACGTGGTGGCTTGCCACCTTGCCTCATAGGCATTTTGGGGGGTGTATTAGGTATATTTGCCATAAATTAATCAATATCAGCTATTTGAGTAAGTTCAGCGTCGTCCCAGAGGTTTTCAAGATCATAGTGTTCGCGGGCTTCAGGCAAAAAGATATGAACCATTACGGTACCATAGTCCATTGCTACCCATTCGCCATTCTCGCGCCCAGCAATTGCAGCAGGTTTTTCTCCAGCTTGTTTGCGTGCGAACTCTTCTACTGAGTCGGTAATCGCATCTACCTGCTGTGGTGAGCCACCCGTACAGATTACGAAGTAGGAACTTGGAGCTGTAATAATGTTACGCAAATCAACGGTCACAATTCCACGACCTTTCTTCTCTTGAATGCCGTCAATAATTGTATTTACCAGTTTTTGTGTTTCTTCCATTTAATTATTTTGCTGATTGTATTTTGTTTTATTCTTTTTTGTAGCAAGTTTCGTGCCAAACGTTATTTTTTAACATGAAGCGAACGCAATAGAAAAAAGCCTAAAAGTTTTTTTCTATTGCTGAGCCGAAGCCTACCTTATGCAAAGGTAGTGCAAGGCGAACGCAACAGAAAAAAGCTTAAAAGTTTTTTTCTATTGCTGAGCCGAAGCCTACCTTATGCAAAGGTAGTGCAAGGCGAACGCAATAGAAAAAAGCCTAAAAGTTTTTTTCTATTGCTGAGCCGAAGCCTACCTTATGCAAAGGTAGTGCAAGAATAGTGAAAGGCAAAACAAAAAAGTAAAACTTTTAATTTTTACAGTTTTTTGGCAGAGGAAATGCTGCTTATTGTATTATATCTTACACGTTTTCAACTTCCTTATTTTATCTTTCATGTTTCACTTTTTCGTCATAGATTATTGAATATCAACTACTTAGAAATATAAAACATAGTACTCGTATGTTTCATTTTTAGTTTCATGTTTCATTTTTAAAAACACTGAGGGAGCGATTAATCGCTCCCTCAGTGTTTTTGAATCGCTCCCACTGTGTTTTTGAATCGCTCCCACTGTGTTTTTGAATCGCTCCCACTGTGTTTTTA
>JBNMKQ010000107.1:0-9037 GCA_050874425.1 Alloprevotella sp.
GGTTTTCAACTAGAAACGCAGCAAGTAAAGGTTACTTATTCCCCCTCCCCTGTGGGGGAGGGGGTTAGGGGGAGAGGCCCCATCAAATTGCAGTTTATCCATTTCACCATACAACTCGGAAGAAAAAATGAAAGTCTTAAGGACTTTCATTTTGTTCTTCGCTCGCCTTGCACTAACTTTGCACCCAAAAGATTTGACGTGAAAAATATTCTACTTTATATATTGATTATCATGGGTTGCGCTGCTTACGCGCTGCCTTCTATCAACCAACACAGAAAGAAAAAGACGGCGAATGAGGAACGCATCGTACTGCGACATGCCGACAACTTGCGCTTCTCTGAGAATGAAATGAATGGTGCACGACGTCTGAGCGGTAAGGTGGTATTAGCACACGCGGGCATGGTGATGCACTGCGATAGCGCGGTACTCTATGAAGCCTCACAGACTTTCGATGCCTTTGGCAAGGTGAACATTGTACAAGGGGATACGCTTACACTTAAAGGAGACAAACTGCACTACGATGGTGAAACGCAAATCGCTGAAATGCGCAAGAATGTAGTAATGCTTCACCGCAAACAAGTGCTCAAAACGGACAGCCTAAACTATGACCGATTATACAATACGGGATATTACTTTAATGGCGGTGAACTTATTGACGGACAGAATAAATTGACCTCTGACTGGGGAGAATATCATACCGACACTCGTAAAGCCTCTTTTAATTACAACGTTGAACTTACAAGTCCGAAGTTTCGACTCATTACTGATACGTTACATTACAATACTATCACAAAATGGGCCGAGATTGTGGGTAAGTCCAACATCTATTCGGGCAAGGACCGCATCTACACAGAACATGGCTTTTATAATACACAAAGCGAAAAGGCTCAATTACTAAAAGGTACGCGCGCCTTCGGCCGCGACCGCATTATGCAAGGCGACACGGTTTATTACAACAAAAAAGAAGGTATCTTGGAGGCCTTTAATAACGTGGAATGTAAGGACACAGTAAATAAGAACATTCTGACAGGACATTATGCTTGGTATAATGAACAAACAGGGGAAGCCATGGCGACACGACAAGCCTTAGCTCGTGACTATTCGCAAGGAAAAGACACGCTCTACGTTCATGCCGACACGCTCAGAATGTTTACGTACAATATCAAGACGGACTCCGTTTATCGTGTGTTGCACGGATATTTTCACGCACGTGCCTACCGAACGGACATGCAAATGGTGGCAGACTCCTTAGTTTTTTCCACCTTGAGCAATAAGGTGACGCTCTATCGCGACCCCATTGTGTGGAGCGACAATCGACAGATTGTCGGCGAAGAGATTAATGCCTACTTAAATGACTCTACCGTCGACTCCATTTACGTTGATCGACAGGCATTGATGGTGGAACAGGTTGACTCCACCCACTTCAACCAAGTGTCGGCCAACCAAATGCGTACCTATTTTGATACAAAAGGTGAAGTAAGCGAAAATCAAGCCATTGGTAACGTTCGAGTGGTTAACTATCCGCTTGAGAAGGATAGCACGATTCTTTATCAGAACTACGTCGAAACAGCCAAAGCACGTATGTTTATGCTCAATCGCAAACTCTCAAAGATATGGGCACCCGCTTCTCACGGCTACTTCTACCCGCTGGGATTAGCTCCTGCTGACCGCACAAAGTTAGAGGGCTTTGCTTGGTTTGATTACATACGTCCCACTGGGCCAGATGACGTTTTTAACTGGCGCGGTAAGAAATCGGGCACAACGCTCAAACCCTCTATACGAAGAGAAGCCCCACTACAAAAACTATAAGAAGAAAAAGAATGTCTGATATTATACATCTTTTGCCCGACTCTGTAGCCAATCAAATAGCGGCAGGTGAAGTTATTCAGCGCCCCGCCTCTATGATTAAGGAGTTGGTAGAGAATGCACTTGACGCTGGTGCCACTCACATTCAAGTAGTGGTGGAAGACGCTGGCAAGACGTTGGTTCAAGTCATCGACAATGGTTGTGGCATGAGCGAAACGGACGCACGCATGGCTTTCGAACGACATGCTACTTCTAAGATACAGCAAGCTACCGACTTATTTGCACTGCGCACGATGGGGTTCCGTGGTGAAGCTTTGGCTTCTATTGCTGCGGTAGCTCAAGTTGAACTTCGTACCAGACAGAAAGGACAAGACTTGGGCACTTGCATTAATATAGAAGGCTCAAAGGTGACCAAACAAGAATTGGTAAGTTGTCCCGTAGGAGCGAACTTCGCGGTACGCAATCTGTTCTTCAACATTCCGGCTCGCCGCAAATTCTTAAAGTCGAACCAAACGGAGTTGAGCAATATCATGGCGGAGTTTGAACGCATTGCCTTGGCTCACCCCGACGTTGCCTTTACCCTACAGAGCGGTAGCAGCATTGCACTTGACCTCGTAGGCGGCAACTTTCGTCAACGCATCGTTGGCATCTTCGGACGACGCATTGACAAACAACTTGTGCCCATTGAGGTAAAGACAACGCTTGCCAATATCAGCGGTTTTGTGGGCATGCCCTCTGCTGCTAGACGTAAGAACGCACACCAATACCTGTTTGTCAACGGACGCTTCATGCGCCACCCTTACTTCGCTAAAGCAATTCTTACGGCCTACGAACGCCTTATTCCCGAAGGACAACAAGTGCCCTTCTTTATTAAATTTGAGGTAGACCCTGCGCGTATTGATGTAAACATTCACCCTACAAAGACAGAGATAAAGTTTGAAGATGATAGCGCTATCTTCCAAATTCTATTAGCTGCCGTGCGCGAATCGTTAGGCAAATATGGGGCTGTTCCTGCCATCGACTTTAATACGGAGGCACGTCCCGACATTCCTACATTTAATACTGCTGGAGGTGAAAGTGCCAACATTGCTCCCCCTCAAATACATATCAACACTTCTTTCAATCCATTCGATACGACACCTACTAACCCTGTTCATGATGGGCAAGGCGCAGCAGTCGACAAAAGCAGTACTTCGTTTACTTCTAGCTATACCCCACCCCGCCCCCACTCTACGATCGATTGGCAAAGGATATACGAAAATACGCAAAAGAGCTTTCAATCCGAGGCAAGTCCTTCCTCTCAGAGTTTCAACACGGAGCAAGATGACGAAATCGAGATAGAAAGTCGCTACGAAGACAATGCAGTTCCTCTGCCGTCGCATTTCACCCCACTGCCTACTCCTGAAGAGGCACCTACATTATTATATAAGGAATTGCCTGACACGGGAAAAATAGCATGGAACGAAAAGAAAGACGGCGACTTCTATCAATACCAAGGTCGATATATCATCACAGCGCTACCTACTGGCCTGGCGCTGATTGATCAACACCGCGCACACATACGTATATTATATGAGCGTTACCAGCAACAGTTGCTCCAGCACAAGTCTGCCTCTCAGAAGTTGCTCTTCCCTGAGACGCTTACGCTTTCACCTTCAGAGGGAGTCATACTCAAACAGATTTTGCCCCAACTCAAAGACATTGGTTTTGACATCTGTCACGAAGAGAATGGCGATTTCACACTCACAGGAGTTCCGATGCAAACCGAAGGCATTGCACCTACAGCATTAATTAATAGCATATTAGCTGATGCCCTAACAGGACAAGCTAACGCGGCCGACACAATGGGACACACTATTTCCCTCGCTATGGCTCGGAAGGTAGCACTACCCTATGGTCAATTGCTCAACACCCAAGAAATGAGTACCCTACTTGAACAACTATTTAATAGCAGTACACCCAACCTTACCCCCGACGGCACACCCATTATGACCATTTTAAACCCCGAAAAGCTACTCTGATAGCAAAATAGATGCCTCAATAAACGTATAATAGTAACTTTTAGTTTACAAAAAGCATAAAAATCAGCCTAAAAGACTACTTTTTTTAGCAAAAAATTTGCAAACTATCTATACTATTTCCTACCTTTGCAACAAATACGCAGTACTGAATATTAAAAGTTTAGTTAAAACGTATTCCCCTCTTTGCAAGAAATAATAAATATATTAATAGTTTCAAATCATCTAGTTATGAAAAAATTAATGATTGCACTTGCCTTTGTAGGTCTTGCATCGACCACAACGGCTATGGCTCAGGAAACAGAAGTTCCTACCAAAAAGTACAGTGTAGCAACTAACTCATTTTGGGCTAACTGGTTTGTAAGCGCTGGTGTATCTGGTACTGCTTACTACACTTCTCAAGAGCACGGTGTTAGCAACAACCCCTTCAGCGACAAGCGTGGTACTATCGGTTTCACCGTAGCTGTAGGTAAATGGTTTACTCCCGGTCTTGGTCTTCGCACTAAGTTCGACCTCATCAAGGCTAAGCAAGTTAATTCTGAAACAAGCCATCCTCTTTATACTGCAATGAACGTACACGAAGACGTTATGTTCAACCTCTCTAATATGTTCTGCGGTTATAACGAAAAGCGCGTTTGGAACTTCATTCCTTACGTAGGTCTTGGTGTATCAACTAAGTGGAACGAAGGTAAGAATGCTGATATCTACTACACCTTCGGTTTGTTGAACAACTTCCGCGTAAGCAAGCACGTACAAATCTTTGCTGACCTCAGCATTGGTGCTACTGAAGGTTCACTCGACAAGGCTAATCCTGATAAGTGGTCTACTTACAAGAAGACTAAGATGCGCCACTGGGACAAGGACGCTCGCATCGACGTTGGTGTAACATACAACCTCGGCAAGTGCACTTGGGAGAAGGTGCCCGATGTTGACGCTTTGATGGCTATGAACAAGGAGCAAATGGACGCTCTCAACCAATCTCTCAAGGAACAACAAGACGAGAACTCACGCCTCCGCGATATGTTGGCTAACGCTAAGAACCAACCCGTTGTTGAAAAGTCTTCAACTAAGGAATTCGTTGGTACTACTTCAAGCGTATTCTTCAACATCAACTCTGCTAAGGTTGCAAGCCGCAAGGATCTTGTTAACGTTAAGGAATTGGCTGAATATGCTAAGGCTAACAACTCTAAGATTGTCGTAACTGGTTACGCTGATAGCAAGACTGGTTCTGCTGAATACAACCAGAAGCTCTCTCAAAAGCGTGCTGACACCGTTGCTAACGAACTCGTTAAGATGGGTGTAAACCGCGACAATATCATCACTGAGGCTAAGGGTGGTGTTATGAACCTCTCTCCGTTCTCTTACAACCGTCGTGCAACTGTTAAGATTCAGTAATCAAACCACTGTAATCTGATTACAGCACACAAATAAGACTCACAAAGGTGCTAAACGTTCATCGCGAACGTTTAGCACCTTTTTTTTGCAAAATAGAGACCGCAAGACTGCAATTGGGCCTCACCCCCTAACGGCCTCACCCCCTAACCCCCTCTCCTTGAGGAGAGGGGGGACAAGTCACCTTTTCTTGCTCATTTTCAGGAAATATCTCAAGCAAGAAACTGGGGGAAAAGGTAACTTCAGTCCCCCATATCCTCAAGGAGAGGGGGGTAGAGGGTGAGGCCCAAAAAGTTCAAAACAGCAAAAAAGCGCCACAAAAGCACAAAAAGAAACGCATAAAGTCAGTAAGTATCAAAAGAAATACGTACTTTTGCAGCGACTTTTAGCCAAAGAGGGAAAAGAGCGCAGCTCGAACAACTTCTCCACTGAGGGCCGAGTGCCCACCCCGTTCCTGCTCCGACTCACCATTCATGAGGCAAAGGTCACTATTATTCACTTTATTATTAACACATTAAATGGAGAATTTAAAAAACATTGCACCGCTTGCGGACTTTGACTGGAACGCATTCGAGAACGGTACTGTAGAATCAACTCAAAGCCACGACGAACAAGAGAAGGCTTACGACGCAACCCTCGGCCGCGTAAACGAAAACGAGGTTGTTGACGGTACAGTTATTTCAATTGGTAAGCGCGAAGTTGTCGTTAACATTGGCTACAAGAGCGACGGTATTATCCCCGTTAACGAGTTCCGTTACAACCCCGACTTGAAGGTAGGCGATACTGTAGAGGTATACGTTGAAAATCAAGAAGACAAGCGTGGCCAACTCGTACTCTCACACAAGAAGGCTCGTGCAAGCAAGTCTTGGGAACGCGTTAACGCAGCTCTCGAGAACAAAGAAGTTATCAAGGGTTACATCAAGTGCCGCACGAAGGGTGGTATGATTGTTGACATCTTCGGCATCGAGGCATTCTTGCCCGGTTCACAGATCGACGTTAAGCCTATCCGCGACTACGATGTATTCGTTGGTAAGACAATGGAATTCCAGGTTGTAAAAATCAACCAAGAATACAAGAACGTTGTTGTATCACACAAGGCACTCATCGAGGCTGAACTCGAAGCTCAGAAGCAAGAGATCATCTCTAAGCTTCAGAAGGGTCAAGTACTCGAAGGTACTGTTAAGAATATCACTTCTTACGGTGTATTCATCGACCTCGGCGGCGTAGATGGTTTGATCCACATCACCGACCTCTCTTGGGGCCGCGTAAACGATCCCCACGAAATCGTCCAGCTCGACCAGAAGCTCAACGTTGTTATTCTCGACTTCGATGAAGAGAAGAAGCGTATCGCTCTCGGCTTGAAGCAACTCACTCCCCATCCTTGGGATGCACTCGACGCTAACCTCAAGGTTGGTGACAAGGTGAAGGGTAAGGTAGTTGTTATGGCTGACTACGGTGCATTCGTTGAAATCGCTCCCGGTGTTGAAGGTCTTATCCACGTAAGCGAAATGAGCTGGAGCCAACACTTGCGCTCAGCTCAAGACTTCCTCAAGGTAGGCGACGAAGTAGAAGCTGTTATCCTTACTCTCGACCGTCAAGAACGCAAGATGTCACTCGGCATCAAGCAGCTCAAGGACGATCCTTGGAAGGACATCGAAGTTAAGTACCCCGTTGGTTCACATCACCACGCTAAGGTACGCAACTTCACTAACTTCGGCGTATTCGTAGAACTCGAAGAAGGCGTAGATGGTTTGATCCACATCTCTGACCTCTCTTGGACTAAGAAGATTAAGCACCCCTCTGAATTCACTCAGATTGGCGCTGACATCGAGGTTGTAGTTCTCGAAATCGATAAGGACAACCGTCGTCTCTCTCTCGGCCACAAGCAACTCGAAGAGAATCCTTGGGACGTATTCGAAAACACCTTCACTGAAGGTAGCGTACACGAAGGCACTATCACCGAACTCATGGACAAGGGTGCTGTAGTTCAGCTCGAATACGGCGTTGAAGGTTTCGCTACTCCTAAGCACCTCGTTAAGGAAGACGGCTCACACGCTAAGGAAGGTGAGAAGCTCCCCTTCAAGGTAATCGAATTCAACAAGGATAGCAAGCGCATCATCCTCTCTCACAGCCGCACTTTCGAAGATGCACAACGTGGTGGTGAGGCTCCCGCTGCTCCTCGCAAGGCTCGCTCTAACAAGAGCAAGAACAGCGATATTCCTTCAATCCAAAACCAAGCCGCTACTACTTCACTCGGTGAAAACAATGCACTCGCTGCATTGAAGGCTAAGATGGAGAAGGGTGAATAATTCGCTCCCCTTTTAACTTCTAAAATGGATAAGCGACGGTTCATAAAGCCGACACTTACCTAAATATAAGCGTTACGCTCTCACAAGGGCGTAACGCTTTTTTTGTTACAACGTAACGAGTAAAGCGACTGTTTTACTTTTTGCTATCAATAATCATTATTTTATCACAAAACGTAAATATATACACAAATATTTTATCGTATAGAAATTAATATGTAATTTTGCGTTGCAAATAAAGAAACAAACAGCCACGTTACAATACATACGTAGCCTAACCTATACTATAAAGTAGTAAAAAGTAACTCAATCATGAGCAAACTCATTCAACCCAAAAACTACCATGCCCTGCTCGACATGCATAAGACGGAGCAAGGCATCAAACTCATAAAAGATTTTTTTCAACAAAACCTATCAACCGAACTGCGCCTACGACGCGTCACGGCCCCCCTCTTCGTCATGCAGGGATTAGGTATCAATGACGACCTTAATGGAATAGAACGCCCTGTAACCTTTCCTATCAAAGACCTGGGCGACCGCAAGGCCGAAGTTGTACATTCATTAGCCAAATGGAAAAGACTTACCTTAGCAGATTATAAGATACCCGTAGGCCACGGCATTTATACAGATATGAATGCCATTCGTGCTGACGAGGAGTTAGACAACCTTCACTCACTCTACGTCGACCAATGGGACTGGGAAGCCGTCATCAGCGCTAAAGACCGTACCTTAACTTTTCTACGCGACGTTGTTGAACGCATCTACGCTGCCATTCGCCGCACAGAGTATTTGGTATGTGAAACCTACGATTCTATCCACCCCTTCTTACCCGAAAAGATTCATTTCATTCATAGCGAGGAACTGCTTCAAATGTATCCTAACCTGAGTCCCAAAGAGCGCGAAGATGCTATTTGTAAGAAGTATGGCGCCGTATTTATCATCGGCATTGGTGGAAAACTCTCTGACGGTAAGAAGCACGACGGACGTGCCCCAGACTACGACGATTGGTCGACAAAGGCTGAAAATGGCTATGAAGGACTTAATGGCGACATCTTGATATGGTATCCCGTGCTTGAACGTTCTTTTGAACTTTCGTCAATGGGTATTCGTGTTGACAAAGAAGCCCTCTTACGACAACTCAAAATAGCAGGACAAGAGCAACGTGAGTCGCTCTACTTCCACCAGCGTTTGCTTAACGACGAACTCCCCCTCTCTATTGGTGGTGGTATCGGTCAAAGCCGCCTATGTATGGTATTACTCCACAAGGCACACATAGGCGAAATTCAAGCCAGCATTTGGCCCGACGAGATGCGCAAAGAGTGCCGCACACTCGGTATGCCTCTCATTTAACTGTTTATAGCAAAACTGCAATTTTTAGGCCACTTGGGGCGCGGGCTTGTAACCCGCGACTAGCAAAATGTTGCAAACGCAAGCTAGCCTGGGGGCGACGCGTCCCCGCGTCGGAATTTGCAAGTCAAGGCTCGATGCCTTGACTTGCAAATACTTGAGTATCAC
>JBNMKQ010000108.1:0-8981 GCA_050874425.1 Alloprevotella sp.
GAAATATCTCAAGCAGGAAACTGGGGAGAAAAAGGTAACTTCAGTCCCCCTCTCCTTAAGGAGAGGGGGTTAGGGGGTGAGGCCCAATTGCAGTTTGTAATACAAAATACCCTAACAAGGCGTTATAAGGCCTTGCTTGGTTCTCTAACAAAATGTGTATAGAACTTTGTTGTGTAATAGTCTCAAGCGGCTCGGCAATGAAAATAAAAATTGCATTTTTCTTTTCATTGCGCTCGCCTTGCACTATCTTTGAATAAGATAGGCGGCGGCTCGGCAATGAAAATAAAAAAATGCTTTTTTTCTTTTCATTGCGCTCGCCTTGCACTATCTTTGCACAAAATTAAACTCAAAGAGCATTTACAAAATGGATAATCAACTTATTGCACAGTGCGAGCAAGTGGCACAACAATGGCTCGCCTCTGACTGCTACGATGCCGAAACAAAACAGGGCATTAAGGCTATGTTAGAAAATTCTGATAAGACAGAACTCATTGACTCCTTCTATAAGACACTTGAATTTGGCACAGGTGGCTTACGTGGCATTATGGGTCCTGGCACAAACCGTATGAACATATATACGGTCGGTGCAGCTACTCAAGGACTCTCTAACTACTTGAACCTTAACTTTAAGGACCGCGACGAGATTAGCGTTGTAGTGGGTCACGACTGCCGTAACAATAGCCGCCTATTTGCTGAGACTGCGGCCAACATTTTCTCGGCTAATGGTATTAAGGTGTACTTGTTTGAAGATATGCGCCCTACTCCCGAGATGTCATTTGCTATTCGTCACCTTGGTTGCCAGAGTGGTATTATTCTTACTGCAAGCCACAACCCCAAGGAGTATAACGGCTACAAGGCTTATTGGGACGACGGTGCTCAAGTATTGGCACCACACGACACGGGTATCATTGCCGAAGTTAATAAGGTAAAGGTGGAGGACATCAAGTTTGAAGGTAACCCCGAACTGATCCAAATCATTGGCAAGGAGATTGACAAGGTTTACCTCGACAAGGTACACACCCTCAGCATCGACCCCGAAGCTATCAAGCGCCAAAAGGACTTGAAGATTGTTTACACGCCATTGCATGGTACAGGCATGATGCTTATCCCCGACTCTCTGAAGCTTTGGGGATTTGAGAATGTACACTGCGTGCCCGAACAAATGGTAAAGGATGGTAACTTCCCAACAGTTAAGAGTCCAAACCCTGAAAATGGTGAAGCGCTCACCATGGCACTCGACTTGGCAAAGAGCATTGATGCGGACATCGTAATGGCCTCTGACCCTGACGCTGACCGCGTAGGCATGGCTTGTAAGAATGATAAGGGTGAGTGGGTATTGGTTGACGGCAACCAGACTTGCATGATTTTCCTTTACTACATTATCATGAACCGCAAGGCGCAAGGCAAGATGCAGCCTAACGACTTCATTGTTAAGACAATCGTTACTACCGAACTCATTAAGGCCATTGCCGACAAGAACAATATCAAGATGTTCGACTGCTACACGGGCTTTAAGTGGATTGCTCGCCTTATCCGCTTGAACGAAGGTAAGTTGCAGTACATCGGTGGCGGTGAGGAGAGCTATGGTTTCTTAGCAGAAGACTTCTGCCGCGATAAAGATGCCGTTTCAGCTTGTTCACTTTTGGCTGAGATTTGCGCATGGGCTAAGGATCAAGGCAAGACACTGTACGACGTATTGATGGAGATTTACTTAGAGTACGGATTGGCTGTAAACAAGACTATCAACGTTGTAAAGCCTGGTAAGACGGGAGCCGACGAGATTAAGGCTATGATGGAAAACTTCCGCACCAATCGTCCGACCGAAATTGCTGGTTCACAAGTTATCTGCACCAAGGACTACGAGGCACTCAAAGAGTTCGATGCTGACGGCACTGAAAAGACACTTGACGAGGTTGACTTCCCCGAAAAGAGCAACGTGCTACAATGGTACACGGCTGACGGCACAAAGGTGAGCGTTCGCCCCTCAGGCACGGAGCCTAAGATTAAGTTCTACATCGAGGTGAAGGGACACATGAATTGCCCCAAGTGCTATCCTGGCGCTGTAGCTGATGCAAACGAAAAGATTGAAGCTGTACAGAAGAGCTTAGGCCTTTAATAAAGCCTCATCAGAAATATAAGAAACAAATAAAAGCAATAAGTCGTCAAAGCTAAAAAGCATTTGACTGAACTTATTGCTTTTTGTATATAAGGAAATAAGAACATGAACTACTACTTCTTATTTTGTCAAGATGCGCTGCTGCTAACTCGTGACAACCAAGTGCCTACTGGCGAAGTGTGTCCCATTAAGTTAGCCTCATGGCAGCACTTACACCACCTACCCAATCTGAACGAACACGGTTGCTACACCGCTCGACTTGATAGCCCTATTGTAGGCGAGGAGTGGAATATGGTGCCACTTCGAACGTCTTTCGACTTACTGCCGACTGAACTATACAACATGGCTGGCAAGGCGCGCGAAATCCTTTACTGGGACCAGAACACAAAATACTGTGGCGTTTGTGGCGCTCCGATGCAACTTCACACCGATATCTCTAAACGCTGCACGAACTGCGGCAAAGAAGTTTGGCCAGCTTTGGCCACTGCCATTATTGTAGCCATAACTCGCAACAATGGCGAAGAAATATTGTTAGTACAAAGCAACAAATTCAAGAAAGATTACTTAGGATTAGTTGCAGGATTTGTTGAAACGGGCGAAACACTTGAAGAATGTTTGCAACGCGAAGTGTGGGAGGAGACTCACCTTCATGTAACGAACATAAAGTACTTTGCTTCCCAGCCTTGGCCCTACCCCAGTGGACTCATGGTAGGTTTTACAGCCGATTATGCTGACGGCGAGTTAAAGCTACAACGCTCTGAGCTTAATAAAGGTGGCTGGTATAAGCGTAGCAATCTCCCTGCCATTCCTGGCAAAGTTAGCCTTGCTCGCCAACTGATAGATTATTGGTACTATAATGGGCTTAAAATGTAAATGTTTTTATAGGGGTGTTCTAAAAACAGAATTTTTAGGGCACCCCTATAACGAATGGTGAGAGGTATGATAGCCTTGGCATATACATAAACTGCAATTTGTCGGCCACTTGGAGCGACAAATTGCAGTTTATATACCGTACAATTCGTACAATACCAATAAATCACGCTGCACTTACCAACGCTTCACGTTTAGGGGTGTTCTAAAAATTCTGTTTTTAGAACACCCCTTAATAAACTGGCTAACGCTTTAAGAACTCAACCTTCAAAGGACGCATGGCCAATCCGAATTCTTTGCGTAACTTTTCAAAAAGTTCCATGGTATCCTTTGCAAACCCTTGTCCTTTCCAACTGCTTGTATTCGTTATCAACACCCAACACTGATTGGTATCAGGATAACGAACCACTAAGGCACTTGAACCAGAGAGTGTACCCGTTCGCGTCCAAGGCTTTCCTTTAGGGGTGAAATTCCAACCTAAAGAAAAACGGTGGTCGCCTTTATCTTCTGTCATCATATTGACAGACTCCTCAGATATCACATCTGGATAACGTTTATCACCATCTATGGCCGAAACGAAATGGCATAATTCAGCAGCCGAGGCCACCCAAGCTCCCGCACCAGCTGCACTCGTTATGTCATTTTCGCCATAACACTTTACAACCATTCGACCACTATTATTAAACTCATAAATGGGCTCGGCCTCTTTGTGCATATAGTACTTCACTTCATTGGGCAAACGATCTTTATAATAATTACCTGCAATATGAAAGTCGAAACACCCTGCCGGATAAAGCACATTACGCTGGATAAATTCTTCATAGCTCATGCCAGAGCGCTTTTCGATTATCATAGACAAAAGCAAATAACCTATATTACAGTACTTTTGCATGTCACGACCTGGATCGTAGCCTAAACGACGCTTTAGCACAATACGCAATAAGGTATCGTGATCAGGCGGTGTAGACAAGTGGTTCTGCATCATAATATAACGCGTCGAAAAGACGGGATCACCTGCTGCTCGTGTAAAGCCTGCTTTGTGGCGCAACAAATCTTCTATCGTTATATCAAAATAGCGTTTATCAGTTATCACATTGGTATAAGTCGAATCGTTTAATACACCTTGCGGGCCAAACACATGGTCTGAAAGTTGCAACTTGCCCATTTCGCGCAGTCGCATAATGCCTACAGCCGTAATCAGCTTTGACACAGAGGCTATACGCAATATATTTCGAGGCTGCATACGCTGATTGGTTTCCATTTCAGCCCAACCATAACCTTTAGCGTATACTAAGGAATCATTACGCGACACAGCTAACTGCGCACCATTTATTTCCCAACGCCTAAGATACTTATCAACCATACTATCCATACGCGCTGAGCCTTCGAATGTAGACCGCTCGTTCTGCAAGGAATCATTAATATGCGGCAAGACCTTTTCTGGACTTTCACTCAACTTTCGAGCTTCATTGTCACCACAATGTTGTATAAGCGCTATCGGGCCATATATTATCAATGCTAATACAAGCACAAGGCGAAGCACCTTGCGCTTACTAATTCTTCTCTTCTTACTTTTGCTTTTTGCTCGTTTTGCCATTTTTCTTCATCAATAATATACTCATCACCGTTATAACGGCCAGAAGCATTGGATAATATAAATAAGGAATAATCTCTACAGGACTCAGCACCGCCAATCCGCTCGCCATCAACAGTTGTGCGCCATAGGGAATTATGCCTTGCACTACACACGAGAAGATGTCAAGCAAACTTGCCGCTCGCCTTTTATCCACGCCATAACGCTCAGCTATATCCTTTGCAATGCTACCAACAGAGAGTATTGCTACCGTATTGTTGGCTGTGCAGCAATTCGTTAAAGCGACTAATGCCGAAATACAACATTCCGCACCACGTGAGGTGTGTACACGACGCGTCAGTCCACGCACCAAATAAGTCACACCGCCTCCTTTGCGTACTATTGCTAACAATCCACCAGCCATCATGGATATGAGTATCAAATCGCCCATACCCGTTACTCCCTTAGCCATCGAAGCAATCCAATTGGAAAACGTATAACTACCATCGAATAGGCCAACTATGCCCGTCAACAATATGCCCAAACAGAGTACCAACAATACATTTACACCCAACAATGCTGTGACAAGTACTGCAGCATAGGGCAATATGCGCCATAAGTGAACTTCATGTTGTGACACTTGCTCAACATTGGCTCCCCTTGCTCCCATTATTGCATAGATTACAAAACATACGATTGCGATGGGTAATACTAACTTGAAGTTGGTCTTAAACTTATCGCTCATGGAGCACCCCTGCGTGCGAGTAGCCGCTACAGTTGTATCAGAGATAAAAGACAAATTATCACCAAAGAACGAACCCCCCACAACAGCGGCTACCATTAAAGGCAGTACAATACCTGTACGCTCGGCCAACTCTGCTGCAACTGGCACCAATGCCACGATGGTACCTACTGAAGTACCAATACATATTGAAACGACGCAAGCAGCTACGAACAAACTTGCCAAGAGCATATCGCTCGGCAGAAGCCGTAAGGTTAGATCTACAGTGGCCGTTACAGCCCCCATTTCCTTTGCCGAGGCTGCAAAAGCCCCCGCCAATATAAATATCCAAACCATCAACAACAGTTCACTACTGCCTGCCCCACGCGAGAAAGCACGTACGCGTTCCTCGACGCTATAACCTCGCAAGGTCAACATGGCAACAATGCTAGTTATTATGAACACGACTGTCATTGGCACACTTGAGAAATCATTTAAAACAATTCCTAACACTGCCATTAACAACACTAAAAATAACAAAGGCATCAGAGCTAACCAACCATTGCGTGGCGGACGAAGTCTTCTATCTTCACGAACTTTTGTATTCATTTCCTATACTTTTGACTGCAAAGTTAAAAAATAATACGTACCTTTGCGCATAGGGGAATAGGCTATTTCCTATAAAGGCTTAAAAATAGCCTATCATCTCATGCATTACCCAATAAACAAATATCATGCTTAAGCAAATTATTAACGGACGAATCCTCACACCTCAAGGTTGGTTAGAGGGTGGTTCTGTCATCATTGATGGCAATAAAATTAAAGCAGTATCAAATTGTGACCTACACGTTGAAGGCGCAGAAACTATCGATGCCAAAGGTTGCGCAGTAGTACCTGGCGGTATTGAAATGCACGTTCATGGTGGTGGCGGTCGCGACTTCATGGAAGGAACGGAAGAAGCTTTCCGCGTAGCCATTAAGGCACACATGAAGCATGGTACTACTTCTATCTTCCCAACTCTTTCATCATCAACAGTGCCCATGATTGAGGCCGCTTGCGAGACTTGTGACAAGCTGATGGCCGAAGAGAACAGCCCCGTTTTGGGTCTGCACCTTGAAGGCCCTTACTTCAACCCCGCACAAGCTGGTGCCCAAATTCCTGAATGGATTAAGGCCCCTGTTGCTGAAGAATACGAGCCTCTGCTTGAAAAGTACAAGTGCTTAAAGCGCTGGGACGAAGCTCCTGAGCTTCCTGGTTCTGTCGAATTCATTACGGCATGCCGCAAACATGGTGTTCTTCCTGCCATTGCCCATACACGTGCTACATACGAAGACGTTGTTGCGGGACATGATGCTGGTATGACACACGCAACTCACTTCTACAATGCCATGCCCGTAGTGTACAAAAATCGCGAATTTAAAGTACCTGGAACGGTAGAAAGCATCTTCGCCCTACAAGACATGACGGTAGAAATGATTGCTGACGGCATTCACGTTCCTCCCGTTATGCTCCGTATGATTTACCAGATTAAGGGTGTTGAGAAGACGGCACTCATCACTGACTCATTGGCTTGCGCTGCCACTGAAGGGGATGCTGCATTCGACCCTCGCGTAATCCTTGAAGACGGCGTTTGCAAACTTGCCGACCGTTCTGCTCTTGCAGGTTCTATCGCTACGATGGATCGCCTTATTCGCACTTGTGTACAGCAAGCTAACATTCCCCTTGCCGACGCTTGTCGCATGGCAAGCGAAACGCCTGCTAAGATTATGGGCGTATTCGATCGCAAGGGTTCTCTTGAAGCTGGCAAGGATGCCGACCTCATGATGTTCGACAACGACCTTAAACTTACTTACGTTATGCAAATGGGTAACGAGGTCACTAACGAATTGTAATTTCGTTGCAACAACATAATAGACCTTGTATACAAGCACACTTATTTAGTGTTGTATACATAGGTCTATTATTTTTTCTTTTTTTGATTTTACGAAAACATACTGAAATATGAATAGAAAAACCTTCTTTTTTGTATTACTACTCAACTTGGTTTGCATACTAAACTGTAATGCACAAGAGACCGAGTACGATCAATACGAAAAAACAACTACCATTCAAAACAGAGAGATACATCAAATTGTTGCTGAATACGATGGTAAATACTACTATTGCGTAGATAATTCACCACTTGCAGGCAATCACTATTTTGACGCTGTTGAAATAAGCAAAGAGGATGATAATCTACTTCAGTTTCCAACTAGCGACATCAACGGATTTAATATTCTACAATATAATAACGGATACAGATTTTATTCTCACAATATAGGACAATATTGTGCTTTAGATAAAAACGACAAATTAGTCTACAACGCAACTCAAGATTCTAAAGGCCTTTGGTCTTTTTCGTTTCAGGAAGACGGCAAAGTTCAGATTTCTAGAAAAGTATCACGTAAAGACAACATAATTGTTTTTAATACAAGTTCCAAAAGATTTGTATTAACAACAAACATTAACTATAAAGACTACACATTACCTTACATTTTTAAAAAACAACCTAAACATGTAACAAACGTTACTATTTCAAACACGCTGTGGACGACCTTTTATTCTGACTGCGGTGTTAAGATACCTAATGGAATCAAAGTTCGTACAGTCAAGAATATTGACGAAAATGGACTTATTCAATATAGCGAATACGAAGCAAGCGAAAACAGTTCGTTGAATATGAAAAGCAAAACTCCTGTTTTGATGCATAGCGAACAACCAGGAACCTATTCCCTTTATGAAAGTACAGATTTATACCCTTTAATTTTTTCTACAACCAACTATCTTCGTGGCACGTCAACCGACCAAATGATTGAGGCTGAAGATGATTATGCTTACTATATGCTTACTTATGGTACAATTGACAACAAGAAGGTTTTTGGATTTTTCTATGGTGCAGAAGATGGCGGACCTTTTGTTAACAAGGGTGGAAAAGCCTATTTGGCTGTTCCCAAATCAATAGCCAGCCAATCAATGGGATTTGCTTTAGTGACTGACAATGAAGACGTAACTAACATCGGAAACATAAGTCGCAATCCTGATTTAAAAAGCTCTGTTGTCACAACATTGAGCGGCATACAATTGAAATGTGACAATAAGGATAAGTTGCCTAAAGGCATTTACATTATTAATGGTAAAAAGGTAATCGTAAAATAATAGAATGAAACTCAACAAACAAAAGAAACACTATCTTACCCCCAAAAGCAATACAATAGCTTTCGAAATTGAACATTGCTTATTAGATACTTCATATGGCAGCGCTACTACTGACATGAAGAGTACGCACAACACCTTAAAAGATGCTGGAGCGGAACAATACTCTCAACAGAAGAACTTCAATCCTATTTGGAGTAACATGAAGGATTAACGAATTAGCAACAAATTGATGGAGATAATTGTTTTAAGGAACTAAGACAAACTGCAATTTGTTGGGGCCTCTCCCCCTAACCCCCTCCCCCACAGGGGAGGGGGAATAAGTAACCTTTACTTGCTGCGTTTCTAGTTGAAAACCAAACAGAAAACTCAAAAAGTAAGAGTGACTTATTCTCCCTCCCCTGTGGGGGAGGGGGTTAGGGGGAGAGGCCCCAACAAATTGCAATTTACCCACACATTCGTTATAGAGCCAAAAGTACGTAGGTGAATAATAATGCCTATTTATACCC
>JBNMKQ010000109.1:0-8837 GCA_050874425.1 Alloprevotella sp.
AACTTGCCTATCCACCACGTCGGGTGGGGGCGACCACCCGACGTGGTGGATAGGCAAGTTTGATTTCGTTTCAATCCACGCCCCCACGTGGGGGGCGACTCAATTCTTACGGAGAGTGAGATTCAACAGATTGTTTCAATCCACGCCCCCACGTGGGGGGCGACCTTTAGTTCGCGAGATAGAGCCTACGGGGGCGAGTTTCAATCCACGCCCCCACGTGGGGGGCGACTGCGTATTCAGTAAGTAGCTGAATACTAATGTTTTAAAATGGACTTTTTGCGAAAGTAAAAAGATGAAGATACAAAAAGTTCATTTTGTTTATTACGGGGATATAAGTTTCTGATTATCAATGAGTGCGAAAGGAACGGAAAAAAATGCAACACTTTAGGTTCGCACCCATATAATTAGATAAGCAATAAATCGGTTACATCGGTAGTGGAATGCTTACCAATCTCTTCTACCTTGTTGTGCCAATTATTGCCTAATTTGTAAAAACGAATGCTGTCGTCAACATCATCGACAACCTCCTCTAATTGGTGCTTCAAAGATACAAATTGACTTTCATTTAACACGCATTCAAAAACAGAATTTTGTACGCGCTTACCATAATTTTGGCATAGTTTGGCTACTTTGCGCAGCCTCTTGGCGCCTGTGGGCGAGGTGATGTTTACATCATAGGTTATGAGAACAAACATAAAAGGCTATTTAATTAAAAACACGGGATAGTCGTCAATGCTCTTACGAATGTATCGTGCCAAGAGCATAGACTGTATGTAGGGCAATAAACCGAGGCTTACTCTCTCGTTTAAGTAAGGGTGAACAAGTTGGTCACGCTTGCGGTTTTGCCATGCAGAGAGGATGGTTTTACGTCCTGTATCGGTCATAATAATGCCTTCATCACCTTGTTGCAGAAAGTCTTTGGGCGTAATTTGCTTTCGGTTGATGAGTGAGAGTACTAAGCGATCGCCCAAGTAGGCGCGCAATTCTTCAATCATGTCTAAGGCTAACGAAGCACGACCCGGGCGTAAAGTGTGCATAAACCCAACATAGGGATCAAGCCCTACGGTCTCAAGGGCTGAGGCCATGTCATTACAAATGAGTGTGTATACAAATGAAAGCATGGCATTGACTGCGTCTTTAGGCGGGCGACGATTGCGGCCATTAAATGTGAATTGGCCTTGTTGATTGATCATGAGATTGGCAAATACGCCAAAATAATAAGAGGCGGCTTCGCCTTCAATGCCACGAATGCTGTCGATGGTAGTGGATTTAAGTATGCGTTGTTTGCATAGCAGTAGTTTGTCTGCAGCTTGAGCTATGTGGTCGTTATGGCCATTGTCGCGAATAAAACGTCGCAATATGTTGCGATAGTTTTGTACTTTTCCTGCTATGAAGAGCTGACTTAGGTGTAAAGCATAGACATCGTTTTCGGCACATTGATATTGTGCTTTTCGTAACAGCACGTTGCCTTTGGTGGGCCCTTGGAAGTGTCCTATGTAGCGCCCTTGTGGTGATAGAAAGGTTAGCGTTACTCCACTATCGGCACAGAGTTTCATGAGGCCAGGACTGGCACCCATGTAGCCAAATGTGACTATTTGTTCGATGTTGTGAATGGGAATGCGAAACACCTCGGTGCCTTTGACAGATATTACTACATTGAGGCCATCTTTGCTTAGGTAAGCCTCAGGAGTAGTGACGTAGAGTGTGTTAAGTAATATCCGCATATAAGTTTTGTTTTAAGTAATATGAAACTTTTGTGCAGTCGCTCACTTCGGGCATGCAGAGGTTATGAAGTGAACAATTTTTACAGTGAGACTTCGGGGTAGGTTGAGGCATTATGCCAGCGTTGAATATTTGGTGCATTTCTGTGGCACACTGTTGGGTTGTGGCTCTGAGCGAGTCAGAGATAGTTATAATTTCGCGCCGTTTGGGTTCATTATAATAGAGAGCTGCATAGGGTATGTTGATGTGGTACATTTCTTCTAAGCACATCACTTGGGCCGCTAGTTGTACCTCGTCTCGTTCATCAGGCTTTTGCCGCCCTCGTTTGTATTCTACGGGATAGGGCTTCCATAGGCCAGGGTAGCGATGGTGGGTAATAGCATCGTTGGGACTATCAGAAGGTATGAGTTCTATGGCATCGGAAATGCCATAAAGTCCTAACTCTTTTGATGCGATGTGGAGTGAACGTAGGGTGACGACATTGCCGTTTTTTTGCCGATAAAAGGGGTTGTCTACGTTTTCATGCAGTATGTTCCCCTCAATGGTCAGGCGGTTGTCTTCCCATAACTGCTCTATATGTATCAATGCCCATTGCCGAGGACAGAACTTGTAGTGTTGTATGCCCGAAAGCATGAGCATTTCGTCTTCAGTATACATGGGGTAGTAATTTGAGAAAAGCATGATAAAGCAACGGGGGACAAACTTAACCTGTGGTATGAGCGTCAAAGCAAATAAGCAGGTACGCGTTTTGTCCCCTAGCTGCTACGTAGCTAAATGAGTTCCTCTACGGTTACTCCGTTAGGCAGGGCTGAGGCATTGATGCTAACAGCATAGTCGTTAAACGAGCGAGGTGCACCAAGCGTAGTCTTTTCAACTTTTACCAAGTCGAAGAGTTTGTTAGCAGGTGCATTGCCTAACTCTGACTCGTGACGAAAGACAATGAGCTTTTGCGCGCTCATAAGGCCGCGAGCAGCTGAGCGGTCGAGGTCGAACATATTTTTCAGCGCTTCGAAGAAGAGGGTCAAATCCTCTTCAGTAAATCCAGTCTGTTGAGCTAAATTGGCCGAGATGAAGCCATGACAAACGTAAAGGCCGTAGGGAATGGTAGCTTTGCGCCCCATGGTATGGTTTTCGCCATTTTGGCTTTCGGCCTCCTTGGGTGTTGCAACGGCTATACGAGTAATAGAGTGTTCTGAGGTTGCTACGGGGTCGGCCGAACGTGCAAAAGTAAGTTGTATGGGGCCTCTTACTTGACCTGCGTTCTTACCAGTTGACATAACTGCGCCAAATGTGCGTATGTCGTAATAATGTTCACACATGTACTGGCGAGCAGCAGCAGTTTTGTTCTGAGCAGCTTTCACCTTAACGTCATCATGTGCTTTATCAATCTCGTTGTTAAGTATGGCTTTCTCTTTTACAAAAATGTCGTAGCCACTAACCAAGCCTTTCGCTACTTGCACATAGTTTCGCACCTTGCGCTTGATGCAAACGTCGGTTACGAGTCCCATGCCAGTTTCGGCATCAACACGTGGCAGGTTGCCTGCATCGGGGTCGCCATTAGGATTACCATCTTGTACGTCAAAGATGTAAACAAAGTCGATTCTATTTTTTAATACGTTCATGATAAGCTGATTTTGAGGGGGTTATTTATTGTTCGTTGTTGTCTGCTTTTTTAGTGAAAAAGTCCTGACGTTGGTGGTAGTAGCCTACAAAGAAGCGCCCTTGGTCTTGTAGATTAAGGTGAGCTGGAAAACCGTCAGCCGAAATCTTGCTGATAATTTCTTGCTTTAGTTTTTCGTAGTATACCTTGCTCCCCTCGTTCTTAAGATTTTCGGCATGATGAGTCGAAAGATTGAGAATGGTAGCAAAAACGGTAGCTGGTGTAGAACTTGCAGCATTCATGTATCGTTCGCGAATGCTATTAATGTGGTTTGCGTCCTCTTGTATCTTGTCGAGTACGGCAAACAATCGGCCACAAAGGTAGCCTTGGTTGGTGTTATCTTTGTCTAACATGACTTGTATTTTTGAGTTAAGGGGGTCGTTAATGCGATTTAAGTAGGCTTTGAGTATAGCAATGCGGCCAATGCGAATGCCCGCCTTGTCACTACTTTCGGCTTTGATTCGACGAAGGCACGACGTAAATAATGTGTAAGGGTAGGGTAGCCCCTGGAACACACTCTTAATGACGGCTTCGGGCAGGTTGGGGGTAACGTCGCTTTGTTTGCCATGAAGTGTAACGGCCGATAGCATGTCTTTTACACCCGTATAGGGCTTGGGATTCGGACGATTGTCGATGAGGGTCATGTCATCGAAGTGTCGCAGTATCATTTCAGCAAAGTCCTTTAACAACGTTTCTGACCAATATACTACGGCTATACGTGCTGAATTGGGGGCAAGTCCAAGTATGCAGAAGTGATTGTTTAATGTGGAATTTAAACTTCCTGAATAGATAGCGGTAAAGACCTTTCGAGCTGCTTCTATTTTGGCGTTGGGGTCATCTTCATCTTTTGGCGTAAATCCTAACAAGTCGAAGAAACTCTGTTCGGCCATATCGGACACCTTATCGTTTGCTGATGCCCAAAAGACAAAGGTCCGATTGCCCACCATAAACTTGTTGCGCGAGTTTTTGGCCAGTAGCGTGTTGAGCGCTGTGCTATAAGCGAACTCGGCATGTGTTGAGATAGGCGCATTTCCACACTTCCTCTTTCCATACGAGTCGTAGCCTGAATTTACTTGAAAGGTTACGAGTTTGGCTATGGCTTGGCTACCGGGTATCATTGTAGCCGTGGTGATTTCAACAGAATCTCCATGTTCGCCTGTTATAAGGCATAAGTTAGATCCTCTATCAGTCTCACTTTCAAGTTGTAGGAGTTCTCTCTTTTCAGCTACAATTTGTGTATCGCCTTCAATGCGGAAGGAGAAGGTTGAATATTTTTTTGATAGGTTCTTCTTAATGTCGTCCCATAAAGGGTCACTGACTACGACTTCAATAATAGCGTCTCGGCCTTGTTCGTAAAAGTCATAAACAGCTTTTATGTCTGAATTATCTGGAAATGTATTACGTATAGAAGCTATTTTGGCCTTGAATGTGTCAAAGTATTTTTGTTCTTTGCCAGAGCATTCTTCTTTCTCTTTTTCAAAGTCACTTTTTAGTTTTAGAAATACTTGTTCGTTTTCTGGCGTAAGAGCAAAAGTCTCTAACTGTTCTTTTAGTTTATTGTATTTTTTTCGTTCTGAAATGCCCAACACATACGCACTATTATCGTATAAGTAATTAGCAAGTGGGGCACTGCTTCGTCCCACATGTTTTGTCACAAGATACGTTCTAGCACTTTTGTTATCAATTCGGCAGTCTTCAAAGCGTAGAAACTTTCCTGCTTTGGATATTACGACAAGAAAACCAATTTCTTTCTCTTCCATACCCGCAGCAGGCAGATTGCCACATCGGTGATAATAATCATATAACGCTTTTAGTATCATCTCAGTATCTCCTCGCTATTTAAGGGTGGAACAATGATTACGCCCTGTTTCATTTCAGGACGATAAAAGAGGGCTTGAATGTCTGCGTCCTTTTTCTTTTTGTCCTGGTTTTTGCCTTTTGGAAAATCCATATCATAAAGCATTATGCCCAAATCACGATCGGATTGAATGGCAGGAGTGAGTATCTCGTTTTCAATATCAACGAGTCGAAACGAGGCTACACACTCACGTGTGCCCAGATAGGGCTGATTAAAGCATTGGCCTTTAGCTGCACGACGCTCAAACATTTGATAGTATTTCATAGGATTCTCGTCAAGGCCTGGGGCATGCACAAAGAGGTTGCCCTCTGCAATGCGCTGCTTGACAGAACGATATTCCATTTTGGCCCATAGGCGGTAACGCACATCGCGAAGCATGAGCGTGTTTCGCTGCTGGCGTTTGTCTTCAATATAAATTGAGGACTTCCCTGCCACCGCTCCTACTTCATTTCTCCTTATTGATGTCCACTTAATGGGGCTAAGTACTTCTATTTTGGATATCTGCCAATGTATGGCAGGTTTCCAAAATATAGCTTCGAAAATGGCGCGAGCAGCCGAGGGGGTGATAACGTCATAACTTACGCGTTCAACCTTTAATTCGGGACGAGTAAAACAAGCCACGTCTCCCCAAACCTCTAAACAATATTCTTTATCTGTGTATTTCATATAAGGGTGTTATTCAAGTATATAATGGTAGTAGTGCAAATGTAGTTATAAATATATAGATAAATGGCATTGGTGATGGATTTATATAATAAGCGTTTCTTCCTGCCAAGTACTATTTGTGCATAGGCCGAGACTATCGTTGTATTGCTCTTTATAAGGTACGACGAAAATGCCCGTTAGCTTTTCTTCTATTACCCCTAACCGTTGCAATGCTTCAAAGTCGTGCTGGTAAGTGTTGACAGTGTATTTAGCTAGTCGCTTCATTAATGAATAAGAAGGCCCTTTTTGTAAAAGCTCATCGACCCATTTCATACTATCGTTGTAACACACTATGACAGGCTTACCCTGATTTTCGATAAGGTTAAACTCTTTAGCTGCTGTGGCGAAGAGCATGTCTGTGATAGGGTAAAGAAAGCTCTTGATATTTTTCGCATCGAATGTATTTTTTCGACAATAGAGCTGCTTAAAGTATTGTGTCATAGTTTCGGGAGCAAACCAATCAAGTGATTCTTTCAAACTGAGTCGCGCATTGTTAGCTGCTTGCATTTCGCCAGGGGGCAAAGCGTGTTCTTTTGACAAGCTAAACACGTAGGTGGTACTCAATGTTCGTTTTCCCTCGCGATTGCATCGACCTGCAGCTTGTAATACAGAATCGAGTCCAGCCTCTTGACGATAAACTACGGGAAAGTCAATGTCAACACCAGCCTCAATTAGTTGGGTAGACACGACGCGCACAATCTCGGTGCTACTCGTTAAGGCCTCTTTCATTTGTTCAATAACTTTGTTAATGTGGGCTGCACACATATTTTTTGACAAATGTAGGGTTACACCCTCTTGGGGTAAACGGTTGAATAGCTCCTTAGCATCGCGACGTGTGTTGACGATACAAAGTACTCGTTTGTGACGAAGAAGTTGAGTCGCCATTTCGTCATACGTTTTGCCCTCATTGTCAATTTGTAATTGCACGCGGCGCAATTTGTCGTGCAGACGATAATCTGTAGGAATGATTTCGGTAATGTGGCCAAGGCCCTTGAATGCGGCCTTGGGGCTGCACCCTTCTATCAATCCGCTTAATACAGGTTGGCTGGCAGTGGTGAACAATACCGAAGTCTTAAACAACTGATTATAGGTATTCAATGAGTCAACAATGGGCTGCAAATAATCGGTGGGCAGTGTTTGTACCTCGTCAAGTATAATTACACTATTAACAATGTTGTGCAGCCTACGACATTTTGAAGGACGATCGCTAAACATCGATTCAAAAAGTTGCACATTGGTAGTTACGATGAGGGGGTAATCCCAGTTCTCGGTGGCTAAATAGAACTTTTGTTGCAATGATTCATTTGATGGAGCATCAGCATCAGTGTTGCTGTGATGCTCTAACACATTCTCCGGTCCAAAAATGTGGCGTAAAATAGCTGCCGTTTGCACAATAATACTTGTGTAGGGTATGGCAATGATGATGCGCCTTTGGCCATTGCGAATGGCGTGTCTCATAGCCCATAGCAATGAAGAAAGCGTTTTGCCGCCCCCTGTCGGAACGGTTAAGCTATAAAAACCTATGGGACTATCGGCCATTATCTCACAACGCTCTTGCACTTTACGTCGCATCTCGTTTACGGTTGATGCTTGTGCCGATTCTCTTAATTGTTGAAGATGATGCAAAAGTCTGGGTAGCAATTGCGACAAAGGTGTTGAGTTAGCACGTAAGGCAGCCGATTCTTTGTCCATAAAAGCCTCTGTGTCAAGATAGTCGGCATCGACAAGACACGAAAATAGTACACGAACTATATGGTGAAGGTCTTTGGGGGTTGGCTCGAAAGGGGGAGAAATCAAAGCTGGCTTGACAATGTCAAGGCTGATTTCGTTTGGCAGACTTTGCTGCAATAGCGGGGGGAGTTCATCAGAGTCGTGTAATCCTGTATGGTGCGATACTATCGGATTAACTATAAAGTTGTCAGCCCCCTTGCCCCAAAGGTGGTGAGCTATCACTCCGCCCACATAAGCATGGTGATAGTTTCCGTTCACGATGGCGTAAGGATCGTAGCCACTCTCTTTTTTGATGTGTTGCTGAAAGGCTTTTGACTCTTTACCTTTGTCGTGTAAAAGGCCTAACGCTTTGCCCCACGAAGCCATGCCAAACTCATCGGCAAATTCTGCTGCACGAGCGGCAACTCCTGCAGTATGCTCTTCGTTAGACTGTATGACCCATTGTCCATCGTCGGTTTTATATAAGTGTGAAATCGTATTTTTCATGTAATCTCCTTAAAGTATTAGATTTTTAGACTTTGTTTATATGTAACCTATACGGATTATGCAAGATTTTATAGGACAAATATATTGATTTCTTCTATAATGAATAAATTCTTGCTCAAAAAAATCCGTATAGCAACTTAAATATTTTGATAAGCTGCGCTGTTGTTCAACAGTGGTGTATACTGAATAGGGTAGACAGTCTTTTCAGTAAAAACTAAAGTTGCTTGTGCTATCTCATTTTATAATTTTAAAAGTTGTCAAAATAGCTTTTAGCCCTATATGGGTTTACATTTGTCTTAGTATTTCTAAGGCGTTTAATCTGTATCTTATTGCAAAACTTTTCTTACCCCTTTTTCCCAATTTATCCCTTTCGCGCGCGTATACGTATAGACTATAATTGAAAAATAAGTTTCATGTTTCATTTTTATGTTTCATCTCATTGAAAATCAAGCGTTTCAAGAGGTGAAACATAGCGTTTCAATGTTTCATTTTATGTTTCAATGTTTCATTTTTTATTTACCACACCCTTTTCCAAAAAACACACTCGAAGAAAAATAAAACCCCAATGGGAGCGATTTAAAACCTCAATGGGAGAGAAATCAAAACCCAATGGGAGAAACGCCGCTGAAACATTGAAATCAAAAATGAAACATAGAACTTCAATGTTTCATCTCC
>JBNMKQ010000110.1:0-8774 GCA_050874425.1 Alloprevotella sp.
CAGTTTCTTGCTTGAGATATTTCCTGAAAATGAGCAAGGAAAGGTGACTTGTCCCCCCTCTCCTTAAGGAGAGGGGGCTAGGGGGTGAGGCCGTTAGGGTAGTTCGTGGACTGTTCGACAAATTGCAGTTTGTACATATCTTTAAACGCAATATTACCCACACGAATCAACATAGACCCTACGTATTTTAAAACCTTGTTTTATCTTTCATGTTTCATTTTTTGTTATAATCATCTGAGTATCAATCATTTATAAAAGTGAAACATTTGACTTTAATGTTTCATTTTAAGTTTCATGTTTCACTTTTCAAAACACTGAGGGAGCGCGTTATCGCTCCCACTGTGTTTTTGAATCGCTCCCACTGTGTTTTTGAATCGCTCCCATTGTGTTTTTGGAAATGAAACATTGAAAGTAAAAATGAAACATTGAAATGCAATGTTTCAGTTATCGAAAACATTGATAATCAATGAATTGAAACATAAAACTGAAACATGAAACCTAAAAACAGCAAAGGTAAAATATACGTAAGCAGAAGATGCCTATTTAGGGCGTCCTGAAACGTTTTGTAGAGGTTTCTGTAGAGTTTTCTGTAGAGGTCTCTTAAAAGGAAGGATTACAGTAAGTCGTTGCAATCTGTCTGTACACATTACGCACCTTTTTCGTACCTTTGTCGTATGAAAGCGAAGCGCGATAATTATAAATTTCTTACTCAGGCTCCTGTACACAAGGTTATACTCACCATGGCCTTGCCCACCATCATTTCTATGCTGGTCACAAGCCTTTATAATATGGCCGACACCTTCTTTGTCAGTAAGATTAATACACAATGCACTGCAGCCGTAGGCATTGTGTTCTCAGTCATGTCGGTCATTCAAGCCATAGGCTTCTTCTTCGGTCATGGGTCGGGCAACTACATCTCGCGCAAACTCGGTGCACGCCAAACGGGCGATGCCCGCACCATGTCGGCCACGGGCTTTGCCTATAGCCTCAGCTTCGGACTTATTCTGGCCATCATTGGCCACATTTGGCTCACGCCATTGGCTACGATATTAGGTTCTACTCCTACCATTCTGCCCTACACCAAACAGTACCTGGGGATTGTACTCTTGGGAGCTCCCTTCATGACGGCCTCACTTACCATGAACAATCAAATGCGCTTTCAAGGCAATGCGGCCTATGCTATGTATGGTATACTTACGGGAGCCCTCATCAACCTTCTACTCGACCCCCTACTCATCTTTGGATTTGCACTGGGTATCGCTGGGGCTGCCTGGGCCACGGTGCTGAGTCAAATGTGTAGTTTCATCGTGTTATTCCATATGACACGCCAAAATGGGGGGATCAGCATCAACCTTCGTCACTACTCTCCGCGCCTTTCCTTCGTCAAGGAAATTATCTTTGGGGGTACGCCCTCCCTCTCCCGTCAGGGATTGGCTGCTTTCTCTACCGCTGCACTCAACGTTGCAGCCGGTGTATATGGCGATGCGGCCATTGCGGGAATGAGCATCGTCACACGTATCTGTTTCTTCATCTTTGCGGTCATCATAGGATTAGGACAAGGTTTCCAACCGCTATGTGGATTTTGCTATGGTGCCAAACTTTATAGTCGCGTTAAAGAGGGCTTCTTTTATTGTATCAAGATGGGTTCTATCTTCTTAGCCCTTTGTGCTATTGTGGGCTTTTGCTTTGCTCATCAGATTGTAGCAGCTTTCCGTCACGACCCAGAAGTCGTAGCGGTGGGAGCTGCCGCCCTGCGTTGGCAGATGGCTACGTTCGTATTACTCCCTACCATTGGCCTTACCAACATGCTGATGCAGACCATACGCAAACCCATTCGTGCCAACATCGTTGCTGCAGCACGCAGTGGTCTTTTCTTCATTCCCTTAATATTCATATTGCCCCACTTCCTTGGATTGCTTGGGGTCGAGATGTGTCAAGCCATTAGCGACGTACTATCCTTTGCCGTCTGCCTACCGATAGCATGGAGTGCGTTCAGAGATATGAGGAGAGAACAGATTAATTAGAGAGTCCCCAGTTTTTCAAACACTATTTATCACGAAAAAAAACTACCGAGCCTTTATTCTAAAAGAAATACCTACATTTGCAATAATACCCCCCAAAACGAAACATTTATGGCACTGAAATTATATCCCGTAGGCATTCAAACCTTTGAACGTATTCGCAAAGAGGACAAACTCTACATTGATAAGACAGAATACATCTATCGTATGACCCATGTTGGCGGATGCTATTTCTTTTTGAGTCGTCCACGCCGTTTTGGCAAGTCACTATTGGTTTCTACTTTTGATAGTTACTTCTCTGGTAAGAAAGAGCTATTTAAGGGACTCGCCATTGAAAAGTTGGAGCAAAATTGGACGAAGCATCCTGTGCTACACTTTGACATGAGTGGAGGCAAACACATGGAGAAGGAGCAACTAGAGGATTATTTGTCCAATCGATTGGAAACAGAAGAAGTAAAATGGGGAATAACCAATCCTAAAAGGGGAGCTAACGATCGACTAACGGAATTAATCACTACCGCTTACAAGAAAAGTGGTAAGCAGGTGGTTGTACTTATTGACGAATATGATGCGCCAATGCTTGACGTGGCACATGAAAGGGATTCATTGGACATACTGCGCAATATCATGCGCAATTTCTATAGTCCACTAAAAATGTGCAAACCCATGCTCCGCTTTGTATTCTTAACTGGCATCACAAAATTCTCGCAAATAAGCATATTCAGTGAGTTGAACAATATCAAAAACATTTCAATGGACAATGAGTATGCTGGCATTTGTGGCATCACGAAGGAAGAATTGCTCACTCAAATGTCAGAAGACATTGATGTACTGGCAAAGGCACAAGAGATAACTAGAGATGAAGCTATTGAGAAACTTAAGGAAAACTATGACGGATATCATTTCTCACCTGCATCTCCTGACGTGTTCAATCCCTTTAGTCTGCTCAATTGCTTTGACGACAAAAACTTTGGCGCATATTGGTTTAGCTCTGGCACACCTACTTACCTTATCAATATGCTCCGCCAATTTAAAGTGTTGCCAACAAAGATAGGCAAGACGTTGGCTCGCGCTTCTGCCTTTGATGCTCCCACAGAGAATATGAAGACGATTACTCCCCTACTCTATCAGAGTGGTTACATCACCATTAAGGGATATGACAAAATGAGTCAACTCTTCACGCTCGACTTGCCGAATAAGGAAATCAAGGTGGGCTTGTTTGAAAACTTACTGCCTAATTACTTAGAAGGTATGTATGCGGAAGAGGGAGATGTTGCCATTGCTCAGATGTCGGTACTGATTCGTCAGGGCGACATGGACGGAGCTTTGCGTTTGCTGCAAGAGTTCTTAGGCACAGTGCCCTACTGCAACAATACCAACTATGAGGGACATTACCAACAGGTGCTCTTTATCATCTTCACGCTTTTGACTCACTTCGTAGTAGACGTTGAAGTACATACTCCCAATGGCAGAGTGGACATCGTGATGCTCACAAAGGATACGCTCTACATTATGGAGCTTAAACTCAACAAAGACGCACAGACTGCCATGCAACAGATCAATCTGAAACAATATGACCAACGATTTGCAAGATGTGGAAAACCTATCGTTAAGGTGGGCATCAACTTCGATGCAAAGAAGGGAAACATTGAGAATTGGACTATAGAGTAAAAGGGGACTAAATAGGTGTAAAAGATTTAAGGCTCTGTAATGAATCGTACGGGTAAACTGCAATTGGGCCTCACCCCCTAACCCCCTCTCCTTGAGGAGAGGGGGGACAAGTCACCTTTTCTTGCTCATTTTCTGGGAATATCTCAAGCATGAAACTGGGAAGTAAAAGGTAACTTCAGTCCCCCTCTCCTTAAGGAGAGGGGGTTAGGGGGTGAGGCCTGCAGTTTATCAAAAAAACTCTACCACACTATATATGTGTGATAGAGTCTTTCATTGCTTTCGCGAGATAGGCTTATTCTCCCATCATCGCCTCATCGCCAGCTGCTTCGTCCCACTGGTTGTCTCCCCACTCAAAGTCCTTTTGATTAGAAAGCTGGTCCCCTCCCATTTCGTCCTTCAAGCCGGGCGAGGTAGATAGCATGGTGTCCTCTGCAGCCAACAGAAGGGCTACGGAAGCAGGCTTTATATATTCTCTTTTCATACGTTTTTGTCTATTATCTTTTTGATTTTTACTTGACATACATCTTTTTACCATTCACCACATAAATGCCGGGTTGCAAGCCGTCAATTGACTGAGCATTAATACGGCGGCCATTCAAGTCGTAGATGCGCAATGACTCGCCACTAGTCGTTGTAGGCACAGTGAGGCCAGTTGTCACCCCATTGTTCAAGTCGTTAAGGCTAAAGCCCTGCATTGATTGTGACAACGAGGTAGCTACAGGGACAGCGAGATAAGCCTTACCTGCCTTATTGAGGAAGGGTGCTCCATCTTCTGCGCCCCAATAGAAGCCAAGTTGCGTATGCGTAGCATTGTCGTAGGCCAACTTGTAGTATTTGTTATCGCCTTCCACATTGGTCGTTTCGTCGCTAAGTGTGCCATGTAATAGGTTATCAGCAGGACTTGCCTCCGTTGTTTCGTCCTCCTTCATATAGAACGAGTTGCCCTTGCCGCCCTTAATCAATACACCCGTATTGGCTGGTATTACGCTACCTGCTTCATAGCGATAGTCACAGCTAATGCCATTACCATTGCTAACTACTACTGCAGCTTTCATACCTTCTGGCACTCTTAGTGCCTTGTCACTGTAAAGCGTAAGATAACTGCTCTTTGAGAAATAGCCTATTGGGATCTTATTTAAATTATCTAATAGCGTCTGCAATTTCTGATAAGTTTGTTTAGTGGCTCTGTTCCTATTCAATTCAGATTTTGCCGCAGCTATTACTGCAAGTTCCTCCTCACTCAGCACAGACTCTAAATTTGCTTGATACTTCGGATAGGCATGTAACTCGCTCCAATAGAAGAATGGCTTTCCATCAATAAAAGCTACTTCATTGTTCATCGTTTCTTCAACAACTAAGCGAACATATCGGTAAGGCTCAGCAAAATCAAGATTCAAAAGCCCTGTATCATCTGAAACATAATCATAAGTACATGTATACTGGCCAAGGTCTACCCAACTATTTTCATCGTCAAGCGTATTGGTCACGTAAACGTGAAGAAGCTTAGGAGACCCATGAGTAATATAATATTCTGCACCATGATATCCAGTTCTAATTGAATACTTTAAAACTATATTTTCATAAGTATCTCTTAAATCTATTTGAAGATAGTGATAGGCGCCATTGCTCACGTTTGTTGACCACTCTGAATGAAAGAATGTACTTCGATCATTATCAATTAATCCCTCATAGCTTCCTTCAATACTTTCTTTCGCATTAGAGCTGAGTTGGCTGGCGTCAGTTATAAGTCCGTCATTCTCAGAGTAATTATCATTATAAGAGCCTTTCACTTCCATTGGAAGTGTTTGGGTAACCTGCTTGTAAGTTGTATTCAGCGGATTATACCAAAATTCGTTTACCTTTTCAAGCAGCATATCATACGCTTGCAATAGAGAATCATTATATGCTGTCATCACCGACTCTTCTGCAAATAAAGATTCCATCAAATGTGCAGGATTGACTAAGCCATCAAAAAGTTCACGCTGGTTTTCTTTCAAACCTTCATATTCTTCTTTACATGAACCAGCTAATTCTTTTGCTTCCAAATAGTCGTCTGTAAGTTTCTCCTGTTTCTCTGATCCTTCTTTACCAAAGTACATCGCGCAATAATCATTTACTTTACTGCGTTTTCCGCTAACCAAGTCATACCACGGAGAATCTTCTGATATCGCACAATCAAACATTACCAAAAAAGGATTTCCTAAATCACCCGAATCAAATCTACAATCATCACTCAGATTCCCATAGACATAAACGGAAGTCAGAGAGGTACAATCGCTAAAGGCACAGTCTCCAATACTAGTCACCGAAGAAGGGATTGTAACGGAAGGCAGAGAGGTACAACCGCGAAAGGCATAGTCTTCAATACTAGTCACCGAAGAAGGGATTGTAACGGATGTCAGAGAGCCACAACCTTCAAAGGCACTTACTCCAATACTAGTCACCGAAGAAGGGATTGTAACGGAAGGCAGAGAACTACAGCGGCAAAAGGCACGGTATCCAATACTAGTCACCGAAGAAGGGATTATAACGGAAGTCAGAGATCTACACTCCCAAAAGGCTTCGCCTCCAATACTAGTCACCGAAGAAGGGATTGTAACGGAAGTCAGAGAGTTACAATCATAAAAGACACCGGCTCCAATACTAGTCACCGAAGAAGGGATTGTAACGGATGTCAGAGAGCTACAATAGCCAAAGGCATAGTTTCCAATACGAGTCACCGAAGAAGGGATTGTAACGGAAGTCAGAGAGCTACAACCATAAAAGGCACTGTCTTTAATACTTTTCACCGAAGAAGGGATTGTAACGGAAGTCAGAGAACTACAACCCCAGAAGGCTTCTTCTCCAATACTAGTCACCGAAGAAGGGATTGTAACGGATGTCAGAGAACTACAACCGGCAAAGGCCCTGTTTTTAATAATAGTCACCGAAGAAGGGATTGTAACGGAAGTCAGAGAACTACAACCGCTAAAGGCACCGAGTCCAACACTAGTCACCGAAGAAGGGATTGTAACGGATGTCAGAGAACTACAACCGGCAAAGGCACTGATTCCAATACTAATCACCGAAGAAGGGATTATAACGGAAGTCAGAGAGCTACAACCAGAAAAGGCATCGTCTCCAATACTAGTCACCGAAGAAGGGAGTGTAACGGAAGTCAGAGAGCTACAACCGAGAAAGGCATGGTCTCCAATACTAGTCACCGAAGTAGGGAAAATAAAATCCTTAATATTTTTAGCAACGCATACTATTTTATGCATTTCTTTATCAGTTATAGCAGTTCCCATAAATGATGAAAAATTGGGATTTTCTTGTGCTACATCAAAAGAAGTCAAAGAGCTACAACCGTCAAAAGCAGTATCATCTATACTTACCACAGATGATGGTATTGTAACTGAGCTGAGAGATGTACAATTTTTAAAAGCTCTTTGTGCAATACTCGTTACTGAGGAAGGTATTGTAATTTCACATAAATTTGTGCATGAAGAGAAAGCGTCAGCTGCAATTCCTATTACGGGATAACCACACACGCTTTCTCCTATTTTTACTTCATACACATCAGGATCGTCAACTCCTACGACAAAAGCTTTTGAGAAGTTTTCGTATATTTTATATTGAATACCATCTTGTACGTAATCTCCTGCCCATGATGATAAAGAAGTTAAAATACACATCAAGATAAATGAATATCTGATGTATGTTTGACGTAATTTTTTGATTTTCATATTGTTGTATTTTTTTGATTTTCAAATGTTATGCATGTAGCAAATCTGTTATGGGGTGTTCTAAAAATTCTGGCGCGTTGATTTGTGCCCTATCGGAAGTGTATTTTTTACTCTGAGAACATGGTGCAAGGCGGACGCAATCAAGCGTTAGCTTGAATTGCTGAGCCGCAACCCATGTTCTCAGAGTAAAAAGACACTTTCGAGAGGGTGCAAATCAACCGACAGAATTAGAACATTCTAAAAACAGAATTTTTAGAACCCCTATACCCATTCAGGATATCATGTTTTTCTTCCATAGACTTATTTTTAATAATTTGTTGCAAAAATAGACTTTTACCTTTTGATAATTTTGTCCTATTTTATCCTATTTTATTCTATTAGATGCTTATCTAAAAATTACCTATTTGTCTATGTTTTGCAGTTTTGCTCTAAGCAATATTGATTTATATCACTATCTTTGCCAAATATGAAAAAAGAACTCCTGTCGTCGGTAGAGATTGAGGCGGAACTACCGATGCGACATAATAAAGACTTCATACTACTCGCCGAACTGATTTTAAAAAGAACTCATGAACACATCAGTCCTACAACACTCAAAAGGTTGTGGGGATATATCAGCGATCAGAAATGCGAGCCTCGCGTCTATACACTCGATTTACTCTCACAACTTTTGGGATACAAAAATTTCGATAATTTTTGCAAAGATGGGGGGGGTAAAATGGCGAAAAAAGAGAAATCAGAACATGGCTACCAGCAATATGTTCTTGAATGGTGCTTGCTTTGCTGAGGATCTAATGGAAGGGGAGGAAATTATCGTTTCATGGGAGCCTAAAAGGATATGCCGCTTCCGATATTTAGGGAATAAGAGGTTCGAAGTGGTAGAGGCCATAAACGCCCAAATTAGTGTAGGCGACACGTTCTGCTGTGACGCGTTCATTAATGGTGCTGCCCTTTATGTCAATCAACTGACGCACGGTGGCTGCACGGGACTAATGTATGCAGCAGGCAAGGTTGGTGGCATACAGTTCAAAAGGGTTCTCACACACGAGGATATAGAAAAGGAATGGTTACAAGAAGGCGAAGACTTATAGGGGCTTTTTTGTTCGTTTATTTTTGGTTCTGTAACGTTTCGGGTGGGTGAAATTGTTTTAAAAACTGCAATTTGTCGAACTAAACGGGGCGCGGGCTTTTAGCCCGCGGGATACGCGCCGCATAGGCGCGTCAAAAAAAGAGCTAAATATACTAACAAAATACGCCTATAGAAGGGTATATGTAGTTACATTTTGCACTTTCTTTTTTGACGCGCCTATGCGGCGCGTATCCCGCGGGCTAAAAGCCCGCGCCCCGTTTAGTTCGA
>JBNMKQ010000111.1:0-8747 GCA_050874425.1 Alloprevotella sp.
GCGGAAGCCTTAATGCTTATGAGGCAGAAAAATGCCGCATAACATTTTTTAAGCAACCTGTTAAAACCACTGATTATCAATAGTCTACACAGAGAGTATCAACTCGCCATGGCTTTATTGTATAGGGTGGGAAACTTTAGTAACTTACCTGTCAACTCGTCAACTTGTTAACTCGTCAACCAAAATAAAAAGAAGAAATGCTCTACTTTCTCCTATCCATTCTCTCCCTCATTGCCGGTTACGCCATCGGCACCTTGCGTTCGCAGCGCGAGGCCATAGCCGCTAAGGCGCAACTCAAGGCCGAACAACAGCATGCCGATGAGGCCATGCGCAAACAAGCACAGGCCTTGCGAGCTGAGTTCAAGGCCATGTCCGTCGAAATGATGCGTACACAAAGCGATGCACTACGCGAGCAACACGTCAACTCGCTCGAAGCCTTGCTCAAACCCCTTGGTCACGACATTGAGGACTTTCGTACGCAGTTTGTTAAAGGGCACGCCTCGCTCGATGGCTATATCAAAGCCCTTGTCGAACAGACGCAGTCGCTCGGTCGCGAAGCCGACGACCTTGCCAAAGCGCTCAAAGGCAACACCAAGTTGCAAGGCAATTGGGGCGAAGCCGTGTTGGCCAACCTCCTATCTGTGTCAGGACTCACCGAAGGTCGCGATTATACGTTGCAAAGCCACGTAGCCGATGGTCGCGGCTCCGTAGCCATACCCGATGTAGTGGTTCACTTACCGCAAAGCCGCAATGTTATTATCGACTCCAAAGTTTCGCTCAAAGCCTTTACCGAATATGTGGCTGCTGACGATGCCCTTGAGCAAGACCGCCTCATGAAGGAACACTTACGCAGTGTGCGTCAACATATCAAGGAGTTGGCCGATAAGAATTACTGTAAGTTGGTTAAGGATAGTATTGGTTACGTCTTAATGTTCATTCCAGGCGAAGCAGCCTATGTAGCAGCCGTAACGGCCGACCCTACATTGCCCACCGAAGCTTACAAGCAACACGTTATCCTTATCAACCCCACCAATCTGCTCATGGCCCTACAGTTGGCTTACAATCTTTGGCAGAGCGAGTTGCAAAGTCGTTCGGTTAACGAGATTTACACCTCAGCCGAGAAACTTTATAAAAAGTTTAGTACCTTTGCCCAAAACTTTGTAAAGATAGGCAACTCTATCGACCAACTGCACCGCACCTACGACGATGCACAACGCCAACTCACCACAGGGCGAGGCAATATCATCAGCCAATTAGAGGGTTGGCGCAAGAAGGGACTTACTCCCTCTGCCTCTCTCCCCGATGAATTAACGGGGGAAGAAGAAAATTAGTTAATGTGCAAATGCTTGGTTAATGTGCAAATGCATGGTTAATGTGCAAATGTGCGAATGTGCAAATGTGCAAATGGTCGCCTTTATTTGCTGAGTTTTAAGAAAAATAGAATGATGCAATGTTGTTAAAACGCAGCAAGTAAAGGCGACCATTTGCACATTTGCACATTCTCACATTCGCACATTCACAAAGCATTTGCACATTCACAAAGCATTCACAAAGCATTCACAAAGCATTTGCACATTCGCACATTCTCACATTTGCACATTAACCATGCATTTGCACATTTGCACATTCTCACATTTGCACATTTAATTATAGTTTCCCATGTTTAAATTCGAAGCAAAATCAAAGTTAAAGGGCGGAATGACACTTGTTGGTGCCGTGTTAGTAGTCGTGGCACTACTCGTCTACTTCCTGCCACGTGAAACGAAGTTTGGCTACGAATATGAGCAAGGACGCCCCTGGCGCTACAACTCACTCATAGCCACCTTTGACTTCCCGATATATAAGACGCAACAAGAGGTTGAGGCCGAACGCGACAGTGCGTTGGCCAGCTTTCAACCCTTCTATGTAGAGAATGCTCAAATGGCCGAACGACAGATAGCTGCCTTTCATAACGATTTTGTCAATGGCGCGTTCAACGATGTGCCAGCACGATTCTTGCCCCATATCGAACGCCTCATGGCTGCCGTCTATCAAGCCGGTATTGTCAATTCGGCTGACCTCTCACAAATGGCCAAAGACCGCATTACAGGCATACGCGTGGTGGAAGGCACCGAAGCCCTCTCGCGTTCACTCACCGAACTTTACTCCACTCGTTCGGCCTACGAATACATCGTCCATTGTGATAGCACACAGTTTCCGCGTGAAGTCATTGCCCGTTGCAACCTCAATCAATACCTCGCACCCAACCTATTGGTCGATAGTGCTAAGACAAGCACCGCCCGTGAAGACCTACTTGCCTCGGTAGCCCCCGCAGCAGGCATGGTACAAAGCGGACAGCGCATCATCGACCGTGGCGAGATTGTGTCGGCCGACCAATACAAAATATTACAATCCTTCGAGCGCGAGACCGTGCGTCGCAACGACCCCTCTGAAGGCTTTTGGCAGGTACTCCTCGGACAGGTTATCTTCGTGTCGTGCATCTTAGGCTCATTTGTCTACTACCTCCGCCTCTATCGGCGCGACTACCTTTATTCGCCTCATAGCATATTGCTCCTCTCATCGCTGGTAGCTATATTCCCCTTGATTACCTATCTCATGGTTGATCATAAGGCGTTCAGCGTCTACATGGTGCCTTATGCCATGGTGCCCATCTTTGTGCGCACTTTCATGGACTCTCGCACCGCCTTCATGGCTATGGTGTGCAGCGTCGTACTATCTTCCTTTGCTCTCCATTCTAACTATGAGTTTGTGGTCGTACAGTTCATGGCGGGCATGACCGCCATCTATGCCCTTCGCGACTTGAGCGAACGTTCACAACTCCTACGTGTAGCCCTTTACGCCTTCCTCACCTCCACCACCATAATGCTCGGTTTCGACCTGTCGCAAGGCGTTGATTGGAGCCACATTGACCGTTCTATCTATATATATAATGGTGTAAATGGTGTACTCTTGCTCTTTGCTTATCCCCTGCTCTATCTGTTAGAGAAGACGTTTGGCTTCACCTCAAGCGTCACGTTGGTCGAACTCTCCAATACGAACAATGTCATCTTCCGCCTCATGGCCAAAAAGGCACAAGGCACCTTTGTTCACTCCTTGCAAGTGGCCAACCTTGCTGCCGAAGTGGCCGATAAGATTGGAGCCAAACCTCAATTGGTGCGTACGGGAGCACTTTACCATGATATAGGTAAAATGGTCAACCCCGCTTTCTTTACCGAAAATCAAACGGGCGTCAATCCGCACGACGAGCTCAGCGAAGAGCGTTCTGCACAAATCATCATCAGCCACGTGACCGAAGGTCTTCGTTTGGCCGACAAATACCACCTGCCGAAGGTTATACGTGACTTCATCTGTACCCACCACGGACGTTCACAAGTAAAGTACTTCTATATACAGTGGCAAAACAAGCACCAAGGTGAGCAGCCTGACCCCAAACTCTTCACTTATCCCGGGCCCAACCCCTTCACGCGCGAACAAGCCATTCTTATGATGTGCGATGCCGTCGAAGCGTCATCACGTTCGCTCAAGGAATACACAGAGGAGAGTATCAAAGAATTGGTCGATCGCATTGTCGACGGACAAGTGCAGGCTGGCTACTTCCGCGAGTGTCCCATCACCTTCCGCGACATTGCCGATGCCAAGCGCGTACTCGTAGAGAGCATCAAAACTATCTACCACACGCGCATAGCCTATCCCGAACTCAACCCCAAACCCATCACCCCGCGTCCGCAACCCCGACGTCCCTACTTCTTCGGACGTAGATAATAGAGGTTATAGTATACATCATATTCTCAAGAAAAAATCTAAATATGATAGAGTGTAGAGAATTTTACATACGGATTGTTGGACATATCGAAAAAAATAATAAGCCTATTATTGTTACATGAAATCAACTCGTTGCGTGAAGAACCTTTACAATGCCGTCCAATACAAAGGTTATATTGAAGGTTATATTGAGGGTTATATCGAAGGGTATATTGAAGGTAAGCTTTTACAACAAATCGAAACGGCCCGTACCATGTTGGCAGATGGCATGCAGTTTAGTATGGTTATGAAGTATACAGGCTTAACAAAAAAGCAAATAGAGGAAAGTCAAAGTTAGGCTGCGGCTCGGCACTAAAAAGGAAAAAAATGCTTTTTCCCTTTTTAGTGCGCTCGCCTTGCACTAACTTTGCAATTCAAAATAAAAAAGTAACAACAAACAACATACGATGAATTTTGTAGAAGAACTCAAATGGCGCGGCATGCTGCACCAAATGATGCCGGGCACTGAAGAATTGCTCGAAAAAGGCATGACAACAGCCTATGTAGGTATCGACCCAACGGCCGACTCTTTACACATTGGTCACCTCTGCTCTGTAATGATGCTCCGCCACTTCCAACGTGCGGGCCACAAGCCATTAGCACTCGTAGGTGGTGCAACAGGTATGATTGGCGACCCCTCAGGCAAGAGCGCTGAGCGTAACCTCCTTACCGAAGACATTCTTCGTCACAACGTCGCTTGCATTAAGAAGCAACTCTCTCACTTCCTCGACTTCGATTCTGACGCTCCTAATGCTGCCGAATTGGTCAACAACTATGACTGGATGAAGGACTTCACCTTCCTCGACTTCGCACGCGAGATAGGTAAGCACATCACCGTCAACTATATGATGGCTAAGGATAGCGTGAAGAAGCGCTTGAATGGTGAAGCACGTGACGGACTCTCATTCACTGAGTTTACCTACCAACTCTTACAGGGTTACGACTTCCTCCACCTCTACGAAACGAAGAACTGTAAACTCCAAATGGGTGGTTCTGATCAATGGGGTAATATCACTACAGGCACGGAACTCATTCGTCGTACCCTCGGCGCTGAAGCTGATGCTTATGCCCTCACTTGTCCGCTTATTACCAAGGCCGATGGTAAGAAGTTTGGTAAGACGGAGCAGGGCAACGTATGGCTCGACCGTCATTATACCACTCCTTACAAGTTCTACCAATTCTGGCTCAACGTAGGCGACGAAGAGGCAGAACGCTATATCAAGATCTTCACCTCACTCGAACACGATGAGATTGAAGCCCTTATTGCTGAACATCGTGCCGACCCAGGTCGTCGTCTCCTTCAGAAGAAGTTGGGCGAAGAAGTTACCTGCATGGTTCATAGTCGCGAAGACTATGAAATGGCCCTCGAAGCTTCTAATATTCTCTTCGGCAAGGCAACCAAAGATAGCCTCTTAAAGCTCGACGAAGCTACACTCCTCAGCGTATTCGATGGTGTACCCCAATTCGAGGTAGCCAAAGACCAAGCCCTTGGAGCTAAAGCCGTTGACCTCTTTGCCGAAACCACCAAGTGTTTCGCTTCAAAGGGTGAAATGCGCAAACTCACCCAAGGTGGTGGTGTAAGCCTTAACAAAGAGAAACTCGCTGCTTTCGATCAAGAAATCACTTCTGACGACCTCATCGACGGCAAGTACCTTCTCGTTCAGCGTGGTAAGAAGAATTACTTCCTCATCACTGTGAAGTAACATACAAATATATTATATGCGTACATTATAAAATACGCACGTGTGCTATTCAGCAACTAAGGGGCAGGCCTTCTGGCCTGCGAATAAAGAGTCATGAGTTAGCTATTTTAAACTCACCATTCTCTTATTCGCAGACCAAAGGTTTGCCCCTCAGTTGTAGCTTAACTATGCATAGTTAAGTAGGTAAAAGTTATAATGGGTCTATATTGATTCGTGTGGGTAGACTGCAATTTGTCAAACAGTCCACGAACCACCCTAACGGCCTCACCCCCTAGCCCCCTCTCCTTGAGGAGAGGGGGCTAGGGGGTGAGGCCAAGTGACTTTAGGTTCACAAAAAAAGTTTGCCAGACTCACGTCTAACAAACTTTAAATATGAAAAGTATTAAAAACCCGCCTAACTATTATAAGTTAGGGTTCATTTCAGTCCACTTATCAACAGCGGGAACGATGCCGAGTTCTACGATTTCGTCGCGCATCTTGCAGAGGTGCTCGTATGACTTAGCGAGAGAAGCCATTTCGTCGGGAGTACCTTGGGGTTCAGTGAAGTGAACGCCCGTCTTGTCGATAGTGGTGGGCATAGCCATCATAACGTTCTTGAAGCCACACTTGTCGCAGTTAACGTAGCAACCTGCAGGCAAAGTGAAGGGTTCGCCACCCATAGCAGCTTCGATCATCTTAACAGCGTTGTAAGCAGGGCTCTGGAATGAGCTGCGGCCACGAAGCTTGATGATGTTTGAACCACCTTGTACAGTGTGGTGCTTAATCTCTTCCCAACGTTCAGCTGAGAGACCCATTTCAGAAAGAGGCTTGCCGTCAACCTTCACTTGTGAAGCGAATACAGCCATTTGTTCACCGTGGCCACCATAAGTGTGAGCACCCGTTACCTTATCTTGTTGTACGCCAAATTCAAGGGCGAGGGCTTGTTGCAAACGAGTAGAGTCGAGTGCTGCGAGTGAAGTAAGTTGGTTAGGCTTCAAACCAGAGTGGATAAGAGCGGTAAGCGCTGTTACATCAGCGGGGTTGAAGATAACAACAACGTGTTCTACCTCAGGGCAGTACTTCTTGATGTTGTCACCGAACTCAGCAGCAATCTTGCAGTTACCCTTGAGAAGGTCTTCACGAGTCATGCCGTCCTTACGAGGAGCACCACCTGAAGAGATGATATACTTAGCACCAGTAAAAGCTTCAGCGGGGTCAACTGTGTAAGTTACGTTTACGCCAGGGAAAGCGCACTGTTGAATCTCATCGAACACACCGTGTACACCGGGTTCGTAGATATCGTAAAGGCAGATGTTAGGAGTAAGGCCGAGCATCAAGGCGCTCTGTACCATGTTAGAACCAATCATACCGCCTGCACCGACGATCAAAAGCTTTTCGTTTGATAAAAATGCCATAATAGTTTAACTTTTAAAAAGTGTTTGTTTCTTTTCGTGTGGCAAATGTACAAACTTTCAATCAAACGCACAAAAAAAATAGTTGTGTTTTATATACGATAAAAGCGCATTGTCAAAACCGACAATGCGCTTTTTATTTTAGTGGGTTTAATAAGGTGTTAAAACTCGAATTGTTCTAACTTCAGTGTACCCAACTTTTCGAGTTCACCGACGTATTGCTTGAAGTGGTCAGCGGCCATGTGCTGCTTGAGTGAAGCCTCGTCTTGCCACGTTTCGCAGATCATGAATATGTCGGGGCGCGTAGCGCTCTCAAATGTGTCGTAAGCGATGTTGCCTGCATCTTTTAATGACGCTGCCGTAAGGGCAATGGCTGCCTGAAGGGCCTCATCGTACTTGCCCTCATTGGCTTGAAAGAAACAATTTAATCTAAGCATTTCTTTAGTTCTTTTGTTTCTTGGTTGACGAACTTTTTTAGTTGACGAGTTAACAAGTTGACAGGTAAGTATGTATTGCATAAAGAAACTTACTCGTTAACTCGTTTACTCGTCAACTCGTCAACTAAGAAACTTGGTTAAAACATATATGCTACTTGCACCTGGAAGGTGTTTGTCTTATACTTCAGTTCAAGGTCTTGGCTATTGCCTGTTTCGCCACCAAAGTTGTTGAAGATAGCCTTACCGGCCTTACCAAGAGCAAAGTTGTAACCGATGCTGGCTTCGAGGTGCTTCATGAGGCGAACGCCCGCACCAATGTTCCAAGTCGTGTTCATATTCTCCTTGCTAAAGTTTGTGCCAGAGCCAAGGTTGCTCCACTTCATGTTCTTAAAGGCAAAACCAAACTGTGGACCTGTAAACACATACACGCCTGCTATCTTGCCCAATCCGATGTTGTAACGCAGGTTGATAGGAATTTCGAGGGTGCGATACGTCTTTGACTGTGTAGTACTGCCATATAATATGGCTCCGGTGTTCCCATCGGAGTAAGTGGGTTGCGTAATGTTAAGTTTACGCTGAGAGTATTGCAGTGAAGCGTCGATGCCGATGCCCAAAGCCGTATTGAAGGCCACCTTCGGACCAATAAACCAACCTGGCTTATTGTCAGAGCTAAAGCTTTCCTTCATTTCGCCTGAGAACTTCAGTTTAGTCAAGTTATAGCCTGCCGTAATACCATAGCTAAATGATTGTGCTTGCAGCTGCATAGCGCCAACGATTGTTAGCACCAACACCAAGCAGAGAGTAGTGATCTTTTTCATAATTAATATGTATAGGTGTGTGATTAATGATTTCGCTTTGTGATAGCGACAAAGGTACAAAAAATTAAGGCTCTATAACGAATAGTGTGGGCAAAACTGCAATTGGGCCTCACCCCCTAACCCCCTCTCCTTGAGGAGAGGGGGGATGAAGTTACCTTTTTCTCCCCAGTCTCTTGCTTGAGATATTTCCTGAAAATGAGCAAGAAAAGGTGACTTGTCCCCCCTCTCTTCAAGGAGAGGGGGTTAGGGGGTGAGGCCCAAATTGCAGTTTTCACTCAAAAATATCTGATAAGGCTACTTTACCCTTCTGTTGAGTTGGTTGTTGGCTTTTTCGCGTTTTGACTTGCCTACGCGTTTGCCCGTAGACTTTTTCTTACCTGCGGCCTTGGCTTTGAAGGCGAATGGATTGGAGGTACCTTTTTTTCGTTGTAGTGACATGACAGAAGTTTTAAGTAAGAAGTCGTCTGAACTTTTATGAAATTCAAGATTTGCCTTTATTTTTGAGACGTTTTTGGACCTTGAAGAGGGAGTGTAGCGAGCTACACGACCGATGAAAGGTCAAAAAACGGCCAAAAAGAAAGGTGAAGATTGAATTTA
>JBNMKQ010000112.1:0-8745 GCA_050874425.1 Alloprevotella sp.
GTCTTCTATTTAATGCATTGCCATGTTGGGGCCTCGAGCCCCAACATGGCAATACCGACGCGGGGACGCGTCGCCCCCAGGTTAGGACGCGTTGCCCTCAGGTTAGGACGCGTTGCCCTCAGGTTAGGACGCGTTGCTCCAAGCGTTCGACAAATTGCAGTTTTATATTCATGCATTTGCTAATGTTTTTTCTCGCGCTGAAGCGCGAACTCACGCGGGCTACAAGCCCGCGCCCCTAATTGCTGCGTCTTCTACAAATTATTGATGATTAATGCTTATTGATTATTTTCGCTTTATTAATGTCTCTTTACGTTTGGTCGTAGGAGGAGTTTTTTGTACTTTTGTTCAAAATAAATACGTAAAAATATATGGCCGATTTTTTAGAGCAGCTGCAGCGCATGACCGCGCATAATACTAATCATTTTCAGGTAGAAAAGGTCAATACAGATTGTCCTGAAGTGTACTTTATGCTTGATGATAAAGAGGACGGGGTATATCTATCTGTTGTTGATGAAAAGCACAGTCCTGTAACAGTTGATTATCGTTATTATGATAGTGAGACCGCGCAACTACTGCATAGTATTGAAAATATTATGCGCGAACGCCGCTTCCAAATAGTTTGGGACGAGGTAGATCAGCGTATCAATCTTAACGACCATCCGTATTTGTGTTACCAATTAGTTCGTTGCCAACATGTAATAGATTCGAAAGGTAAAGAACTGATTTGTCATGATGAAAAATCGCAACTCCAACTTTCACTTGCGCGTAAGGATAAGGTACTATCTCCCACTTTCCGTGTAAACGATACAGTGAGCAAAAAGCGTTTCATAATGCTTTCAGATAGTTTTGCCTGGGTTGATAGAGACATTTATGAAGTAGAGTCGGTAGGCAATAATTATCGTTATCTCTCTATCTTTAAGAACGAGATTACGGCCGATGTGCTTGCCATGTATCTGTCGGTATTGTATACGTATGTGGAGCATGTCTCTGTGAATGTGGAAGGTGTTGACATTTCACTTTCAGACCAAGAGATTATGCCTATCCCCACGCTCTACTTCGAAAAGGTAGATGTTGACAAAACGCTTTATATGCGTGTGGCAGAGGGAGTGAAAGACGTACAGTCCGAATTTATTGATAAGTTTAATCTCAATCGATTGGCCATTGCTGTGTCGGACAATGAGTATGAAGTGAAGCGTTTGCGTCGTCACCCTATGCAACACATGGTGGACGAGTTGTACGACGAGATTGCGCAACACATGTCGAAGCGTGCGGCCAAGAAGAGCATCTACGTTGACGAAAATAATTTTGTGCTCCCCGAAGAGGTGGCTGCTCCCTTCTTATTGAACGCTTTGCCTTCGCTGATTAAGAAGTATCAGTTAGTAGGAGCAGAGAAGTTGAAGGAATATAAGGTGAGTGCAGTACGCCCCAGCCTGAAGTTGAGCCTTTCGTCGGGTATTGACTTCTTAGAGGGCAGTGCTCAAATTAGTTTAGGCGAGGAAAACTTTACGCTTCAACAGTTGTTCTCACAATACAATGCCAAAAAGTACATTCAACTCTCTGACGGCAATCGTGCTATTATCGAAGACGGCTATATGCGCCGTTTGGAACGCATCTTTCGTAAGGTGAAGAAGAGCGATAAGGATCGCGTAAAGGTATCGTTCTTCGACCTCGCAGAGTTGGAGCAGTTGGTGAATACGCCCATAGAGGGCGAAGCGTTTAAGCATCATCGTGAGTTTTACGAAGGCTTTAATCGTTTGGCCAGTGAGCAGTTAAAGGTGCCTGCTTTGAAAGCGAAGCTACGTCCTTATCAAGAGGAGGGCATAAAGTGGATGAAGTACCTTTACGACAACAATATGGGAGGCTGCTTGGCTGACGATATGGGTCTGGGTAAGACGCTGCAGACGATTGGCGTGTTGAACTTTGTCTATCCGAAGGAGAAGAAGCCCACGTTGTTGGTGATGCCACGTAGTTTGCTGTTTAATTGGCAAAGTGAAATTGCACGCTTTTCGCCCAAGTTAAAGGTGTATACCTATTATGGCAATACGCGCGACATAGACGAGGCCATGAAGCATCAGCTTATCTTGACCACTTATGCCATTGTGCGTAATGATATTGAGACGTTTAAGGAACAAGAGTTTCACTATGTTATATTGGACGAGAGTCAAAATATCAAGAATGTGGCTGCCCAGAGTACGCAAGCCGTATTCTTACTCAAGGCTGCACATCGCTTGGCATTGAGTGGCACACCGATTGAGAATAACCTGACCGAACTATATTCGCTCTTCCGCTTCTTAAATCCTGCCATGTTTGGCACTATGGATGACTTTAATAGTCGCTACGCTAATCCTATACAGAAAGACGGCGACAAAGAGGCCATGCAGAGCCTTCGTCGTAAGATTTTCCCTTTTATGTTGCGTCGTTTGAAGCGTGACGTATTAAAGGACTTGCCCGACCGCACAGATAAAATGCTCTATGTTGAAATGGACGAGGCACAGACGCGCTTCTATGAGCAGCGTCGCCTTTATTATAAAGAGCAGGTAGACAAGAGCATTGCGGCAGAAGGCATACAGAAGTCGCAATTTGTAATGTTCCAAGCACTGAGTGAGTTGCGCCGTATTGCTTCTATCCCTGAGAGCCTGACCGATGGTCGCATTCGTTCACCCAAGTTAGATGCGCTGACGGAGTCTTTGCTTGAAGCGGTGGCTAATGGACATAAGGCGGTGGTGTTCTTCAACTTTATAGCGGGCATTGAACTATTGAGCGAAACGCTTGATGCAAATGGTATAGACTACGTGACGATGACGGGTGCTACACACGATCGCAAGAGTGTAGTGGAGCGTTTTCAGAACAATGCAAACTGTAAGGTGATGCTCATGACGTTGAAAACGGGTGGTGTGGGGTTGAACCTTACGGCTGCTGATACGGTCTACATCTTCGAGCCGTGGTGGAACAAGGCAGCTGAAGAACAAGCTATCAATCGTTTGCATCGCTTTGGCCAAAAGGCGAAGGTGCTTTGTTACTCTTTGATTACGCAAGGCACGATAGAAGAGAAAATACAATTGCTGCAGCAGCAAAAGGCTGACCTCTTTAAGGGACTAATTGGTGCAGACTCCTCATCAACGAAGCAACTCTCTGAAGAGGATATTAAATTCATTTTAGGATAAGAGCCATGACAATAGATAAATTAGAAAGTTTGCCTATTCGCGAGGTAAGCCTTGCCAACGACCGGTATAAGCCAGAAATGAGAAGATTTCTGAGCAACTTAACGGCGGTACAAATTAAAACGATAGCGCTTCCTTTGGTTGGTTCACTCGGTAAGTATCAGTATCGGTCGGTTGGTAAGCCTAATGCTGCAGAGCCTAAGGCGATACAGAAGATACGCAATGGAGCGAAATCGAAGGAAAGCTATGTGGACTTTCTTCTCATCTTTTTTAGTCCAAGCAATTTCGGCTATTTGTGGCAGACGATGCCAGCTCCTATGCAAAAACTTCTGGAGGCTTTGGCTGAAAAGCATTATTTGACAGAAGAGGAGGCTGTAAAACTTTATGGCAAAAAGATTTTAGTACGTAGTAGTTATTGGCATTCTGAAATTACTGAAGAACTAGAGCCTTGGCTTCATTGTTCAAGAGATTTCGTTATGAGTGATTATGGTTACGCACAAGAGGAATGTTTGTTTAGTTTTGAATATGCAGCATTGTATAGTGTGTTCTTTGCCTGGCAGTGTTTGCAACAGGAGAAAGAAAAGCCTTCGCTTGCGGGCCTGCAGACTTACAATGGCGAAAAGGCTATATTCCATGATTACCCTTTTGTTGCTTCACTCTTTGAAAGCGGACAGTTAAAAGTAGGAAGTACAAAATTGCGTACAAAGTCGTTTGAAAAGGCGGTTGAAAAGTTAAATTTGGAGGACTTTCACATTCAGTCGTCTAATGAGTGGATGTCATATTGTTCGCGTCAATACTTTGTGCCGATGCTCTATGCTCTCTTTGCTGATGAATGGGACATGGGAGGTTCGGATGTGCAGGAGCAAATTAAAGATATACTGAAGGCAGAAGAGGAATATGAAGACGACTTCTATAAGCTATTTGTGCCGCATATAAAAGGCATCAAGTCTAATTATGTAAGTTATGCTTGTATCTATTATTTCTTGCATAATATAAGCAATGTTTTGACAGAATATCCATTCGATGAGTGGACCTCTGTGGAACAATTCATTAGGTTGATGCGTGCCTACAAAGATGAAAAAAATAACTGTGGTGAAATTGTTTACCAGTTATTTGATCGTTACAACTTTGCGCGTATAAAGTTAGAGAATGGTTATATTGGTGGGCATTGGATTAGCTTTAAAACTCAGATGAGCGAACTCTCTGACGTGGTCGCAAAGTCTATCCTCTTTGCCTTAGCCAGTTGGGGCGTGTTAGAAATAGCTTATTTGCCAGAAATGCCGAAAGACGCTGTGTCGCCCTTTGATGCATTGAAGTATGTGCGCTTGACAAAATTTGGACGTTATGTTTATGAGCATGACGAAGAATATATGTCGCCTATGGCGCAAGAAGACGCCAACTCCTTTGAATTGAGTGAGGACCGCTTGCTGATAAAGGTGAATAATTTAGAAAGTCCGCGCATCTTTGTGCTAGAGCGTTTTGCACAATCGGTAGCTCCTACGCTTTATAAGGTAGAGGCTTCGTATTTTATGAAAGACTGTTCGACGAAAGTAGAACTTGAGGAAAAGATAAATCTCTTTAAGCGCAATTTCGGCAAGAATCTTCCACAGGTGTGGAACGACTTCTTTGAGGACCTCTTGATGCGTTGTGAAGCTTTTGCAAAGGCTGGTAAGGCGTACACAATTCGGCGTATCAACAAAAAAGACAAACGTCTGCAAGAGATTATCTTGACAGACGAGCGTTTAAAGTCCTATATTCTTCGTGCCGAGGGCTATCTCATCTTGATAGAACAAAAACACTTGCCAGAGGTAATCAAAATTATGCAAGAGTATGGCTATATGATGTAGAGCAAGGCTGAAGCATTCGTCTAAACTGTAATTGGGCCTCTGTCCCTAACCCCTTCCTCGACTGGAGAGGGGGTTAGGGGCAGAGGCCCAATTGCAGTTTATGGGGTGTTCTAAAAATTCTGGCGTGTTGATTTGTGCCCTATCGGAAGTGTATTTTCTCAGAAAAAAAAGACACTTTCGAGAGGGTGCAAATCAACCGACAGAATTAGAACATTCTAAAAACAGAATTTTTAGGACACCCCTTATACCTTTCTTAAAATTCTAAAGCTTCTGCTTCAGCTTATGTTTTGCAACACAAAAGTGTAAAATAAAATAGTTTTCTTTTTGTAATGATTACAATAGAACGCTATATTTGCTGCATGAATTATACAATCTTAAATGCTATTCATCGTGTGTGGAGCTTTTATCGTGATGGCTTTCGACAGATGACGTGGGGGCGTACACTATGGATTATTATTCTGCTGAAGCTATTCGTGATATTTGTTGTGCTTCGCATCTTCTTTTTTCAACCAATGCTGAAAGGGCTTGATGATGCACAAAAGAGCGAACAAGTCGGGAGAAGATTAAAAAATGTGCAAATGTGCAAATGGGAAAATGTGCAAATGATTTAAGGGGTGTTCTAAAAATTCAGTTTTTAGAATGTTCTAATTCTGTCGGTTGATTTGCACCCTCTCGAAAGTGTCTTTTTACTCTGAGAAAATACACTTCCGATAGGGCACAAATCAACGCGCCAGAATTTTTAGAACACCCCTTAATATTTTTGTAATTGATTAATCTTCTCACATTTGCCTATTTCCCCTTCATTGTAAATCATAACTAAATCTATACCATTATGACATTACTAACAGCACTTGAGGCATGCACCATAGATTGGTCGCGTGCGCAGTTTGCACTGACAGCCTGCTATCATTGGCTGTTCGTGCCGTTAACGTTGGGATTGGCCTTGATACAAGGCGTGATGGAAACCCTTTATTACACCACCAAAGACGATAGGTGGAAACGTACCGCACAGTTTTGGATGAAACTCTTTGGTATCAACTTTGCCATTGGAGTGGCTACGGGCTTGATTCTTGAATTTGAGTTTGGCACCAATTGGAGCAACTATTCATGGTTTGTGGGTGATATCTTTGGGGCGCCTCTTGCCATTGAGGGCATTGTAGCTTTCTTTATGGAGGCCACTTTTATAGCCGTGATGTTTTTTGGCTGGAACAAGGTGAGTAGAGGTTTTCATCTCGCCTCTACATGGTTGACAGGACTTGGGGCTACGATTTCGGCCTGGTGGATATTGGTGGCCAATGCTTGGATGCAACACCCCGTAGGTATGACCTTCAACCCCGACACGGTGCGCAACGAGATGACCGACTTCATGAGTGTGGCCCTCTCGCCAACGGCAGTGGTAAAGTTCTTCCATACCGTTTCGAGTGGTTGGATGACGGGAGCCGTGTTTGTGATAGGTGTATGTTGCTGGTTCTTGTTACGGAAGCGCCATAGTGAATTGGCACTGCGTTCAGTAAAGGTGGCCAGCGTGGTTGGTATCATTTCCACGCTCATCGTAATGGGTACGGGCGACCAAAGTGGCCTTTCAATAGCTCGCGAGCAGCCTATGAAGTTGGCGGCAGCCGAAGGTCTGGAGCAAGGCGGCGTGCGTGCCCCCTTTAGCATCGTGCCTGGTATTGAAGTCCCTGGAGCACTTTCCATTTTAGCAACGCACAATATAGAAGGTTATGTGCCAGGTATCAGCGATTTGCTCGATGGCTATACGTTGCCCGATGGTACTCGTGTGCCTTCTGCTGATGAGAAAATGGAGCGTGGCCGCAAAGCTATAGCTGCTTTTGCCACCTATCGCCAACAACGCACCGCTAACAAGGTCGTTGCTCAAACCGCACTCGACACCTTACGCGCTCATGAAGCCTATATGGGTTATGGCTATTTAAAGCAAAAGACTGATTTAGTGCCGCCCGTACCATTGGTTTATTGGTCGTTCCGCTTCATGGTAGGCTTAGGCTCATTGCTCTTTGCTATCTTATTAGTTGTGGGGTGGTTAGCTCGTCGAGGCACATTGGCCAATTATCGTTGGCTGTTGTGGTTAGGTGTGTGGGCTGTACCTATGGTTTACGTTGCAGGACAAGCGGGTTGGATTGTGGCCGAAGTAGGCCGTCAGCCTTGGGCTATTCAAGACTTATTGCCTGTGGGGGTTGCCGTATCGCAACTTTCTCCCACGAATGTAATGATTACCTTCTTCCTCTTTGTGGTACTTTTCACTTTGTTATTAGCCGCAGAGGTGCGTATAATGTGTAAAGCGATTAGCCAAGGGCCGCAAACATCGACAGACGAGGAACTTGAAAGTTAATTAAGTGTATAAAAAATTGGTTAGAAATCATGTATATATTTCTTCAACAATATTGGTGGCTGTTAGTATCGTTATTAGCAGGCTTATTAGTGTTATTGCAGTTGGTGCAAGGTGCCAATTCTCTTCTATATTGTGTCGGTCGCACGAAAGAAGAGCGCTCGTATATCATTGGCATAACAGGGCGTAAGTGGGAACTCACGTTTACTACGCTCGTCACCTTCGGAGGTGCCTTTTTTGCTTCTTTCCCCTTGTTCTATAGTACCAGTTTCGGTGGTGCTTATTGGGTATGGATGCTCCTATTGGTGAGCTTTGTGTTGCAAGCGGTGGCTTATGAATATCAGGGTAAGCCAAACAATCTTCTAGGACAAGCTACTTACCGTTATTTCTTAGTGTTTAATGGTTTGGTTGGCCCCTTTGTGTTGGGAGCTGCCGTGGCTACTTTCTTTACGGGCTCAGCGTTTCACGTTGACCACAATGCATTAGGTGTGGCCAGCGGAGAAGGCATGGCTTCGCCTGTTATTAGCCAGTGGGACAGTGCTTGGCATGGTTTGGAGGCTTTAGCCAATCCTTGGAATTGGGTGTTAGGCCTTGCCGTACTGTTCTTATCACGTGTGTTGGGAGCGCTTTATTTGCTCAATCGTAATCAGAATGACGAACTAACTCCTCGACTGCACAAACATGTGTTGGTGAATGCAATTCCTTTTCTTGTGCTATTCGTAGCTTTTGTGGTTCGTTTGTTCCTTATCGATGGATTGACTTATCAGCCCGCCCAACAGCTGTTCGTCGTCGAGAGTAGCAAGTATTGGCACAATTTCATGGCTTTGCCCCTTGTGTCTGTTATTTTCGTATTAGGTGTAGTCTTGGTGTTGATAGGCATCGCTATCACTTTAATGAATAAACAGAAAAAGAGTGGAATCTGGTGGGTAGGCATAGGCACAGTCTTAGCAGTAATGACATTGTTGTTAATAGCGGGTCTGAATAATACGGCCTACTATCCGTCTGTTACAGATATTCAGTCATCGCTCTGTCTGGCCAATAGCTGTTCGAGTGAGTTCACGCTGAGTGTAATGGCGGTGGTAAGTCTGCTTATCCCCTTCGTTTTGGCCTACATCGTATATGCCTGGTGGGCCATTGAGCGCAAATGCTGATTGATGACGATAAACTGGGGCCTCACCCCCTAGCCTCCTCTCCTCAAGGAGAGGGGGGGAGGGGTGAGGCCCAATTGCAGTTTATCGAAGAGAATAGAAATGAACATTAAGGCGCGCTTTGCACTTTGAGTCTTAAACAACTAATAGTTATATTGCAAGAAACGCAAGGGCGTAGCCTGTTTGTATATGACTTGTGCGTAAGCACAAAGCATAGTATTTATAAATGGTATGTCGAAGTA
>JBNMKQ010000113.1:0-8723 GCA_050874425.1 Alloprevotella sp.
GCTCGATGCCTTGACTTGCAAATACCTGAGTATCACTCATAAAAGTATTGCCAACTTGGGGCATCTAACCCCAAGTTGGCAATGCCGACGCGGGGACGCGTCGCCCCCAGGCTAGCTTGCGTTTGCAACATTTTGCTAGCGCGTGCTAGAATTATCGTGCAAGGCGAACGCAATCAAGCTTGCTTGAATTGCTGAGCCGCAGCCGATAATGTCAAAGGAAAGCACGCGTTACGTAGGGGCCGACAAATTATAGTTTATATATCGAAGCATTGTCCCACACTATTCGTGCTTAAAATAAAAGGATGCCGTGAAATCTTCACGGCATCCTTTCTATGAGTAAAGAAAGTTTACTTCTTCGAAATGCGAAGTTTGTAAGTCAATGTTTGTTCAGGCACACAGAAAGTGCGGAGCGTACCCACATCTTGTCCACATGAAGCGTTGCCTACACCACGCATGGCAGCGTCAAGGTGGAGCACGGTGTAAGGACGCGACTGCATCTCCCAGTAATGGTTAGCATTCATCAAGTCTGCGTCCGTATAGGGAAGGGCTGAGAAGTTTACTTTACCTTCTGTTACTATCTTAACGCCAAAGCCAGCCTTATCAGAGAGAGTGAGTTCGCGTAGCCCCTCACGATTGCCTGTACTTTGCGGCTTCATGTTTGGCTCAACCATGTCGGCTACCGTAGTGGTGTAACGTCCTACCGTCACACCGTCGCAGCGGTCGTTAGCGTTCTCCCAAGGGCCGAGCGCGTAATAGTCAACCTTAGAGAGTGAAGAGTCGAGCATACAAACAAGACCTGCACGGCGCAACTCTGTCGTATGAGGAGTGAAGCGAGCCGCTACATCTACCATGCCTTGTGGATAGATAGTGTAGTCAATCTCTGTGTCGCAGAGTGAACCCTTACGCACGGTCTTCACTACCGTGTTGCCATTCACTTCTTCTACTTTGAGTGTGCCCTTTGGCTGCAAACCATTGTTTGTATTGCCAAAGCGGTCGTTTTCAATCCAACGGTGGTTGCTATATTCAAAGCCTTCATTATTGGCTATGATGTTGCGACCGCCTAAGGCGAGCCCTGTGAGGCGAGCCGTCTCGTTGTCGAACGTTAGCTGTACATTGCTATTACCAATAATCGTCTTGTCAAGCGAAAGCGTTTGCAACATTTCGGGTGCTTTAGCATCCTTCTTCACCTCCGTTAGGTGGCCACGTTGGTTGAGCAAGAATTGCTTCAATGCCACCTCATGACCTGCAGCAGCATAACGTTGTGCAGCACGGAAGGCCACGTGGAGCGTGAGCATTACTTCTGTGCCCATCGTTTCAGCCTTTTCGAGGTCAGCCTTGCTGAGCTTTAACGTAAGTTGTGTGCTATCGCCAGGAACGACAGAGGGCAACTTTATTGATTTTGTGCTCACCACGTTACCATTCTTTACCACGTCGTAAACGAGGTTCATGTCCTGCAAGTTTTGGAAAGCATAAGCGTTGCGCAGCGTGATAGTAGCTGTATTCTTTGCCTTGTCCACCTTGTCAAGCGTAAACTTCACAAATTGGTGAGCTGCCTTTACTTCCTTGAGTTTGGCACTCTCTTGACGCAAACCATTGATGATACCATTGCAGCAGAAGTTGCCTTGGTGAGGACCTGGATAGTCATAGCCCGTAGTGAGGCGATAAACGCCTTGTTTCATCTGTTGCGGGTCAAAGATTGATTGGTCTACCCAGTCCCAGATGCAACCACCAATCGTTGCATTAGAGTTTTCGATAGCGTCCCAATATTGGTCTAAGTTGCCAATGGCATTACCCATAGCGTGGGCGTATTCGCAGATGAACATCGGCTTGTCAAGGTTTGACGTGTTGTCTTTCATCCAAGCCATGCCGGGGTACATCTTAGAGTAGAAGTCAGAGTAGCGTTCGCCACCATAAGGCAAACTGATGCGTGTGCCCTCATAATGAACGGGACGAGAGTCGAGGCGCTTAGCAGCCTCGTAGCAGTCCTTAAAGTTAGCTCCTGCGCCAGCTTCGTTACCCAAACTCCACATTACAACGCAAGCGTGGTTGCGGTCGCGCAATACCATGCGGTCAATGCGATCGACGAAGGCAGGTATCCATGACGCACGATCAGAGATGCTTTGGTTGGCGTGGTCCTCAAGGTCGGCCTCATCGACGGTATAAAGACCATAGTAGTCGTACATAGCGTACATGCGTGCATCGTTCGGATAGTGTGAGGTACGAATGGTGTTGATGTTGTTTTGCTTCATCAGCGTGACATCGCGCAACATCTCGGCAACGGTTACCGCACGGCCATGCTTAGCTGAAGTATCGTGACGGTTGACGCCCTTCAAGAACACACGTTTGTCGTTTACATAAAGCAGCGAGTTCTTCACTTCTACCTTGCGCAGACCAATCTTTGTTGAGAAAGCCATTTCATCATTGCCTTGCTCATCGTGTTGAATGATGCGCAACGTGTAGAGATTGGGGAGTTCAGCACTCCAAAGGTCGGCATTGGGCACGTCGAGCGTAATTGTAGCTTTCGAGCCGTTAGCCCCCTTCAGCTCAACCTCATCTTCTTGTATTTCGATACCCTTCGGGTTGAATATCTTAGCCGTTACCTTCTTGCAGCCGCTGAGGTTGTCGCGATTGTCGAGCGTGAGTTCTACGTTCACCTTAGCCATGCCAAGTCCGGTGTTGTCGTCGATATCGATGTCGGACGTTACGTAGTGGTCGCGCACGGCCATCTTGGGCGTATTATAGAGGTATACTTCACGGAAAATGCCGCTCATGCGGAACATATCTTGACACTCAAGGTAAGAACCGTCGCTCCAACGGAACACTTGTACGGCTAAGCGATTTTCCTCACCTGCCTTTAGGTACTTCGTAATGTCGAACTCGCTCACGTTGTTAGAACCTTGTGTGTAACCAACATACTGACCGTTCAACCATACGAATGCAGCTGAGTAAATGCCACCAAAGTGGATGAACGTACGCTGGCCGTTCCAATCGGTCGGAACGGTGAAGGTGCGAACGTACGAACCTACGGGGTCGATGCCATAGTTCTTGCCACCGTCGTTAAAGCCAGGACGAGCTTTGATAAAGGGCGGTGTGTTGGCATGGGGATATTCTACATTGCAATAAAGCGGTTTATCGTAACCCAACATTTCCCAGTTTGAGGGCACAGGAATGGTGTCCCACTGGCTTACGTCGTAGCCATTCTGCCAGAAGTCGAGGGGGCGCTGTGAGGGTTCGGGCACGAAGTGGAACTTCCACGTACCGTTCAAGGGTAAGTAGCGACTGCTCTTAGGTGCGGTCCATGGGGTGTCGTAGTAAGCCTTATCGGCCAACATCTCGCGTTCTGAAGCGTAGGGCATGAAAGTAGCAATGCCTGCCTCTTTATTCTCACCAAAGATTGTTTCGTCCTCCCAATAGGGTGACTTAATCTTGGGTTTTTCAACTTGTTCGAAGCTGACCCACGCAGCTTGGTCTTTGGCATTATAGGCCACCAACTTGAGTTGTCCGTCTTTGAGCGCATACATTTTATCGGCCTTGGCCTTATTGCCTGCCGAACGAATTATATAGGTGCCAATGTGGCCTGCAACGGGTTCAAATACAAATTGTGCATTGTTCCATACTCCGTCTTGTGCGGGCCATTGCAGTATGTAGTCAATCGAAGCATTGGTGCCACCATCGTCGAAGTTTTGAGTGTAGAAGGCATTGCCAATGACACGACGATTGAGGTCGAGCATCTTGATATTCCAATACTGACCACGGTTCATCTTGTCAACTTTCTCGCCTACGATATGGGCATTGTTTTCACCTGAATCGCCATTGCCCAACACCCATTCGGGGTGTTGCACCGAACGGATGCGATAGGTCAAATCGGCATCAAAGCCTGAGTGGGCAGCCTCCTTGATAGAGAACTGTGCTGCCTTGTTGCCAGTGGCTTTACTCTTTTCGATAAGCACCAACTTATTGCCTTGTACGGCAGCTGCCATAGTGGGGCGGTTGGTCGGAATGAGGTTGACGTACTGGCCGTCAGCTACTACCTTCCAAAGTTGTGCTTCGTCCGAACCATTGTTTTCGCCTAAGGCTAAAGCATCGCCTTGTGTGCGAATGGCTTGATTGGTAAAAGGATTAATCATGCGCCACGAACCTGAGAGTTCGTTGAGCGTAAAGTGTTGGTTGGCGTTATTGTCGTTTTGCTTCGTGAGGTCTAATCGGCCTTCTTTGCCGAAGTCTACGACTTGACCTTTCAAGGCTGACACGATATGATAGAGTTTGCCTTGCTCAAACGTTTGTGCCTGCAAGCCTGTCATGCTCCAACACAACGTGAGCAGCACGACCAACCAACGACTGATAAAGCGTTTTTGAGTCATTTCGATTGATTTTTTAGTTGACGAGTATTTTTTAGTTGACAAGTTAACAAGTTGACGAGTTAACGGGTAAGTTAGTTTTTCTTTAAATGATTATTGATATTGTTAATCATTAACTTCGATTTAGGGGTGTTCTAAAAATTCTGTTTTTAGAATGTTCTAATTCTGTCGGTTGATTCGCACCCTCTCGAAAGTGTCTTTTGGAAAGCAAACTCAGTCACATAGCCCGCTATGCTCCTTCGTTTGCTTTCCCAAATACACTTCCGATAGGGCACAAATCAACGCGCCAGAATTTTTAGAACACCCCTTTAAGAAAACAAACTTACCTGTTAACTCGTCAACTTGTTAACTCGTTAACCTAAATAATTAAGATAAAAAGAGTATGATAGCTTGTGCTACCAAGATACGTAAGAACATAGATAAGGGGTAAACCGTAGAGTAACCAACTGAGGCGGCATCGTTATTGGCCGTTTGGTTGGCATAACCTAATGCGGGAGGGTCTGTGTTAGAACCTGCGATGATACCCATCAGCGTGAAGTAGTTCAACTTGAAACGCCAACGTCCTACAAAGCCCATGATGAGAATAGGAATAATCGTTACAAGGAAACCTACCCAAACGTAAGTAAGTCCGTCGCCTTGCACTACAGTGTCCCAGAAGTTGCTACCAGCCTTAATACCTACTGCTGCGAGGAAGAGGATAAGACCTATCTCGCGCAACAAGAGGTTGGCCGAAGTGGTGGTATAAGTTACCAAGTGGAACTTATAACCATATGCCCCCGCCAAGATAGCGATAATCAGCGGACCACCTGCCAAGCCCAACTTCAACGGAGTGGCCATACCAGGGAATTGGAAAGGTATGCTACCAAATACGATACCTACCAAGATGCCCAAGAAGATAGCACCTACGTTGGGGTGGTCAAGACGCTTCACTGAGTTACCCAAAAGGCGCTCAACACGGTTGACATTGTCTTCTGGACCAGCCACCATCAAGCGGTCACCAATTTGAATGCGCAGTGAGCGGTCGGCAAAGAGGTTCATGCCCTGACGGGTAATACGTGTTACGTTCACACCATACATAGAGCTAAAGTGCATCTCGCCAAAGGTCTTACCATTCACCTCAGCTTGCGTCACCAAAATGCGCTTTGACACGATAGGAGCCTTTTCTGCCTGCCAGTCTACTTCTATCTCTTTACCGATAAAAGCAGTTGCAGCCTCGGCATCGTCCATAGCACAAACGGCATTCATTTCATCGCCAACGTGCAACACGGTGTCTTTGGTGGGTGAGAATATCTCCTCGTTGTGCTTAAAGTGGGTACAAACGAAGGTACGACCCAAGAATTGTGTCAGTTGAGAGAAAGTTTTACCCTCGAGTGCTTTGTTTTCGACACGCAGTGAGAGGTGGTGAGGCTTGGCATGCGGATTGTCCTCTTGCGACATTCTGATTTGCTCTTCCTCCTTTTCGAGTTTGATGCGGCAAATGTAGCGAATGGCAATCGTTGCGCCGATAATGCCTACTACACCTAAGGGGTAGGCGCAAGCATAACCAGCGGCAATGTTTTGTCCGTGCATATCGATGCCCAAGGTGTTAATGGCTTCTTGTGCGGCACCGAGACCTGGAGTGTTGGTCACAGCACCATAGAGCACACCCACCGCCATAGGCAGACTGGTGGGGTCGGTGGTGTCGAACACCAAATAATACAGTCCGAGCAAAACGGCTACGTTGAGCAAAACGATGCCCACTGCCACCAAGTTCATCTGTACACCGTCTTTTTTAAACGATTGAAAGAAACTGGGGCCTACTTGCAAACCGATACAATAGACGAAGAGTATCAGTCCGAAGTCCTGAATAAAATTCAGCACCTTTGCCGGACAAGCATATCCTCCGTCAGGGTCGGTTATGCCCATGTGGTGGTAAATGTGTCCCACCACAATACCTGCGAACAACACGAAGGTAACGCCTAACGATACGCTTCCCACCTTAATCTTGCCCAGCACTACGCCTACGGCAATAACCAAGGAGAAGAGCAACACGATGTGCGCCACTGAGTCGGTTGTCGAGAATAGAGATGAAAACCAATCCATGGTTGTAAAAAGAAAGATAATTGTTATTGATTGATGATTTTGTTTTGCAACTGTAATCAAGCCTTTTTGCCTTATAAATGAATAGATTTAAGGCAAAGTCGTGCATAACTCTGCAAATATAGGCAATGTTTTGTTATTGGCAAAATGAACGTGAATATTAAGAAAGATAAGGACTGATAAACTGGGGCCTCTCCCCCTAACCCCCTCCCCTGTGGGGAAGGGGGTTAGGGGGAGAGGCCCCAGTTTATCACTCTTCCACCTTGCAACATTCATACAGCTTTTTGTAGAATTTATGTTTGCAAAGTGTGTCTTTAGCTCCGAGGATGATAAGTTTAAAGCGAGCTCGTGTAATGGCAACGTTCATGCGGCGTAGGTCTGAAAGAAAACCTATCTGTCCTTCATCGTTAGAACGAACCAAACTTACTAATATCACATCGCGCTCTTGACCTTGAAAGGCGTCTACCGTATTCACTGTAATCTGTTTACGTAGAGGACGAAGATCGTCGTCGCGTTTAATCAAACTCCGCAGGTACTGCACTTGTGCTCGATAAGGCGAGATGATACCAAAGTCAACACGTTCGTTAATTAGACGGGTGCGCCCCATACGTTCTGTATAGTCATGAAGGGCTTGCAACGTTAGGGCCGCTTCTGCCTTATTGATACGCCCATAGTTGCTACCAACAAATTGTTCCGAAGCCTCAGTGGGAGTGTCAATCCACACCAAAGGATCGTCAAGGTCGTCGAGTAAAGAACGGTGGCGTACTTCGGGGGCTGCCTCTAACTTTCCACCATAAAACCATTCACTGGAGAAGCGCATCAGCGTTTCATTCATACGATATTGTACACGGAGTAACCGCACCACTTCTGGCTTGCGTTCCGCCACTTGTTCCATTAATGTGCGGCCTAACCCACCGCGCATGGCTTCTTGGCATTTAATGGTTGGAGGCAACTGTTGGTGGTCGCCCGCAAAGATGACGCGATCGGCCTTTTGCAACGGAATCCAACAAGCGGCTTCAAGTGCTTGAGCGGCTTCATCTATAAACAATGTATGGTAATGTTGCCCTACCAATAATTGATTGGCTGCTCCTGTGAGCGTACAAGCTATCACACGGCTTTGGTCGAAGAGAGCATGGCGAATGCGCATTTCGAGTTCATCGGCACGTTCGCGCAGGCGAGCCACTTTCTGGTGGAAGTTTTCGGGACGTCCCTTTCGCGGTTGGCTATACAATTGGCGAATGCTGCGTCTGATTTGCCACAAGGTAGGATAATCGGGGTGTGACTCAAAACGGTGTTCATAGGTGTTAGCTAACATGCGTTCCGTCACGCGGCTTGGATTGCCGATGCGCAAAACCGATATGCCACGGTCAGAGAGTTGCTGGCATATCCAATCAACGGCCGTATTGCTTTGTGCACAAACCATCACTTGCGGTTCACGTCGGAGTACCTCACTAATGGCTTCGACCAAAGTAGTCGTCTTACCCGTTCCTGGAGGACCATGAACAATCAACACGTCCTTGGCGCGCAGCACATCACGCACGGCTTCTTCTTGCGAAGCATTGAGCCAAGGTAAACGTAAGGGAATGGCACTTTCTGCTCCCCAACTTACGGGAGCAGCGGTGTGGAATAGGTCACGTAGGGTTGCCAATCGATTTCCCTTAGCTTCCATCACGTGGTGTAAGGCTTCGAACATCACGCGATAGGCATAGTCGTCGAAGTGGAGTTGTATGCCTAAGCGTTCAGTGCTTTGCAGCTGTGCCAAAGTCGATTCGTTGGGCAGTTCTACGACCATGCGATCTTCCTCTGCATAACTTACGGTAGCTTGAAAGTTAAAGTAGTGGAGTAAGCCTGCACCGTCTTGCGAAAAGAAGCACACTTGGCGTCCATACTCAAAGTTATGTTCTATATCGGCATCTGCCGAACGGGTGATTTCAACGACAAAGCGGTCGAGCGAGTTATAATAACTTCGCCCGACCGTAATCGGAAACCAGCAGTCGCCTCGTTTCACCTTTCGATCAATGCCCATTATTTCTGTGTCACGTTGAAAGGACTGCTTTTCGTGTTCATATTCCTTCTTGAGCAAATTGAGCTGCTCGAGAAGTGTGAGTTGCTTCATTTCTATCTATAATTTTTTGAGTTGACGGGTAATGAAGTCGTCTAAACTTTTCTGACGAAGATTTGATTTGTTGTTTTATCTCTTCTAAATTCAATCTTCACCTTTCTTTTTGGCCGTTTTTTGACCTTTCATCGGTCGTGTAGCTCGCTACACTCCCTCTTCAAGGTCCA
>JBNMKQ010000114.1:0-8600 GCA_050874425.1 Alloprevotella sp.
CAACTCATGGCTGAGATCGCTAAAGGGAAGCCTCTCTACTTCACCAAAGACGAAGAGCGTGAGATTGAACTGCACAACAAGGGTTACTACAAATTCTCCCCTGTCAACGACGTTTTCTCTCGCTACTACACCGCCCCTGACAGTCTAACCAACCTAAAGACCGACAAGTCTATTTCGTGGTTATCAGCCAGCGAACTCTTTGACGAGCTCAAAGCACAAGCCCCACGTTCACTGCAAGGTGTCACGATCAAGCGCATCACCAAAGAGATGCGCCGCTTAGGGGTACCTCGCCGCCACTTGAGCGAAGGTAACGTGTGGGGTGTAAAGAAAAAGTAAACGCCCACTTCTACAGACAGCGATACTTCTAAAGATATGAACTCAAATAAGAAGCCATAAAACTATATTCAAGATAAAAGAACATTGGGTTAGCCATGCTTTTTATTTAGGGGTGTTCTAAAAATTCTGGCGCGTTGATTTGTGCCCTATCGGAAGTGTATTTTTTCTCTGAGAACATGGTGCAAGGCGAACGCAATCAAGCGTTAGCTTGAATTGCTGAGCCGCAGCCCATGTTCTCAGAGAAAAAAGACACTTTCGAGAGGGTGCAAATCAACCGACAGAATTAGAACATTCTAAAAACAGAATTTTTAGAACACCCCTTATGTATTACAAAGAAGAACAGAGGGAAAGCACCTATAAATCAGTACTTATCCTCTGCTCTAATATTCATAGACAAATACAGTCTATTATCATCCCTTATCCAAATATCTCTTTCAACTCCTTATTGCTCAACTTACCAATCCAATTTTCACCCGTAGATACTGTCATTTCGGCAAGTGTACGCTTGTTATTTATCATATCATTGATGCGCTCTTCAAAGGTATTTTGAGTAATAAAACGGTGCACCACCACATTCTTCTTTTGGCCAATACGATAAGCACGATCTGTAGCTTGCGCCTCCACGGCTGGGTTCCACCAAAGATCATAATGCACCACATGAGTTGCAGCAGTCAAGTTAAGGCCTGTACCAGCAGCTTTCAGCGACAAGATGAACACACGGTCCGAGCGTTTATTTTGCTGAAATCTATCCACCATTTCTTTACGCTGCTTAATGCTGCAACCGCCATGCAAGAACATTGGCTGCACTCCCATTCTCTCTTCTATAAACCTTTGCAACATGCCTCCCATTTCCTTAAACTGAGTGAAAACGAGCACCTTTTCTCCACCCTCCACTATAGAATCGATCAAGTCAAGTAGCATCTCGGTCTTTCCCGATAGTGAAGGTACGAATTTGCCATCTTTCAAGTATTGCGTAGGATGATTGCACACCTGCTTCAAAGCCAGCATCATCTGCAAAATAATTCCCTGACGTTCAAATAGTTGCTTGTTGTCCGATTGGTCAAAGCCCTCTATGACTTTCATGCTCTCTTCAAGCACTTTCTTATATAAAGCAGCCTGTTGAGGAGTAAGCATAGCGAACTCATTCTGTTCAATCTTGTCTGGTAAATCATTGATAATAGTCTTGTCTGTTTTTAAACGACGCATCATCATAGGCGATGTTATTCTCCGAAATCTATCAGCACAAGCCACATCACCATAGTCCTGTATCGGATTGACATACTCCTCCTTAAACGACTTAATTGTGCCCAAATAGCCTTTATTGGCAAAGTCCATGATACTCCAATATTCAGAGAGACGATTTTCCACAGGTGTACCACTCATTGCAATATGCACATCAGCCTTAAGCGAACGCACAGCCTTACTCTGAGCCGTATCAGAATTTTTGATATTCTGAGCCTCATCTATCACTACTACCTGCCACTTCCGCTTTTTCAACAAGTCTACATCAGAACGCACCAATCCATACGAAGTCAACAGAATGTCGTGAGCGAATTGATTCATATTACGCTTGCCCCCATGATAGAGGAGCACCGACAGTGAGGGAGCAAAACGTTGAAGTTCAGCCTGCCAGTTGGCCAGGAGTCCCGTTGGTACCACAACCAACGCAGGCTTTTGTTCCAACTTACTTTCGTCTTTAAGTTTTTGTAAGAACGTTATCACCTGCAAAGTTTTTCCCAATCCCATATCATCAGCAAGAATACTACCAAACCCAAGGCGCATATTGTGATACATCCACGCATATCCCCTCTCTTGATAGGGACGCAACTGAGCATTTATTTCTTTTGGCACAGGTACGTCTTTTAATGTAATCCATTCCGTAATGAGCTTCCTCACTTCTGGTGTCAGCTCAACCTTTGCCCCCTTATACTCTCCAGCTAAAGCCACTTGCAACATCTTCGCGGGTGTCATTTCTCGCTGAGAAGTCAATGTCTTCTCCAACTTCTTCAAGTCATTTTCACTCACATAGATATAATTCTTCTTGAAGCGAATCAAGCGACCAGCATGATCGACCAAACGCTCAAACGCTGCCACGTCGATAAGTTCGTCGCCTATGGCAACTCGCCAGTCAAACTGCAGCAATTGTTCCATACGCAAGAAAGACTTTCCGTCATTCTTTCGAGCTGTAAGCCTTACACTCGGACGAGGCCTCAAAATTGTTTGTAACGACTTGGGCAACATCAACTTGATGCCGAGCAACTTCATTGCTGGCATTATCTCAAAGAAGAAGTCCACAAAATCAGCGTTGCTAAGTCGCAATGGTTGTTTAGCTCCATTTTCCAAGTAAGCATCCAATCCCTTAATCAAGGAAGATAGCAAAGACAAATCTTTAAGAATATTGAATCGTTCGACTGTATACCCTTGTCTACTAAGTATATCACACAAGTTTACAGTCTCTGGAGTTTGCACCTGTGTATTCTCTACCGCCATCTCCAAAAGGAAATCGTGCGCACCTTCCTCCTCATCTCTCACCATCACGATAGGTCGCCATTGCATATTAGGAACTGACAAATAGTCAAGCCAACTCTTGATACCTAACGGCACAGACTGCTCACCTATACTCTTAAACTCAAATGATTCGCCATAGAAAAACAGTCGATATACCTTGTTATACCAAGAAATTGTCTTGGCTGTACTGCACACCAATTCCGTCAAAAAACAAGAAGTCACCAGCCAAGCAGGATAAAGCGTAGCCATTACTCTTTTATGGCCTAACTCTATACGAATGCTATCCTTTACAAATAAAGAATCCGCCTGTTTCAGCAATTTTGCAGTCTGAACGTCAGAAGAGACAGGAGTCCATAAGATGCTATAAGAATGATTAATGTTTTCATAAATTTGAGGTTTTACATTTCCACGCATCAGTAGATGCAGAGCCATCATATAACATATACGCAAAGCAAGTACAGAATCTGAGCAATCGTTCAAATCTTCACTGGCGATAGTATCTAAGAGGTATATTAGTTCTTGTATCTCCAACTTCGTTTTATCTGACGACAAAGCGGTAAACTTCATACCATCCTGCATAACGATACCGATGTGATGAGATGAATTCAACGAAGTTTGATCCATTGATACATTCTTGAAAACATCGACTACGCTTATCTTTTTAGCCAGCAATCGTTCTGCTTGTCGCTTTGCCTTGCCTAAATTTTCCGTGTAAAGTTTCAAGAAATTACCATCCTTATAAAATGCAGGTTCATTCGGCAAAATGCGCACCAAGGCACTCCCTAATTCTGGCATTTTGCTAAAATCCAACATCTCTGGCTCTGCTGACTTTTCCTTCTCCTTAATAACAGAAGGCGACACAATAGACATAGCGTCTTGCCACTTTGATATCGTAATATTCCTCTCCTCATCAACACCAATACCGCGCTGTCTTAATTCTTTCATAATGTCCACACCATGAAGTTGGAACACCAAAAACGGATTGTTATCAATCTCCAAACCTACCATATAGACAACAGCAGCAATATGTTTACAAGGCACAGCCCAATCTGGACAACTGCAATGCATTTCAAGATCATGCCATGATGTAGGAAAAACTTCAAGTTTTGCTTCCTTTGCAATATCAAGTACTGCAGGAGATAGATTCATATTGAGCAACTGTGGAACAACAGAAAAATTCGCCAATATACCATCTATCAATCGACTTATCTCTGCTTGACTAAACTTTTTGACAGTCATTGTAACCGTGTAAGGTCTCACACTACTGCCTTGCACTTTAGCCAATATTTTATTGCCTTCAAAGGCAACGCTCTTAACAGAACCATTGCGGGCATAGCAAGCACCACGCGGAATACGATTGGAATAATCTATATGTGAGAGAGCTTGCAGCCAAGCATTTCCCCACCATGTCTTACAAAATTCTCTTGCCATTATTCATTACTTGTTATTGCCTCAAATTGCAGTTTATCTTAATCCGAAACTTGAGTAAACTTTCTTCATACGAAAGCGCAACACATTATAGATCTGCCTTCAGACGCTGATTCATCTTACAAAAATTCTTCCATTGTTTGTCTATATGTAAGTCGTAATCTACTGACTCAAACAAACTCACACTCAACGATGATTCATCTTACAAAAATTCTTCCATTGTTTGTCTATATGTAAGTCGTAATCTACTGACTCAAACAAACTCACACTCAACGATTTTTGCCACGGCGTCCAATTGCCACATACGATACCGTCGTGTAGCACTATGGGGAAGAAAATACCATTGCTGGTATGAGCATGATGCACATATTCGGGTGAGAGAACAAGTTCACGACTTTTATAACCTATAAGATATTCATCAAATGGCGGCAATAGTAGAGACACACCATGGCGAAAGCCACGTGTGCGACATGAAGTGTACAGATAAAAATCGTAGCCATGCCAACGTTCGCGGTGCAGTTCCGTTCCAAGCATTTCTATACCACGACGGCATTCCGCCGCGCTTAGCCCCGACCACCACTGCCAATCGTCAAACGTTGCTGGCGAATGACTCTGAAAATACTTACGGGAAAGTAGGTAGAGCATTTCGTCACGCTCAGGCAACAAAGTATGGTTCACCTTTTGCTCCGCCAAAGCATACGTAGCATACATAGGCGACAATCTCCCACTACACAACGTACCACTCAATTCTGCAAGACGTATGTGATAGGTAAGGCGATGGCTATCCATCGACATGCTACGAGCTAAAAGAGCCTCAGAGAAATCGTCCTTTGTAGCACTTCCCTTAACCTCACACGTAGAAATAAGTATATCGCGTATGGTATGCAACTCACTTTCGTCAATGATCACATGGTTGGCACGCATCCACCCTCGTATAGTAGCTTCTGCTCTCGCTGAACACAGAGCAAGCATCCACCAATAATCTTCGGCTGCTACAAGTTGCCATGTGCCACGAAACAAATGCAGACGTACTATATTCCCCTCATCGAATGCCTTTCGAAAAGCCGCAGCCGAAGGATTGCGCATGCGCATTGCCACAGCCCATCGCACCATACGATAATCCTATGCCTGCATAGCTCCCATGTGAGCTACTACCTCCTTTGGTGAGTTAAATTGTTGACTTATGAGCTGCTGCGACAACAAACGTATTGCGATTGGATTCATTGTAACAGGGTGCTAAACACAATTGATAAAGAGACCACTACAGCACACCTTGTCTACTGCTGCGCATCATCTCCTGTGTTGAGCGCAAAGGCCGTTGCTTGACTTCAAACGTAAAAGTAGGCGAAGAACCTTGCACTTTTACTTCACGATATTGAGGTTGCGCCCCCATCATTTGATCGAAGAAGTCTGGCATGGCGATTACCTGTTGTAGTGTAGCCTTGAACTTTTGCACGCCAACGGTATATGTGCCAGGCTGCGTAGGGGCGACAACGTATTGATTCCACACGAGTGTATAATAAAGGCGACCATTCTCGCGTGTACGCCCTGCTGTAGCATTTCGATTAATATTCAATTTGCGCACACTTGCTTTTCCTTTCACACCAAATGTAGTCGTACTTTCAGCCTTTGCTATTGGGTCTGAAGCATACAACACCACAGACAGAAGCACACTATCGCCAGCATAAACTTGTTCCCGATCGGGCAGTACACGTGCGAACAATTCTGCCTTACGTTCTGCCGATATTGGGAGGGCGAAGACTATTAATAGTAAGAGAGAGAGTATGAAGCGATTCATATTTTATTCTACATTAATTTGTTCGTCCTCCAAATCTGCTAACCATGCTGTCGAATAAGCATCAGACGGCATGCGCCAGTCTCCTCTTGGGCTAAGTGAGCAACTTCCTACCTTAGGACCATCGGGCAGACATGAACGCTTGAACTGCTGAGAGAAGAAGCGACGTATAAAAGTACGAAGCCACTTGAGTATAATTTCAGGAGCAAAGTTGGTACCATTGCCCGTTCCGTCAAAGGCACGGCAAGCTAAGTAATATATCTTTTGTGGGCGGAAGCCGAAGCGCAAGGTATAATACAGGAAGAAGTCATGCAATTCATACGGACCTACGAGGTCTTCTGTCACCTGCTTTATGTTTCCTTCGTTATCTGCTGGAATGAGTTCGGGACTAATCGGTGTATCAACGATATCGAGCAAGGTGAGGCGACTCGCCTCATCAGCCATATTGCGCGCTGCCCAACTTACGAGGTGCTTAACCAATGTCTTAGGGATTGACGCGTTTACACCATACATACTCATGTGGTCACCATTATAAGTAGCCCATCCGAGTGCTAATTCACTTAAATCACCCGTACCGACTACGAAGCCTCCCATTTGGCCTGCTGCGTCCATGAGGATTTGTGTGCGTTCGCGCGCTTGCGAGTTTTCATACGTAAGGTCATGAACGTTTATATCATGGCCCAAATCTTCGAAGTGTTGCGTTACTGCAGGCACGATTGATATTTCACGAATCGTAACGCCAAGTTGCTTCATCAAGTTTATGGCGTTAGTATAAGTGCGATCGGTTGTACCAAAGCCTGGCATTGTTATACCTACGATACCACGGCGATCGCGCTCAAGTCTGTCAAAAGCATGGACTGCTACGAGGAGTGCCAAGGTAGAATCCAGACCACCACTTATACCGACTACTACTGTCTTAGCATGTGTATGTTCGATGCGACGAGCCAATGCCTCACTCTGTATGCAGATAATCTCTTCACAACGCTCGTCTAATGCTTCTCCTTCTGGCACAAAGGGGTGAGCATCAACAAAGCGCGTCAGCGTGAATGGGATATTACTTGTGTAAGGTTCCAATTCTATTTCGCGCAATGGACCGGCTTTCTCTGCAGCTACAGCGTTGGCAAACGTCGTATTCGTACGGCGTTCTGCGCGAAGGCGCTCTACGTCTATTTCACTACAAATAAGTTGTTCACTCATCGCGAAACGCTTAGCTTGTGCTAAGATAGTTCCATTTTCAGCAATAAATGCTCTACCACTGAATACGAGGTCTTGCGTACTTTCACCATACCCGCTACCTGCATACACATAGCCCGATATGAGTCGAGCGCTTTGGTTCGCTATAAGACTTTGCAAATAGGTGGCCTTTCCTATTAACTCATTACTTGCACTAAGATTGAATATAATGTCAGCACCAGCCAGTGCTAGATGATTGCTGGGAGGAGTGGGAGCCCAAAGGTCTTCACATATCTCGATACCAAAGGTGCAGTGCGAAGTTTTAAATAGTATATTCGTACTTAGGGGAACGGTTTGACCACAGAAGCGCAATTCTACACCTTGCCCCAACGTTTGCGATGAAGTAAACCAACGCTTCTCGTAGAACTCTTTGTAATTAGGCAAATACGTTTTGGGTACGAGACCACACACCTTACCGCGCTGAATAACTGCAGCACAGTTAAACAACATGCTATTATAGACAATAGGTACGCCAACAAGCGCCGTAACATTTAGATTACGACTAAACTCCATGAGCTTTAGCAATGAAGACTCAGCCTCATCGATAAGTACTTGTTGCTGAAAGAGGTCTTGACACGTATAGGCCGTTATCGACAGTTCGGGCAGACAGAGTATCTCTATTCCCTGCCCTTCCGCAGTGGCCATTAAATTTTCTATTTGTTGAATATTGAAGGCACAATCGGCCACTTTCACAGAAGGTATTGCTGCTGCTACTTTAATAAAACCGTTTTGCATCGTATATACAATATATATATTGGTCTAATGAAGCCCCAATTTAGCTTCACACGTAAAAACATAAAAATGGCTGTACCAGTGATGTGATGAAACTCCGAGTAAAATAAGATTTGAGCTCCAGCCCATCTTTGTAATCCGACCCTACGCAATGCGCATATCGGCACGCCATTGAAGAACTGGTTGACTCGGTTTTCAGTTTATTATTGATGAGTATCCCAATCTAACCGGTACAGCCTAAATGATGTTGCAAATATACAATCAAGCGTTTTACCCAACAAGCGTTTTGTTGTATTTTTTTTAAGATTTTTATTTTTTCCCTGTTTTACGGATAAAAGTGAATGCATCTCATATTTTCTTATTAAGTTTACGCCCAAATGCGCAATAGCGCTATTGTTACTAAATTTTTGAACTATAGCGTTACACTAGGGGTGTCCTAAAAATTCTGTTTTTAGAATGTTCTAATTCTGCCGGTTGATCTGCACCCTCTCGAAAGTGTCTTTTTGAAAGCAAACTCAGTCACATAGCCCGCTATGCTCCTTCGTTTGCTTTCAAACATGGTGCAAGG
>JBNMKQ010000115.1:0-8421 GCA_050874425.1 Alloprevotella sp.
GACAAACTGGGCCTCACCCCCTAACCCCCTCTCCTTGAGGAGAGGGGGAACAAGTCACTTTTTCTTGCTCATTTTTAGGAAATATCTCAAGCAAGAAACTGGGGAGGAAAAGGTAACTTCATTCCCCCTCTCCTCAAGGAGAGGGGGTTAGGGGGTGAGGCCTAATTGCAGTTATTGAACAGGGCTTATAATTTAAGATTGTTAATCCACTCTGTTATAAGTGTTAGCACTTCGGGTGAAATCGTCTCTTCTATCTGTTGGTACTCTATAACGTTGCCTGTCTGACAATGCTGAAATAAGTGATTAAGTCCTTCCATAGTTTTAATGGCGTGAGGGCAGTTGGTAAGTCCTTCTTCTAATGCACGAAGGTTCGTGGCATAGTTCACTTGTTTATCTTTCGTTCCGTTTAGTGCTAAAACAGGACATTTAATTTGGCTTAGTCTACGGCTTGGATTAACGTTTATGAACTCACGTATATATTTGCTATCACCTTGTTGTAGTGACTTCTCGAACATTGGTCTGAGCATAGCAGGTATACTATCTCTTTTGATTTCGTTGATTCCTTTGCCTCTTGCCAAATCGTCGAGAACGCTGTCAAACGTCTTTAGGTAAGAAGTGATAATGTCGTTAGGTAGCCCGATAGCTGTTAAAGCCTCTTTGTTTTGTTCCACAAGAGTGCTTTTCCCTGAAACGACCATGCCTGCTAGTGAAACGATAAAGTCTGTTTTACCTTCCTCTGCTAGCAAAAGGGCTATGCTTCCGCCTTCGCTGTGTCCAAGAACGCCTACGTTAGAAAATCGTTTGCGTAAGAGTTCTAATCCTGCTTTAGCGTCTTGTTTGAAATCATTAGTAGTAAAATCAGCAAAGTTGATTGACTTATCATTCCAGCCTCTGTCGTCGTAGCACAAAGAGGCTATTCCTTTTCGAGCCAATGCATCGGCAATGACGGCAAAGGGTTTGTGGCCAAACATATCTTCGTCTCGATTTTGCTGGCCACTTCCGGTAACCATTAGTACGACAGGTGTGTCACGGTTATACCCTTTAGGCAATGAAAGAGTACCATGGAAGGTGTAGCCATTGTTTGTAAAGCTTACCTCCTCCTCGCTGTAGGGAAAAGGAGGTGTGGGTGTTTGTGGGCGATTAATAGTAGGCTTGCCAGCGTGTAGCGTTAGTGGAAAGTGGTATCCATTTTGCATGAAAGTGCCTTCGATGCATTCTCCGTTATTCTTTCCTTCAAAGGTAGCACCAATCATCTTTATGGATACTTTTATGGTACCATTTTCGCTAACAGACTTCTTTGCTGGAATGTCGTTGACACCTTGTGACGGAGAGTCAAGTGTGCAATTGCTATCGTTGAAGTTGAACACAAGTGGCAACTCCATGCCTTGTATGACGATTTTGCCACTCCAAACTCCTTTTTGAGCGTAGGTAGTTAGGCAAGTAAAGCTTAATAAGAATGTAGTTATGATTTGGCTGAGTTTCATAATGTATTGTAATTTGTTTTATGGGGTAAAAGTATCAATTTATTTTTGATGTGTGCTAAGTTTTACAATATGTTTTGTATTTGGACGTTTTAAAATTGTTACTTTTGCCCATGAAAGGCTTTTGCCATGCATCAATAATTCAATATTTATGACACAACAAGCACATATCATATCGTTACCCAAAATAGCTGACGGAAGAGGGAACTTGTCTATTATCGAACAGCTAAGGCATGTACCTTTTGTAATACGAAGAGCATATTGGATATACGATGTGCCTGGAGGGTATGCCCGTGGCGAGCACGCTTATAAGCAGAATGAAGAGTTCATTGTAGCTCTCTCAGGTAGTTTTGATGTAGAATTAGACGATGGTAAGGAAAAGCAGGTATTCTCTTTAAACAGATCGTACAATGGAGTGTTTGTCCCAAAGGGAACGTGGCGAAAAATGCTTAACTTTTCCACCAACTCGTTGGCCTTGGTGTTGGCATCAAAGCCCTTTGATGTAAACGACTATGTGTTTAATTACAAAGAATTTCGGTTGTGGAAAAGAGGTGAGATAACAGAAACGCACTCGCCTAATACGCCTGCACAAAAAGTTCCTGCAATTTTATCCTCTGCTTTTACAATAGATAGTAAGCGCTTGGCAACCGTTTTTGATTGTTCGTTATATCAACTCACGCGTGAGCAGCACCCAGAGGGCAGTTTAACATTTGTCTATGAAAAGGTGCATGTACCATTTGCAATCAATCGTGTTTTTTATAGTTACGACATACCATCTGGTGAAGATCGTGGAGCGCATGCCCATCGGCATTGTCATCAACTGATAATAGCTGCTTCGGGGAGTTTTGAAGTGGTGCTTGATGATGGTGTGAATAAGCGTACTGTTATGCTGAACCGTCCCTTCTGGGGATTACACGTTCCGCCAGGTGTTTGGGCCTCAGAGCAAGGCTTCTCGTCGGGGAGCATCTGTCTTGTCTTAGCTTCTCACGCTTATGAGGAGGAAGATTACATACGCTCGTATGATGACTTCATAGCGTTTCGAAAGGAGCAAATGAAGTTCTAAAAAGCAATTGGAATGAATATTTGCCGTAGAAAATATTTGACGAGCCTCTTTAATTTCATAATATGATAAAACTTTTAGACCTTCAAGCAATAACTGCACAACATATTGATGAATATACTCAAGCCGTTCAGCGAGTTATACAGTCAGGTTGGTTTTTGCAAGGAGAGGAGATAAAACAATTTGAGCAAGCTTATGCTCAATATATAGGCACGAGTAACTGTGTGAGTGTGGCCAATGGACTTGATGCACTCTATCTAATATTGCGTGCTTACAAGGAGTTGGGTGTAATGAGCGAGGGGGATGAGGTGATTGTGCCCGCCAATACTTATATTGCAACTATTTTGGCCATAACGCGCAACAATCTGGTGCCAGTGTTGGTGGAGCCTACATGGGATAATCTTGAGTTAGATACAGCGAGGGTTGAGCAAGCCATTACGGCGCGAACGCGAGCTATTATGATAGTTCACCTATATGGTCGTATTGCATACGACGATCGTTTGCACGATGTGTGTCAGCGTCATCATTTAAAGTTGATTGAAGATTGCGCACAAAGTCAAGGGTGTGCTTATCAAGGCATAAAAACGGGCGCTTTAGGCGATGCTGCTGCACATAGTTTCTATCCGGGAAAAAACATAGGGGCTTTTGGTGATGCTGGAGCGGTGACGACGAATGAGGACGATTTAGCTTCAGTCATACGCGCTTTAGCAAATTATGGTAGTGAACGAAAGTATGTGTTCAAATATGTGGGCATCAACAGCAGAATGAGTGAAATGGACGCAGCCGTATTGCGCGTAAAGTTAAAGTATCTTGATGCTGATAATGAGCAGCGCCAGCAATTAGCAGCTTATTATTATGACCATATAAGCAATGCACACGTTACCTTGCCGCATCGCTTGGCGAACGAAAATAATGTTTATCACCAATTTCCTATATTTTCGGCACAGCGTGATCGCCTGCAGGCACATTTAACATCGTGTGGCATTCAAACGTTGATACATTATCCTATACCGCCACATAAGCAAGCCTGTTATAAAGATTGGAACAATAGAAGTTATCCAATAACAGAGAAAATTCATGCACAAGAACTGTCCATTCCTATGAACCAAGTTCTTACACTTGAGCAAGCTCAACAAGTGGTGGCAGCTATTAATTCTTTTAAAATTTAATATTTTGTTATGCAATTCGCAATTAAAACAACACAAGGCGATATTGTAGTGCGTCTATATGACGAGACTCCTCTTCATCGTGATAATTTTGTAAAACTCGTAAGTAAAGGTTTTTATAACGACACGCTATTCCACCGTGTAATTAAGGACTTTATGATACAGGGCGGTGATCCTGAGAGCAAGTCTGCACCTAAGGGAAAGATGCTGGGGACCGGTGGAACAGGCTATACCATTCCTGCTGAAATCAATGCACAACAATGTTTTCACAAGCGTGGAGCACTTTGTGCAGCTCGTTTGGGTGATGAAGCTAACCCTGAACGTGAGAGTAGTGGCTGTCAGTTCTACATTGTGTGGGGCAAGGTGTATAAGCCTGGTGAATTGAAGGCTCTTGAGAAGCAGATGGCAATGCAGCAGGAGCAAACTATCTTTAATGGTTTGGTTGCACAGCATCGTAGTGAGATAATGGAGTTGCGTCGTAATCGTGATCGCGTCTCGTTGCAGGCGTTGCAAGACGAATTGCAGAGCGAAACAAAGCGTTTGAGCAAGGAACAAGGCATTCCCCACTTTACAACCGAACAGATTGAAGCCTATACTACAATTGGTGGAACACCTTTCTTAGACGGTGGTTACACAGTGTTTGGTTGTGTTGAGCAAGGATTAGATGTGGTAGAAAAAATTATCGGCGTAAAGACCGATCGTAATGATCGCCCTGTGGAAGATGTGAAGATTATAGAAGTGGTAGAGGTGTAGTAATACATTAGGGGGGCGCTTGACTCCTGTATTTCAGACGTTAAAATAATAGGTGTCCGATAAAATCTTGCATTTTATCGGACCCCTATTATTTTGAACTAAGACATGTGCAAGCATGCTAGACAACAATACACCCCTTATTTAGAAGAGATAATCTATCCATACAGATTCATTCTTTTCGCGGTGATTTGCTAAAATGATAGACGAGGCTCATCATAAAGTAACGTGGTACTACATTGTGCCATGTTTCTGTGCGGCCTTGGGCATTGAGCGTTCGTACAATACTGCTACGCTGCGCCAAGATGTCGTGTCCCGAAAGCTTGAGTGACAAGGCTTTGCTTTTCAACATTCGTTTGGCTATGGCCATGTTCCATATCCATTCTCCATTATTCATTGAATGGTCGGCATACCCCGAACGAACGTAGTAAGTCAAGTCGGTGTCTATTACCATATTCCAAGGTAAATTCCATTGATTGGTGAGAGTGTAGAGGTGGTTGATGCTATTAATCGTTTGGAAGCCCGCGCTTTCACTCGTTGCATGCTGCCAATCAATGGCGCTCTTAAGAGCTGCATTGAAGAGCTTACAATGGTAGGCAAAACCAATACTCCCTTGTGTGAACCAATTCTTTACGATGCTCTTCATGCTTGATTGCATGAGGCTTGTCTGTTGGAAGTCTACGCTATTTTGGAAAGTCTCAGTTGCCGACACATCAAACGTCCACTTTTGTTTCTTGTCTAAACTGCGTGAATAGTTAATATGTATATCGCTTTGCCAATTGCCATTAATGTTTTGAGCGATAGATGTAGTGACACCCGTTTCCGTATTGTAGTATCGCGCTTGACCTACGGCATTTTGTTGAGCAGAATAGCCCCACTCGACATTTAATATTTGTGCGTGTTTGGTCTTATTCATGAAGTAAGCAAGTGTAGCATTATAGGTGTTGGAAGATTTCAACGCCGTATTACCCTTCGTAATGAATAGCGGATTACTATCGTCGGTAACGTCAAGCAGTAGGTTCATTTGAGGAGCAGTGTGTGCTATCGAAGCCTTCACACTGAAATTCTTGATGTTAAATGCGATAGAAGGTTGCAACCATTGATAGTGCTTCACCATGTGGCGCTGCTGATCTTTCATACGCAAGTCGTTAATCGCATTGCGTGTAAAGGCTATGGGTAACTGGGCAGTAATATTCAATCCATCTGTCCACAATAAATAGCGGAGTTCTGCATTGTGTACAGTTTGCTGTGTTGTCGTGTGATAGGTATTGGCCCAATCCGTAGCCAAGGCTAACGAATCGGTAGTCGAAGGCAATTGTCCCAAATGCTTTCTATCGGGAAGTGACCAGTCATCACCTAAGCGATCAAGACGGTAGAAGTCGCGATTTCCTTGTTGATGCTTATGATCGAAAGAATAAGTAGCATAAAGGTAATGAGATGTTACACCATGGTTCTTTTTTATTAAAGCATAGTCTACAAAGCCAAGAAATTGATAGTTTTGTTGTTTATTATAGCTGTATCGATTGCGGAAGTCGATAGTCGGTTCAACACCTTGCGTAATTAGATTGTACAACGAAGCCAACTTGTCAGTAGTATTAGTATAAGTAGCAGTAAAGTTTACGCTCAATTCTTTCTTGTGTGGCAATTTTACTGTGGCTACGAGTAAAGCCGAGTAAATCAGATTATGGTTCTTCCCTTTACTTAAATCTGTGTAGTTGTTTATTACCCCATCAGTTGCGTTCGTCCATTCTTCAGGAAGTGATTGATGACTCTGAGCAGATTGCTGCTTGCCATTGGTTGACGCAGAAGCGTAAGTTAAATATTGGTCAAGAGCGATGTAAGCAAACGAAGTGGGAAGGCTTAACATACCACTCCAATTAAAGTTGTAATTACGACTTTTGTTCAACGAAAGACTTTTTCCATAAGTATTGCCCGATTCGTAAAAGTTAATAGTGTTTGTTCTGCTTTCGTTCACGTCTTTATTGTGTGAAGCCTCTAAAGTGGTTGTAAAGCGAATGGGACGTTCATTATTTTTTCCGCCATAGAAAGAGGCAAATATACCGCCTTTTTGTAGCGTGTTTTCTCCAGTCATAGCTTCTTCGTTCTCCCACTTGCCGTCAGTACCTGCTCGTTGGTTACTATTGGTGTTGTTGACGTTTCCATAAAAGCCTACACGTGCTCTATCAGAAAAGTACGTGCCAAATACTCGTCCTAAATACTTTTCTTTCGTGCCGCCACCGGCTTCGGCATTAGCTATCCAACCTTGATGATACTCTTTCTTTAGTGTAACATCAATCACCCACGGGTCGTCAGCACGTGGCGCAGCGTCTTTACGAGTAAGGTAAGCATTATCAGGTGCTTTTTGATACGACTTTACATTCTTCACCATGTAGGCGGGCAGGTTTTCAAGGGCTACATTGGCATTGCCATTGAAGAAATCTTTTCCGTCAATAAGTAAGTTACTAACACGATTGCCATTGATTGTAATAACACCACCAGCATTCAGTTTTACGCCAGGCAGGCGCGCTATCAGTTGGTCGAGCATAGACCCTTCTGCTAATTCGAAAGCATCAGCATTGTACACAATGGTATCACCTTTCATCACCATCATAACTTTCGTAGCTGTAACAGTAGCCTCTTTTAAGTTACGTGTGCGGGGGGCGCGTTTTAATAATATCGCATCGGGTTCGATTGAAGCTTCCGATTTTACTTTGACTATCTTAGTCAAATAGCCATTTTTACTGCAGCGCAAGAAGAAAATGGGGCTATTGCTCTCAACGCTTGAGGTATATGCGTACTTTTTAATGGTACCCATGTCTATCACATACATTTCGCAAGAGTCTATAAAGGCATAGTCCTTGTCAAGAATGTCTATTTGCACGTCTTTCAGCGTTTGCTTACTCAGTGTGTCTTTCACCGTTATAAAGAACGACTGACTATATGAAGACAAGCATAAGAAAAAGGAGAAAAGTAGAAAAGTAAATTTCATGATAAAATAGTTGAAAGTAGGCATTTGCAAGCCCTTCCCTAAAAATATAGTGATTTGTAATTGAATCGTTGTTATTTAATGATGCAAAGATAATAGCATTATTATCATTTGATTAATATTCGGTTACATTTATGTTACAATATAATACGTAATCGTTTGTAGCAGTAGATAAAGTCAAAAGATATACAAGTGATTAAGTCTTGTCCTTGCTGTTCATTTACTTTTGTGCATTCATAGCTTTCCTACTTTTAGATTGTCTAAATCAATAGATCCTTGATTCTTTTTTAATTTAAGAGTCTTGAATTCGGTATATGTCCACTGCATCGGGTTATATTTGCAAAATTATGAAAAAAAATGTTATGAACAAGCAATAAAAGCCTTGCTGTGGTATTTTAATACAACGTAAATACTTGAAAACTCATGTTTAATTTGTCATATAATTCAAGTTTTGAGTTTATACAATTTGTATTTTATCAACTCTATTACGTAAAATGATTAAAAACGTTTCAATGTTTCATTTTTCTGTATAAAATAATGATTTTCAGTGCATTAAAAGGTGAAACATACACGTCTCAATGTTTCATTTTTATGCTTCAATGTTTCATTTTCAAAACATGGTGCAAGAATTCTAAAACCTTGGTGCAAGAGATTTGAAACCTTGGTGCAAGAGAAATCAAACCTTGGTGCAAGAGATGCAAAATGAAAGGATGAAATTAAAGGTGAAACATCGTGTCTAAAGTTTCATTCTTTTAAACTGTTGATAATCAATGCGTTACAAACGTAATCTGAAACATGAAAGAAAAAGAAACCGTTGCCGGTAAATATATGTAACGTGCGTGGGGGAAGATTGGTGGGCTGAATTAAAAGTGTACAAAAGATACACACTTTTTGGGGTCTATGTTGATGCGTGTGGGTAATATTGCGTTTAAAGATATGTATAAACTGCAATTGGGCCTCACCCCCTAACCCCCTCTC
>JBNMKQ010000116.1:0-8376 GCA_050874425.1 Alloprevotella sp.
AAAAGTATGTATTTTAGCTTAAACTTTCGGCTCTATAACGAATCATGGGGGTTATATTGCGTTTAATAACAGATACAAACTGCAATTTGATGCGGCCTCTCCCCCTAACCCCCTCCCCCACAGGGGAGGGGGAATAAGTAACCTTTACTTGCAGCGTTTCTAGTTGAGAACCAACAGAAAACTCAAGAAGTAAGAGTGACTTATTCCCCCTCCCCAGTGGGGGAGGGGGTTAGGGGGAGAGGCCGCATCAAATTGCAGTTTGTATCTGTTATTAAACGCAATATAACCCCCATGATTCGTTATAGAGCCGAAAGTTTAAGCTAAAATACATACTTTTTAACCTTCTAACCTCCTAACCCTCTAACCTTCTAACCTCCTAACCCTCTAACCTTCTAACCTCCTAACCCTCTAACCTTCTAACCTCCTAACCCTCTAACCTCCTAACCTCTACTTCGTCAGCGCGCGGCAAACGCGGTCTTGGAAGTTGCGGCCTGTGGCGGTGTGGCGAATGCCTTGATTCATAATGCTGAAACAAAGCATATTGCCATTGGCGGCACGACAATAGCCTGAGAGCGTACTTACGCCCTCGACTGTACCCGTCTTGGCATGTACATTGCCTGCGGCCGAAGAGCCGCGTAGGCGTTTGCGCAACGAGCCGTCCTCGCCTGCAATGGGTAGTGAAGGGTTGAGGTGGCGGTAGATATCGTCGTCGTTGTAAGCAAAGCGCAACATACGGCCTAAGAGTTCGGGCGTAAGGTAATTGTAGAGCGAAAGGCCAGAACCGTCGGCTATCTGGTAGTGCGAAGCGTCGAGGCCAATGTGGCGAATAAGGTCGTTGTAATGCGTCACGGCCTGTTTGCGTCCTGCCCCTTTACGTCCGCCCTGTGCTGCAATTTGGTAGAACAACGCTTCAGCCATAGAGTTATTGCTCTCCTTCATCATGGGCAGGAGCACTTGGTCGATACTGTGCGAGCGCGTGCAGAGCAAGGTAGCATCGGAGGGTGTGGTTGCTACGTCGGTGGTGCCGTCCCACTCAATGTTGTCCTTACGAAAGATGCGGCGCAGATTGTCCGTGAAGGTATCTTTGTTGCGAAAGAGTAGGGGAGTGAGGGGCACCTCGTCATCGTCCCAACACCAACCCCAGCCCAACCGCTTGTCGTCCTTAAAGCTGAGGTCGAGTCGAATGGGCGAAGCGATACGGGTTATACCACGCGCCTTGAGCGAGTCGGCAAAGGCATGAAGGTCGTCGCCGTCGAGCAAGGGATCGTAGCCAGCACGAATGTAAAGGTGGCCCGTATAAATGCTATCGCTATCCGTCGGCAGTGGGTCAGCATAAAGGCGTGTGCGGAGTTGGTAGTTTACGCCCAAGTCGTGTAAGGCCACAATAGCCGTCATGAGTTTCTCGTTTGATGCGGGACGCATACACTGACGCTCATTGTGCGTAAACACGAGTGTGTCGGCTGTAAGGTCGTATACATAAATGCCCACCTGGGTGCGTTCGAAGATGTCGTTGTCGAGTAGCTTCTGCAGTCGCACGGGCAGTGGGTCAAGGCTTTCAGTCGCATCGGCAAGGGAGTCAACGACGACCGAGTCTTCAGGCATAATGCTATCGGTGCGCAAGGCAAAGGCCTGCGTTGATAGCATTAGGCACAGTAGTGATAATATAATACGTTGCATTTTTTATTGGGGGTTGACTCGTTGACGAGTAAGTTGGTTCTTGAAGTTAACGAGTAAGTTGGTTCTTGAAGTTAACGAGTAAGTTGGTTCTTGAAGTTAACGAGTAAGTTGGTTCTTTTATAGTAACTTACTCGTTAACTCGTCAACTTGTTAACTAATTCCGTATCAACTCGCGTGTTGACTCCATGATGTCGAAGAGTTCGGCAACGGTTTCGGCACGAAGCATGTTGATGCGCGTCTGTCGGAAGTTGGGAAGTCCTTTAAACAGTGGTGTGGCGGCTAAGTGGCGACGCACGTGCAGAATGCCACGGTATTCGTCAATGCGCTCTACGCTTTGGCGCACTTGCTCTTTCAATACATCGAGCATCCAGTCGGGGGTCATCGGTGCGTATTGACTCGGAATGACATGGTCGACACTGTGGTCGCCCTCGTGAAGGGCATCGTGCAGTTCCTTAAATATCCACGGACGGCCAAAGGTGGCACGACCCACCATGACGGCATCAACGCCATAGTCGTTGAAGGCACGCACAGCGCCCTCGGCTGAAGTGATGTCGCCATTGCCTATAATAGGAATGTGCATACGTGGATTGCGCTTCACTTCGCCAATGAGTGTCCAATCGGCCTCGCCCGTATACATCTGTGCACGGGTGCGACCATGAATGGTCAAGGCTTGAATGCCACAGTCTTGCAACTGTTCGGCCAGGGGGACGATAATCTTATGCTCTGCGTCCCAGCCCAAACGCGTCTTGGCCGTTACGGGCACGTCGACGGCATCGACCACGGCACGCGTTATCTCCAACATGCGCGGCACGTCTTGTAACAATCCTGCGCCCGCGCCTTTGCCTGCCACGCGCTTAACGGGACAACCAAAGTTGATGTCGAGCACGTCGGGGTGGGCACGTTCTACAACGATTTGGGCCGCATCGCGCACGGCAATGGGGTCTTTACCATATATCTGAATAGCCACGGGGCGTTCGGCATCACACACGGTGAGCTTTTCGAGCGACTTATTGACCATGCGCACCAAAGCGTCGGCCGCTACAAATTCGGAGTATACCATCGAGGCTCCTAATCGGCGACAGAGCAAACGAAAGCCGATGTCGGTAACGTCCTCCATGGGGGCTAACACCACTGGGCGAGGACCAAGGTCAAGAGTTCCTATATGCATTAATATTTCGGTTTGGAGGTTATGGGGTTTTACGTTTTGAGGTTATGAGGTTATGAGGTTATGAGGTTATGAGGTTATGAGGTTATAAAGTTACATCACGTTGATTATCAACAGAACTAACTTTATAACCTCATAACCTTCAAACTTAAAACTTAAACCTTCCAACTTAAAACTATTCTTTGCTATTATATAAATTGGTGTAAAAGCAGAAGCTGGCCAAGAGCGTGTAGAAGACAATGCGTGGCCAACTCAACACGTCGGGGGCTGCGAAGAGGGTGCAATACACGGCAAATGCATTATTCACGATGTGCATGGGCAGACAGAGACGCAAATCACCCGTGCGCAAATAGGCTACACCTAACATAAATCCTACGATAAAGGCGGGTATGCCTTGTGCTAAATTGCCATGCACCAGGGCAAAGGCCAATGCACCAATGGCTGCGGCAGCCCAACCGGGCACGTTGTGACGATAGAGCGAACGCACTACACCTACGCGGAATACCAACTCTTCGCACAAGGGGCCAACGAAGCATAATAGGAGTAAGCACAAGGGGTTGTGCATCATGCCTTCGAAGTTGGCCGTGTTGGGGGCGGTGATGTGGAGGTGGGTCAAGGCATCGCTCACGCTTGAGGCGATAATTAGGCAGCAGCAGGTGGTGTAAATGATATTAAACACCGTGACGGAGCGCTGCTGCACGTCGCGTTTGAGCGGGCGAAACTTAAATATGCTCAGCAGTTCGGGCTGCGTTACGGCCTTACTGCGCACGCGCCCTTCAAAGCGATAGTACCATAGCCATAGGCCCAGTGCTAATATGCCTTCGGCCACCAATAGGCTAATGCCCGTGGCCACTGGGCTCACACTGAGTTGGTCCATCGGAAAGTCTGTGCCTAACTTGTCAAGATTGGAGAATAACAACGCGCCCAATCCTGCTACAAACTGCACGACAATAAATAATATAAATACTACGATTGCGGTCATATAGTAAATGTGTAAATGTGCAAATGTGAGAATGTGCAAATGCTTGGGAAATGTGCAAATGCTTGGAAAATGTGCAAATGCTTGGAAAATGTGCAAATGTGCAAATGTGAGAATGTGCAAATGGTCGCCTCTTTTTGCTGTGTTTGTGGATAGCTTGGGAAATGTGAGAATGCGTGAATGTAAAAGTACATACACTTAAATTGCGCATACAAAGGCGACCATTTGCACATTCTCACATTTGCACATTCACCAAGCATTTGCACATTCTCACATTTGCACATTAATTCATAGTACTTCTCTCACCTTATCAGCATCTTGGGCCAATTGCTTTTGTAGGGCTTCGATGCTACTAAAACGGTGTTCGTCGCGAATGCGGCGGAAGAAGGCCACTTTGATATGTTGCCCATAAAGCGCTCCCCCTTCGTAGTCGAGCAGGTGGGCCTCAATGGTTTGGTCGGTGCCATTGTCGAGCGTAGGACGCCAACCAATGTTGAGCATGGCTTTGTAGGTGAAACCACCTACCTCAACGCGCACGGCATACACGCCACGGCCAGGAATGAGCTGCTCTTCGCATTCGGGACGCAGATTGGCTGTAGGATAGCCCATGAGGGTGCCAGCATGATGGCCTTCTACCACCGTGCCTTCTAATACGTAGGGGCGACCTAAACACGTGCGGGCCATTTCTACGTTGCCACCCGTGAGGAAGCGACGCGCAGCTGAAGAACTCACGCGCAGTTCGTCCTCGGCCGTAAAGGGAAGTTCACGCAACACTTCTATGCCCAACTCGCGTCCATAGCGCACGTAGTCCTTAAAGCCAGCTGAGAGGTCAGAACCGAAGTGGTGGTCGTAGCCTACGAGCAAACACTTTACGTTTAATTCCTTCTTGAGAATCAGTTCCATAAACTCACGCGAGGTGAGCATCGACATCTCGTGATTGAAGTTGAGCATGGCGCAACCCGTAAGGCCCGTTTGCGCCAAGAGTTGTAGTTTCTGCTCATTAGTGGTGAGCAGTTCGGGCCAATAGCGTGCTCCCGAAAGGGCTAAACGTGGGTGTTCCTCGAACGATATAACAATAGGCTGAAGACCGCGCTTAGCAGCCTCAGCCTTCACTTGGTCAATTAAAAATTGGTGACCACGGTGTACGCCGTCGAAGAAACCAATGGCTGCGCAATAGCCTTGCGCGGCATCGGCATTATGCTTGAATGTATGGAAGGTGTAGTTTGCCATATTCGTCAAAATATTTAAACCATTCGCTGCCAGCAGGGGCAATGAGGGCTTGTAGGCCACATTGGCGAGCCGCTTGGCAGTTCACTTCACTATCGTCAAAGAATAAGATGTCGTGAGCGGGCACGTTCATGCCCTCCACCACTTTCTCAAATATCTGTGAATCGGGCTTTTCAACGCCTAATTCACAAGATAGGAACACGTGGTCGAAGAAGTCGTCCACCGTCAGTCCTTTGTAACGAAAGAAGGTTTCCTCGGCCATGCGCCAGTGTACGGTATTGGTGTTGCTCAACACGTTAATAGAGTAGTGTTGCTTTATCTTGAGCAACATCTCAAGGCGCTCAGTAGGTACGGTGGTAAGGTAGCTTTCCCACGCTGCGATGATAGCCTCATCGCTCAAGCGTTCGGTCACGCCTCCGCCCTGCTGACAGAGCGAACGTATACCGTCGCAGAACTCATGTTCCGTAATGCGGCCTTGCTCTAATTGGGAGAAGATACCGGCTTGTTTATAGGTGCCAAGATAGGGACGTATGTCGAAACCTATCTTATCGAACGAACGTTCTACGCGCTGACGGTCGAGGTCGACCAACACGCCACCAAAGTCAAATAGGAGATGCATGGGGAAAATTTTTCAAATTTTCAATGTGCAAATGTGCAAATGTGAGAATGGGCAAATGATGCCTAACGGCAAATGTGCAAATGTGTGAATGTGCAAATGTGCGAATGATTGAATGATGCTTTAATTACTCATCGTACAAATGCGACCATTTGCACATTTGCACATTTGCACATTCTCACATTTGCACATTTATAAAATAGTAAAGGCCTTTACGCCTTTACTATTTTATATAGTTTGTCACTCGGGCGCACCTTTTCGGGCACGGGGATAGCCACGCGCATACCTTTCTTGGCCACGTCGATAGGGCCGTTGTCGCCATGAATGTCGGTGGCGGTCACATAGAGCGCACCCGTAGTCGGACCAACGATGAGCAATTTGTCGCCACGGTTGAAGTCGCCAGCTTCAAGGTAGAACTCGCCCACGCCCAACTTTGAGAAGTATTTCTGGCCTTTGCCTATGTATTGCTTCTTCTCGGTAGCGGCCGAACCATACACTTCGCTCCATTCGCCCAACTTCTGACCTAAGTAATAGCCGTCCCAGAAGCCACGGTTGAATACTGTCTTGAGACGTTCGTTCCACCCCTCTACCTTTTCGGGACTAAAAGTTCCGTCCTCTACGGCAGCGATGGCTTCTTTGTAACACTGTACGACGGTGTAAACGTACTCGGCGCTACGGGCGCGGCCTTCAATCTTAAACACGCGCACACCAGCTTTCATCATGCGGTCAATGAAACCAATCGTCTTTAAGTCCTTCGGACTCATGATGTACTTATTGTCAATGTCGAGTTCTACCCCCGTCTCGCGGTCCTTCACCGTATAGCTACGGCGACACACCTGCATGCACTGTCCGCGATTGGCCGAACGACCTAAGTTGTCGAGCGAGAGGTAGCACTTGCCACTTACCGCCATACACAACGCTCCGTGACAGAACATTTCGATGCGGATGAGTTCACCCGAAGGACCACAGATATGTTCACGCTCAATGGCCTCGTGAATGCGTGCCACTTGGTCGAGGTTTAACTCGCGTGCCAGCACGGCAACATCGGCAAAGCGTGCATAAAACTTCAATGCCTCTGTGTTAGAGATATTGAGTTGTGTAGAGAGGTGCACCTCTTGTCCAATGCGGTTGCAGTAGTCCATTACTGCTACGTCGCAGGCGATAATGGCCGAAATGCCCGCCTCGTGAGCGGCATCGCAGATGTGGTGCATGAGTTCGATGTCCTCATCGTATATAATGGTGTTGACCGTAAGGTAGGACTTTACGCCTTGTGCGCTACACTGTGCGGCAATGTCGCGTAGGTCGTCAATCGTAAAGCGGCTGGCACTATGAGCACGCATGTTGAGTGCTTCAATGCCAAAGTATATAGAATCGGCTCCTGCCTTGAGGGCAGCTGCCAAGCTCTCGCGTGAACCCACGGGAGCCATTATTTCGTATTTCGTCATGTGTTAATGTGCTAATATGCTAATATGGCAATATGCTAATGTGGCAATATGCTAATGTGGCAATATGCTAATGTGGCAATGAAACAATGCCGTTACAAAACTCAGCAATAAAAGGTAACTAGTCCCCCCTCCCCAGTCGGGGAGGGGGTTAGGGGGAGAGGCCGTTATTCTATCACCGTCCCCCCAATCACTACTTTCTTTACGCCAGCAGCAACGGCAGCAAGGCAGTTTTCGAGTTTGGGCAACATACCTCCACTGACAATTCCGTCAGCCTTGAGTTGTTCAAACGTTTCGGCCGTGATAGTAGGGATAACGCTCTCTTCGTCATCAGGATTGGTCAGTACGCCAGCGTGTTCAAAGCTATAGACGAGTGTAACGTCGTAGCGTGCGGCCATAGCCTTAGCCGTTTTGGAGGCAATTGTATCAGCATTCGTATTGAGCAAATTGCCTGCTCCGTCGTGTGTCAGTGGTGCCATGACGGGCGTAATGCCCGCATCGAGCAGCAGTGCCAAGCGTTCAGCGTCCACCTTATCAACATCACCCACAAAGCCATAGTCAATGCCATTCTTCAAGGGACGACGATGCGAACGGATTACGTTCATATCAGCTCCCGTCAGTCCGATAGCATTCACGCCACGGCTTTGCAATTGCGCAATCAGCGTTTTGTTGACTAATCCGCCATACACCATCGTCACCACGCGCAGCATGTCAGCATCCGTAATGCGTCGTCCGTCCACCATGTGCGTTTCGATGCCCAAGCGAGTCGCCATGTCAGTAGCCGTGCGGCCACCGCCATGTACCAATATCTTGAGTCCTTCAATCTGTGCGAAGTCAGTGAGCAGTTGTTGAAGCAAGGCTGGAGTCTCGACTATCTTGCCTCCCACCTTTAGTATCGTAAGTTGCTGTTTCATGTTGCAAAGATACTACTATCTTATTAAAAGATAGCGCAAGGCGAACGCAATAAAAAAGGGAAAAACAAATAAACTGCAATTGGGCCTCACCCCCTAGCCCCCTCTCCTTGAGGAGAGGGGGACTGAAGTTACCTTTTTCTCCCCAGTTTCTTGCTTGAGATATTTCCTGAAAATGAGCAAGAAAAGGTGACTTGTCCCCCCTCTCCTCAAGGAGAGGGGGTTAGGGGGTGAGGCCCAATTGCAGTTTATCGAACAGACAAAGATTAATGAAAAGATTAATGATAGATTAATGAAAATAGATTAATGAGACGATTAACGAAAAAGATTAATGATAGATTAATGAAACATTAATGTTT
>JBNMKQ010000117.1:0-8288 GCA_050874425.1 Alloprevotella sp.
GTAAGAGTGACTTATTCCCCCTCCCCTGTGGGGGAGGGGGTTAGGGGGAGAGGCCGCATCAAATTGCAGTTTGTATCTGTTATTAAACGCAATATTACCCACATGATTCGTTATAGAGCCCAAATCATTATCCCATCATTTGCACATTCTCACATTTGCACATTTGCACATTTGCCCATTTACTACTGTATCAACCACTCACCGCTTTGCTTTTGCGCTTTGAGGCGCGTGGTGCGGTTCATAGTGCCGATGTAGCGACCTGCGGCATCGTAGGTGGGGCGGGGCGTATTGTCAATGTCCTTTAGAATGGAATGAATGCCCGTTTCAGCGCCCCCCATGAAGTCGAATGAGATGAGTCCGGTGGCGGACTCTGTGATGTTAGTTAAGGGCTTCCCCATTTTCTTTGTGCCGGCAGCGTTTGTATGGAAAAGCGAGGCAGCAGGGCGCGATGTGTCCGTTAGTTCCGTCTTGTGTGAAGTGCCAGGGAAAGGGTCGCCCGAAAGATTGTACGAACTCAACTTATTGTCAGCTGCGATGATAGAGCAACGTTGGTGACTCTTCACGTTGTTCACCTCATTATTATACCACGCATCTTCATCGTAGTCGACGTGGAGCACCAAGAGCCCGTGTCCCTCGAGCATGAGGTCCGAGCCCGTTTGTTGACGGTTCTCCAAGAGATAGTACTCGTCGGGATAGTTGTCATTATATATAATATAAGCCTCGGGGCTATCGGTCAAGGCTGCCATGTTCGTAATAGAAGTGCCCTCCGTGAGGCGTTTCGGTGTGAGCCAACCGCTCATCCAACGTTCGTAAGAGGTGTAACCCGAGGGCTTGTAGCCACTATCACCATAGCAACCATAGTCCATAAGGCTCCACGTGTCCATGCCAAAGGCAGGATTGCTTGAACCTGAAGTGTCGTAAAGGTCGGGCAATCCGAGGCAGTGGCTAAACTCGTGGCAAGCCGAACCAATGCCGTCCATCTGAACAGGGTAAGAGTCGTTCCCCAAGAGTTCAGATGAGCAACCGTAAGTGTCAATTGTTACGCCGTCATAACTGAGGTTATAACCTGCAGCTGAAAGTTGCCATTCGTGCGGCCAGATTGTGTTCTCAAGCGAACCGTCTTCGTCAGAGGCTTCACCATACCCCGCATAAATAAGGTATACTTGGTCCACCTCGCCGTTGTTGTTCCAATCGTAGTTCTTAAAGTTGAGCGAAGGGTTTTGCTGTTTGGCCAATTTTATCGCTTCATAAGCCATACCTGCAGGGTCCTTGTCGTCGCCATTGCTATCGTTGCCACCATACGAGGCCATATTCTTTGACAAAGTGACAGGTCCTACTACGTCAAACGTCACGTCCAATTGCCCATAAGACTGTGCGAGAAAGTAGTCATGAACGCTGCCCGCGTTGCCATTTTTACTATACCCCACGAGGTTGAACTGATCGTCAAAGGCTTGACGCGTGTGAGCGGGTTGCATCTTCTCGTTCTTAAAGTTGACAAGAACGACCAATCCTCGATGTTGGCCTGTGATGTTGGCGGGTTGTTGTGAAGTCGTGCCGTCGGTAGCCGATGCAGCACGTGTGAGGCCACTGCGGCTGCGTTGCTTGAGGGGTTGGCTCTTGGTGGTGTTGGCCAAGCGCATGGCGCGCAGCGAACTCAGTGCTTCGCCATTGAGATTTGTGCTGCTAATAAATGAAAGTTCTTCGTTAGTGCGATGCGTAGCCTCGTGTGCGACGAGGGCCGAAGCCTTGAGCGCAGTGCCTTGCAACTGTGCGTAACGGAAACTGCCGTCAGCGGTGCGTATAACGGGCACGCCATCGGTAGTTGTGAAGTAATGGAAATGTTCATCGCCCTGAAGGGTGATTGTAAGGCGGGTGCCATCGGGTTGGGTTACAACGTGCTGAACGCGGCGTGCAGGCACGGCGTTTACGCCAAGGGCCACTGTGGCGGCCAACGCAAAAGAGAGGAAACGTTTAATCATACGCGAATGCATTATTAGTTGTATGGACAAAGGTAACGAAAAAGTTTAACGAAAAAGATTAATGGAAAGATTAATGAAAAAAGATTAATGGAAAGATTAATGATAGATTAATGAAACATTAATGTTAACAAAAGCGCGTAGCGCAAAAAACTTTACGTTACGCGCTTCGCGCTTAGTTTTAAACATTAATGTATCATTAATCTATCATTAATCTTTTTCATTAATCGTCTCATTAATCTTTTTCGTTAATCTTTTTCGTTAATCTTTTCATTAATCTTTGTCTGTTCGACAAATTGCAGTTTATACATGTATATGCAAAGCACGATTCGTTATAGACCCTGGAATTAACGTTAGATTTCGGTAAAATACCGGTTTTACCGGTACTTTCCGCGTTGAAAATCAGCAAATACCAATGGTTGACAATATTTTTCGTAAATTTGCACCCGATAAATTGTGTAAAACTAAATGCAACTTAATCAAACTATTTACTAAACTCGGATGAAACGTTTTTTACTACTTATACAAGCAGCCGTACTTCTCTTTACGCTGCAATCGTGCATTCAAGACGAAGAGTTGAATGCAGAGTGCGACATCGAGGGCGTTGACCCTACGTGGTTGAACGAACACCCTGGTATGGTGATTGGCAATCCATTGGTAAACCAAGAGAAGCGCACCATTGACTTTACGCTTGAGAAGGGTACAGACCGCACGGCACTTAATCCCCGTTTTTTACTTTCTGACGCTGCTACGATTACGGCTGAAGTCGACGGACAGACAGTCAATGGCAACGGCATTACACGTAACTTCAAGACCCCCCAAACTTATACAACTCACTCGCAAGACGGCAAGTGGCAAAAAGACTATACCGTAAGCTTTGGATACTTCACAGGTCTTGCTGCCATGAACTTCGACCACTACCAGCTCGATGCCAATAACAAGTACTACATCTGGAACGAGGTGGAAGCCAAGGAAGACGAGAGCGAACCCGACAAATCCCTCAACTGGTGGTCGTCAGGCAATGGTGGCTACGCTATGGTAGGTATCGCTAAGACGCCTTTGGCCTATCCTACGGCTCCCTTTACCGACGACGAGATGGGCGCTTGCGTGCGTTTGCAGACCTGCCGCACGGGTTCGTTTGGCGATATGGTAAAAATGCCGATAGCCGCAGGTAGCTTATTTATTGGTGAGTTTAACAATAAGATAGCCATGAAGCGTCCGCGCGAGGCTACAGCCTTCGGCTTGCAAGTATTGGCCAAGGTGCCTAAAAGTTTAGAAGGCTATTACCGCTACACGGTAGGCGAAACGTTTACCGATAAGGATAAGAAAGTTTGTCCAGACCGCCGCGACACGGCCGACATCTATGCCGTCGTATATGAATGCGACCCCAACAACTTTGTAGCCTTGAATGGTGACGACGTGTTGACCTCCGACCGCATTGTCATGATGGCGCGTATCGACAATCCTGGCGAACCCACTGAGTGGACCCACTTTAGTGAACCCTTCAAGTTTAAGAATGGCCACACCGCAATCGACCCCGATCGTCTTGCGCTCAAAGGTTACGCCATAGCCGTAGTAGCCACTTCAAGCCGCCAAGGCGCTTACTTTGAGGGCGCAATTGGTTCCGTGCTCGACATTAGCCAGTTTAGATTGGTGTATGAGTAGAGGGGGTAATAAGTTTATGAGTTTAATAAGTTTATTGAGTATATAAATATGAGCACAACAACGTTAAATCCCAATATGGAGGAACTTCGCCTTATCCTCCCTTCAGAAGATGTCAAATTATTCAAGGACTTGGTTAAGAAGTTCGGTTGGAAGATTGGACGTAAAAAGAAGTCGGGCATAGAAGAAGGTTTGGATGACATTAAGCACGGACGTGTATATGGTCCTTTTGATTCTGTTGATGACCTTTTAAAATCATGTGGAGTCAATGTATAAGTTATCTTTTACCAAAAAGTTCAAGAAGGACTTAAAACGTTGCGAAAAGCGAGGATTTCCAATACATGAAATGTCAAAGGTGTTAAACTTGTTGGAACAAACAGGTACAGTTCCAGCAAGCTATCGCCCTCATAAATTATCGGGTAATTACGAAGGTTCATGGGAATGCCACATCAAAGCCGATTGGTTGCTTGTATGGCAAGAGGTCGAAGATGAGTTAATTCTTATTATGACCGACACAGGTTCGCACGCTGATCTTTTTTAATCGCTCAACAACAAATAAATGAAACGCATATTTCTACTCCTTACGCTCTTGCTGAGCGTTGGCATGCAAGGCATGGCTCAACGCGAAGTGGAGCCCGCAAAGGAAACCGATACAAATTTGATTAAGGCCGCCTTGAAGGGGTGGCACGTGCGCTTAGGCGCAGGATTTAATATTGGTGGTACATCACCTGTTCCCCTGCCCGCTGAGATACGCCAGATTAATGGCTATCACCCGATGTTGAACATCGAATTGGAGGGCTTGGTACACCGCAAGTATGGCAAACACTGGGGTTCGATGCTCGGTATACGTCTTGAGAATAAGGCCATGAAAACCGATGCCCGTGTGAAGAACTATCATCTCGTAGCCTACAACACCGACGGTTCGGGTAAGATAGAAGGCGCCTATTGGGGCAATGTAAAGACGAAGGTAAACAACAACTACTTGACCTTCCCCCTCCTTGCCACCTATTCTTTCAACGATCGTTGGCAGGTGCAGGCCGGTCCCTACTTCTCTTACCTCATCAATGGCAACTTTACCGGTTCGGCCTATAGCAAGAGCGACGACGATGTGAGCTACATACGTCAGCCCAACCCCGCGGGGCCTGCCACTGAGGTGACGAGTGCCGACTACGACTTCTCGAAAGACCTCCGCCGCTTTGCGTGGGGACTCCAAGTCGGAGGAGAGTTTAAAGCCTATAAACACCTCAGCGTTTCGCTCAACCTGACGTGGGGCTTGAATAGCATCTTCCCCTCCGACTACGAGTCAGTCACTTTCGCGCTCTACCCCATTTATGGCACGTTAGGGTTTAACTATTTGTTCTAAAAAAGCAGCAAGTGGGGGGCAGGCTTCCCACTTGCTGAGCCTCAGACATTTTGATAATAAACAAAAATACAAAAATACAAATTATGAAGAAAACTTTACTTACATTTTGTCTTTCGCTCTGTGCCCTCTGCGGCATGGCGCAAACGCAAACTAACTACGATGAAAAGATTGTAGTGAAAGTTAACGAGGTAAGCACGGATAGCATTCCTGCTGCTATTACTGTTATTGACAAAGGTGATGGTACTTGCGACTTTACGCTCAGAAACTTTCATTTAATAGATGGGGAGAGTGATATTGCAGTAGGGAATGTAGAACTGAAGGGTGTAAAAATGGAGACTGCTGATGGCATTAGTACAATTTCAACCAATCAGTCTATTGTGATAAAGGAGGGTGACGACCCTTCAGTTGCTTTTTGGATGGGACCAGATTTGGGAGATGTGCCCATCGTTCTCTCAGGTAAGTTAACTGCTACAGCGCTTTATGCAAACATTGACATCGACATGAGTGAGTCGTTAGGTCAAATTATCAATGTCGCAGTAGGTCAAGAGAAGAACATTACTGCAGGCATTGGCAGCGTAAAGGTAACTCCTTCAGCTAACGCAACAACTATTTATACACTCGGTGGCGTTCGCGTAAATAAGGCTACAAAGGGTGTGTATGTAATTAATGGAAAGAAAGTAATCAAGTAAAGAAACATGAAGAAGCATATTTTAGCCTTAGCAGCTTGTGCTATTGGAATGTCAGCAAGTGCGCAAGGCATATACCAATTTACGGACCCCAGTTTTGAGACCTGGTCGGGCTCCAATACTCCTGGTAACGAGTGGCGCTCATTTGAAAGTGCAGTAGACAATGGCTTAGGAGGTATCATCTTTTCGATAGGAAAGGGTGCCTCACCAAAGCCTAGTAAAGTAGAAGGAATTGTTGGAAATTCTGCCTTAAAATTATTTTCAAAAGATGTATCGCGTAAAAATGCGAATGGCAATTTAACGACGGGAGTTATTGCCATGGGTAGTATGGAACCTGCAAGTGCTGCCAACTACAACTTCTCAGACATCTCAACAGAAGGCAAGCACCTCGTATTTGCTGGCACCCCTGATAAGGTCTCTTTCTATGCTAAGTTTAAGAGTGGTGGCAGTGCCAATGCTCGTGGTCGCTTTATCCTACATGATGCCATTAATTATCGTGATCCCGACATGGTTGATGGCAATTGGGTAAAGGTAGGCAATGAGAGTTTGGAGAGCCATCGTGTAGGTGAAGCTGCTATTCTTGTTCCTGCTACTGAAAACTGGACAAAGTTTGAAGCAGACTTTACTTATTATAAGGAAAAGCCTACAACACAATATATGTTGGCTTCGTTAACGACCAACCCCGTCCCTGGTGGTTCAAAAGGCGATGAATTCTACGTAGACGATATTCAGTTTACTTATTATAGCACGTTGAAGAGTCTTTCTTATACAGGAGCAACAATCAACTTTAGCGAAACCACAACAAGCTATGATTTGTCGAGTGAGACTTACGATGCTCAAAAGTTGACATTTGAAAAGAAAGGTGTTGGTGCTACTACCTCATTAAGCTACGATGACAAGACCGCTATTGCAACCATTACTGTAAAGGGTAATGATATTAGCGTAAATAGTGCCAACCAAACTGTTTATACGATTCAGTTTGCAAAACCCGCTCCACAAGAGGTTGTTACAACCTATAAGAATGACTTGTCAGTACATGTATTTGGCAGCACCAATCAACCTGCTGAGACAAGTATTAACCTAATAGAGTCAGAAGGCACCTACTCATTAGAGTTGAAGAACTTTGTGATGGATGGTTTAGGCGTAGGTAATATAAAGGTAACAAACCTTGATGTTGCAGGCAATACTTATACGACATCACAGACCATTACCATAACAGAGGGTGATGATCCAAGTATTGAATATTGGGCAGGCCCCGATTTAGGTGAAGTCCCTGTAAACGTAACTGCCACCGTAAATGGTGACCAAATGGTTGCTCAAATTACAATCAAGGATTTCCCCGGCGTTGGTGACATCGACGTAACCTTTGCTCCTACCATTACGATTGATACAAAAGAATCTCTTCGTACTGAAGCCGGTGTGAACAATGTAATTGTCAATCGCACCTTTGCAAGCGGTTGGAATATAGTATGCTTGCCTTTCGACGTAGCAGTAACAACTTTGCAAGCTACTAAGGCACAAGAGTTCGTAAGCGCTAATGACCGTAGTTTGACCTTTGATGAAGTGGCAGACGGCGTGTTAAAGGCCAACGTACCTTACTTGGTATTCTTTGACAATGAAGTTTCTGACCCCTTCTACTATGGTGGTAAGGTAGAGGCTACAAGTCCTGTCCCTGTCACTCACAACGAAATCACTTTCGTAGGTAACTACGAGGCAAGCAAGAGCATGGAAGGCCTCTATGGTGTAGCTTCAGATGGTGACGTACAGAAGATTATGTTGGGCACTGCTGGTAGCTCATTACCTGCTACTTGCGCTTACTTTACGGCTCCTGATGGTGCGAGTGCTAATGGTCTTCGTATCTGCTTTGACGGTGGCGAGGTGACTGGCATTGACCATGTGAATGGTGGTGCTAAGGTCGAGGGCGCTGTTTATAACTTGCAAGGCATTAAGGTGAGCAACCGCGGTACTAACAACTTGCCCGCTGGCCTTTACATTATGCAAGGCAAAAAGGTGATTGTGAAGTAATTGTGAAGTAAAACAATAGGATAGTTTTTAAACGAGCGCGCTGCTCATTTTAAAACTATCTTATATAAAAACTAAACGATAAGTCATGAAAAAAGAATATATTGCACCACGTGCTGCAGCCATTCGTTTGGCTATGGAGGACACGATGCTTACAGGTTCAAAACTGAGCACCGATGGTGGCGATAACATTGACATCACTATCTCTGACGATACGTACGACGACGTATTCCGCTCAAATGGTCGTGGCTGGGACGCTACGAACTGGATGGAGAAATAACAGAATATACATATATCACAAAAGAAAAACGCGAAACGTATAAGAATACGTTTCGCGTTTTTTTATATGAATAAGATGAAGTGTGCGCTTTGTGGTTTTAATTTCGGGCTCTATAACGAATGGTGTGGGTAATATTGCGTTTAATAATAGATACAAACTGCAATTTGATGCGGCCTCTACGTAACGCGTGCTTTCTAGCACGCGCTAGCAAAATGTTGCAAACGCAAGCTAGCCTGGGGGCGACGCGTCCCCGCGTCGGTATTGCCAACTTGGGGTTAGATGCCCCAAGTTGGCAGTAC
>JBNMKQ010000118.1:0-8282 GCA_050874425.1 Alloprevotella sp.
AAATTTACCGAATTTAGCTTCCATAACAATAAGTTTTAGTATAGTTTGAAACTCAGTTGATTAGCACCTACTAAGTTACAAAATTTTCTTGACTTATTGTCCTTCCCACCCCATTATTTCGGGGTGGGAAACTTTAGTAAGTTACCTTATATATTACAAACTTACCCGTTAACTCGTCAACCTGTTAACTCGTCAACTATAAATTAGAACAAACTTGCCAAATAGGCTACAAATGGAATGCTAATAACGGAAAGTAGGGTGGTAAAGAAGAGGCCTTGCGTCATTACCCGCTCGTCCTTACCATATTGTAGGCAGAGCATAATGCCGTTGGTGGCAACGGGCATGGCACTCAATACGACAGCTACGTCACTTACAAAGGGATTGACACCCATAAGGGCTAATACGCCGCCTACGGCTAAGGGAAGTAGGAAGAGGCGAAGCAGCGTCATGGAATAGACGAAACGATTGCCTAACATATCGCGCACGGGTATATGGCTCAAACTGGAACCGATGATAAGCAGGGCACAAGGGGTGGTAAGGTCGCCCAAAAGGTGGAACCATTGGCCTACGGGCGTGGGCATCTGAATGCGTGCCACGGCGATTACTACGGCAATGAGCGAAGCTATAACGCAGGGCGAGAATATGAGTCGAGGCGAGAAGGCGCTCTTGGCTTTTCCTCCATTTATAAACGAAACGCCAATGGTAAATACTAACAAGTTGAAGGGTATGTTGAGCACAGAGGCACAAAACACTGCCTTGGGACCAAACACAGCATCGCACACGGGGTAACCAATGAAGCTAACATTACCAAAGGCTAACATAAAGCGACTGATACCTAATCGGGCTTTGTTTACCTTAAACAAATGGGGGATAAGATAGGCCAAACCGATGAGTACAATGTAATTGACTACGGCCACTACGGCAAGTGAGATGAGTTCGGAGTTTTCGAATGCGAGGTCCTTGCCCATAACCGATGCCAAGATAAGTGCTGGCATGGATATGTTCATGATAAATATAGATAGTTTGCGGTCGAGGTCGCCCGCCCACAAATTACGTTTGGCCGCAAAGAGTCCGACCAACACAATGCCGAATATCATCAGCATTTGAGTAATGATGTGCAAGATGTCCATTAAGGGAGAGAAAGTTTAGTTTGGTGTTTGGAGGTTAGGGGGTTAGGAGGTTTGGAGGTTAGGAGGTTAGGGGGGTAGGAGGTTAGGAGGTTAGGAGGTTAGGAGGTTAGGAGGTTAGGAGGTTAAAAAGTTTGTTTGAAAGTTTGAGCTAAAATACTTACTTTTTAACCCTCTAACCTTCTAACCCTCTAACCCTCTAACCCTCTAACCTTCTAACCTTGAATAAGATATCCGCCTTCGTTGCCGCCTTCGGGGCCGAGTTCGATGATGTGGTCGGCACACTTGATAACATCGGGGTTGTGTTCAATTACCACGATGCTGTGGCCACGCTCAATCAAGGCGTTAAAGGCATGAAGCAGACGGTTGATGTCGTGAAAGTGAAGACCTGTGGTAGGTTCGTCGAAAATGAATAAGGTAGGCACGGAACGTTCCAAGCCTAAATAGTAGGCCAACTTGACGCGCTGGTTTTCACCACCCGAAAGGGTTGAACTGGATTGACCTAACTTAATATAGCCCAAACCGACGTCCTGCAAGGGGCGCAAACGGCTAACAATCTTCTTTTGACCATGTTCGGTAAAGAACTCAATGGCTTGATTAACAGTCATTTCGAGCATATCGTAGATATTTTTGCCCTCATACTTCACTTCAAGCACGTCGCTTTTGAAGCGCTTGCCATGACAACTTTCACACTCAAGTACTAAGTCTGCCATGAACTGCATCTCGACCTTTACCACGCCGTCGCCCTTACACTCCTCACAACGGCCGCCCTCGGCATTGAACGAGAAGTAAGCTGGCGTAAAGTCCATTTGCTTGGCCAATGGCTGCGCAGCCATGAGTTTGCGAATTTCATCGTATGCCTTAACGTAAGTGACAGGATTAGAACGGGAAGAACGCCCGATAGGGTTTTGGTCGACAAACTCAATGGCCTGAACGGCATCAATATCGCCCGAAAGCCGACGAAATTCGCCCGGACGGTCGGCCACTTCGTCTTTGGCCCGCTTGAGAGCCCGATAGAAGATGTCGCGCACAAGGGTAGACTTACCCGATCCACTCACACCAGTTACAACCGTCAACACGTTGAGAGGGAAGGTGACGTCAATGCCCTTCAAATTGTTCTCGCGTGCTCCCTCAACCGTGATGCTTCGATTCCAAGTGCGGTGCGATGTGGGCACGGGTATTTGTTCGCGACCATAGAGGTAGTTGAGCGTATGTGAACGATACAAGCCCTTCTCCTTATCAAAGAGTTCGGGGTGGCGCTGCAAGAGTTCGTTCTCGTCCTTTATAAAAGGCCCAGCATACACCACTTGTCCGCCTAATCGGCCCGCTTCAGGACCTATGTCTATAATATAGTCAGCCGCACGCATAATCTCCTCATCGTGTTCAACCACAATGACCGTATTGCCTAAGTCGCGCAATTCCTTCAATACGTTGATAAGACGGCGCGTGTCGCGTTGGTGAAGCCCAATGCTCGGTTCGTCCAGAATGTAGAGCGAACCGACCAAGGACGAGCCTAACGATGTGGCAAGGTTGATGCGCTGACTCTCACCGCCCGAAAGCGTGTTAGAGAGACGGTCGAGCGTGAGATAGTTGAGTCCTACTTCAGAGAGGAAGTGCAGACGACTCTTAATCTCATTCAGCAATCGCTTGGCCACTGCAGCATCGTGTTCACTGAGTTCAAGCTGATCGAAGAAGGGAACTAACTCCTTGATAGGCAGTTGCACCAACTCCGTAATGCTGCGGCCGCCCACCTTGACGTATTCAGCATCTTTCTTTAAGCGCGAGCCGTGACACTCGGGACAAACCGTCTTGCCACGATAGCGCGCCAGCATAACACGATATTGTATCTTGTACTGATTGCGCTCTAACATGCGGAAGAAAGCATCAATGCTTACTTGCTCTTCTTCGGGCAAACGCTGCTCGGCTGCATCGCCATGCCAGAGCATGTCCTTTTGTTGGCGCGTGAGCTTATAATAGGGTTCGAAAATAGGAAATCCGTTTTTACGCACAGAGCAACGACGTATAAACTCATTCTTCCACTCTCCCATCTTCTCTCCGCGCCAACACATCACGGCACCGTCCATAAGGCTCTTTGACGTGTCGGGCACAACGAGATGTTCGCTAATGCCCATTATGCGGCCAAACCCCTCGCAGCGCTCGCAAGCGCCAATGGGCGAGTTGAACGAGAACATATTGTCATCGGGCTCGCGAAAGGTGATACCGTCAGCCTCGAAGCGAGTAGAAAAGGTGTGAAGAATACGAGCTGGATAGAAGCGGAGCATGCACTGTCCGTCGCCCTCGAAGAAAGCCGTTTCGGCTGAGTCGGCCAGGCGCGAAAGCACGTCTTTGTCATCGCTTACCGACAGGCGGTCAATCAACAGACTGAGTTGCGAGAGCGAGTAGTGCACAGCCTCTGGCGTGGGAGTTGGCAAAGCCTCATCGCTTGGTGCATCGTCAATGACTACTTGCCCCGCCTTCAACTGCTCGGCAAAGTCCTCAATACGCACCATTTCGCCGTCAACGTCGAGACGCGAGAGTCCCTGCTGAAGGTCGATGCTGAGCTGCTGAAGCAAGGTTCGTTCTTGACGCACTCGCATAGGAGCAAGCACCGTAAAGCGCGTTCCCATGGAGTAAGAGTGCATGCAGTCTATTACATCCTGCACGGTGTGGCGCTTCACCTCCACACCACTTATGGGCGAGAAGGTATGACCGATGCGTGCATAGAGCAGACGCAGATATTCATATATCTCGGTGCTGGTGCCAACGGTCGAACGAGGATTGCGACTCGTTACGCGTTGTTCGATAGCAATAGCAGGGGGAAGTCCTTTTATGTAGTCACACTCAGGCTTATGCATACGGCCCAAGAATTGACGTGCATAGGCCGAAAGGCTCTCAACATAGCGTCGTTGGCCCTCGGCATATAATGTGTCGAAGGCCAACGACGACTTACCCGAACCACTGAGTCCGGTTATAACGATGAGTTTGTCGCGTGGTATGTCAATATCCACGTTTTTAAGGTTGTTTACCCTTGCTCCCTTTACCTGTATTGTTTCGTTCATACGTTGTTGCTTTCACTAAACGTGCAAAATTACAGATTTCATTTGAAAAACCTTCATGAACGCAAGAAGGATTGCAGTTTGCATAAATCATAAACTGCAATTGGGCCTCACCCCCTAACCCCCCCTCTCCTTGAGGAGAAGGGGAATAAGTAACCTTTACTTGCTGCGTTTCTAGTTGAAAACCAACAGAAAACTCAATAAGTAAGAGTGACTTATTCCCCCTCCCCTGTGGGGGAGGGGGTTAGGGGGAGAGGCCAAAAAAGCCAAGATAGAGGCATAGACCTTATCTTGGCTTTCGATAATTAATGTGTATAAGTAATTACTTCACTGCAATCTTGAAGCGTTGAATGCTATTGGCATCTGTCTTCTGCAAGATGTAAGTACCTGTGGGCAAGCCCTTGATAGCTTCGGCAGGCGTGATAGCCTTGCCACTCTTCAAGGCAACACCATTGAGGGCAAATACAGTAATGTCAGCAGGAGCAGCGTTGATACCAGCAATGCCTGTCTGCAAGGTGTTGTTGACAGTCAATACAACGTACTTGTCGGCTGCGCCACGTGAAGCCAACTTAACGTATGCTTCGTGAACGCCTTCTGCATCAGAATTGAAACGAACGGTGAATACACCACCCTCAGCAGGGAGTTCACTCTCAGAGAGTTTGAACTTGCTCTTGTTAGCACCGCCTAAGGTGAGCTTGATAGGCTCGGTCAAGTTCTGAGTCGTCACGGTTACCTCGTCAGAGGTAGCATCTTGGCCCTTAATGGCTTCGAAAGCAAGCGCTGCAACGTCGGTGCGAACGACAGGAAGGTCGGTGCGACCGAAACTTACATCGTCAATGTAGTAAGTAGCAGCGTTGTAGCGACCGCGTGTGCTCTTAAAGCGGAAGGCCATAAAGAAGGTGTCGGCAATGGGCTGGTCGGTGAGGTCTACGTGATATTCAAACCATTCACCGCTCTCGTCCTTTGTAGAAGGCATTGTAAAGCCGTCAACGGGACTGATGTACATATCACCGTCAGTGAGGTCAATGTAGCAGAGTTCGAGTTGATCCGTCTGCTCGTCTGTCAAGTAGTCACCGCGAACGCGGAAAGTGAATACCTTTGAAGCAGCGTCCTTAAAGTTAAGGGCAGGCGTAACGAGCATCATCTCAGCTTCTGTCTCGTCACCGTCCTCTACCTTAGAGTCGTAAGCCGTAACTTTGGCTACTTGTTCGCCAGCAGACTCGTCCGTATCGTTGAACGTGTAGCTCCACCAAGCACGTGTGCCCTTTGTGGCAATGTTCTTCCAACCGTCAATAGCGAGCGGCTTGTTCTTCTCACCCTTATCAAAGTGTTCGTTGAGCAATGTTGTGGGGTTAGAAGGATCGAGCGGAAGGAGGTCACCCTCAGTCGGTGTGTCAGGCTTTGTATTGTCCGTAGCTACACCCTTAATAGGAATGTGTAACTCGTCAGCACCTAAAGTGGTTACGATGAGTTCGTTGTCGTAAGTGCCAGCACTCAGCGGAACGAAGGTAATCTTTACAGAAGTGTTGGCATTCTTCATCAACATAGAAGAACTGATGCGGAATACATCGGCTGTAGCTAACTTAACGTAAGCATAGTCGGGCAAGTTAGCCGTCTGGATTTCGATGGTCTGTTCAGCCGTTTCGCCAGCCTTTACTTCAAAGTTCACGCTTTCGACATTGGCCTTTACAACGGGCGGATTTTGCTCGTCAATGGCGTAGGCTGAGAGGGCAATAGATTGTGAGAGCGTGGGCGCTTCGGGACAGTCAATAAAGACGCGTGCACTGTGCTTGCCAATGGCTGTCGGGTTGTAAGAGATAACAACGTCTGTCTCGCTTGTGCCCTTCTTAATCTCCGTTACCGAAGTGGCAAACATAGCGCGGTTAGCACCCGTAATCTCAAGTGTAGTAGCTGCAGGCATGTTCTTCGCACTGATGTGAATAGTGCCCACCTCGGTGGTTTGGCCTACCTTACCAGCTGCCATGTCGAACTGAGCGGGAGTAATGGTAAGTTCGGGGTCGCCAACTTCTAATTCGCGATAAACGATATCATCGGCGCCACGCGGAGCAATAATCACCGCACCTGTTGAGGTTGAAAGACCAATAAGATTGATTTCTGTAGTAGGAACGGCTGTGCCGATAAGCGAAGTGCCCTTAAAGATGCGCATCTTAGCCGTCTCGGTGCCGTCGCTCAGTGTGGGTTGAGCCATGCCTTCAGCGAAGGTTTCGCTATCAGACGTAACGGTTACACCATTAATGCGAACGAGCTTGTTCAGATAGTTTTTAGGAGTAGCCTTTACTTCGGCAAGAGTCGCCACGATAGGTTCTACCTCGTTGCCCGTACTGAGCACGTTGCCCATTGCCACTTGTCCCATAAATGATTCGGGAGTGAGCGTAGTCACGCCCCAACTGCTACTTATTGTGCCAAAGAAGCCAGAGAGTTTGTCGCCTACGTTAGGCATATTTAAACTTTCATTCGCAATAACAGTTGCAGCAGTAGCGTCTTGAACGTAGATGCGGTGGGCCGAATTGTCAATAAAACTTACCACTGCCTCGCCTGTATAGCGATATACTTCGTAGTCATCACTACTCTTAGCATTGAGTTCGCTGAGCGTTGCTACGTCGGTGAGTGACAGGGCATAGTAACTATAGTTAACCTCCACTGTTTCAGCGCCTTCGCTGCTGTAAGAGACCTTTATAGTGCCTTCGCCAGCTTCGATAGGATCAAATGTAAAAGTAAGTTGCGCACCCTCTGTGCTCTCTACTTCTTCCTTGCTAAGAGTAGTCTTATCAGCCGTCACACCAGTGCCTTCAATTGCAACTGTCACGTCACTGGTCAAATCTGCGCCTTTCACGGTGACTGTCTTAGTAGTGGGATAACCTACGTAAGTTTCAGCCAAGAAGGTATCATTCTTGTTAACGCTAATTGTAGGCGTAGCGGGTTGAGGCGTGTCGCCACCACTGCTTTCACCGAAGAGGTCGGCATAGGTCTGTGCGATGCGGAGTGCGCCTACATACATTTCGGGGCCTTGGTTTGAAGCATTAGAACCTTGACGGAGTTCGAAGCCTTGCAAGCCATAATTGCCAACTGAAGAACCTGTAGCACTTACATCAAATTCTGCACTTGCTTCCTTCGGTTCATTGGTAAAGTCTGTTGGATTAACATAGAGTTTTACCTCGTCTTTGCCATCGCTCGTCTTTACGCCATACTTTACGACTACGAGTTGCGTCGTGTTGAGTGCAAACGTGCCTTCTGCTAACACGGCTGTGGAACTGCCACGCGAGATACCTATTTTATAGGAGTTGTCGTCGGCCTTAACGATGAAGAGGCGACCGAGTTCAGTAGAACTGAAGTATTTTCCAGCATCTGCCTCGCCAACATTGTACTTCTTGGTGCGAACGAGCAAACTCATGACATAGTTTTGACTAGAAGGAGCCTCTTGCGTAGGCAACTTCGTCACATTAATGAGGGCTGCATAATAGACATAGCCACTCTTTATACCTTCATCACTTGGGTCGAAGCGCGTGCAGAGGTCCTGACCTGAGACAGTCGGTGTCATCTGAATGCACTTGCCCGTTACGCCACCAGGATAGTTGGCATACTCAAGCGTCTTGTTCACCACTTGAATAGGAGCTGCTGCATTAGTGCCATACTGCGTCCACTTGTCTTGGCTAAGCAAGTCGCCCTCGTCATAGTCAAAGTTTTCTTGATACTTAATGGTAGTGCTTCCATCGTCGCCACCTGACGATATGTCCTGTGCAACTGCTACAGCGGGCACAGTCAACAATGCGATGAGCAAAAGCCATAAGTGTGATAGTTTTTGGTAAACTTTTCTCATACAGGTAATTTTTAGGTGAATATTTAAAAGTGTTTTTGTCGTTTTTATAACAAAATAGTGTTTTATGTTGCTAAAATCCAAAAAAATAACGACATGACAAACTTTTTGACAAGAAACTTTACACTTTTGTTCGATAAACTGCAATTTGATGCGGCCTCTCCCCCTAACCCCCTCCCCCACAGGGGAGGGGGAATAAGTAACCTTTACTTGCTGCGTTTCTAGTTGAGAACCAACAGAAAACTCAAGAAGTAAGAGTGACTT
>JBNMKQ010000119.1:0-8201 GCA_050874425.1 Alloprevotella sp.
AAAAAGTATGTTATGTTTGTTCTCGCGCTAAGCGACTTTTCTTAACAATCGCATCAACTACTTACTAATTTTCGCTTAGCGCGAGAACATACTTCGACATAAGGTTTACATACTTCGACATACCATTTATAAATACTATGCCTTGTGCTTACGCACAAAGCATAAACAAACAGGCTACGCCCTTGCGTTTCTTGCAATATAACTATTAGTTGTTTAAGACTCAAAGTGCAAAGCGCGCCTTAATGTTCATTCCTATTCTCTTCGACAATTTGCAGTTTGTATCTATTATTAAACGTAATATTACCCACATGATTCATTATAGAGCCATTTTTTGTATTATGTGCTGATTTTGCGGCATTTATGTTCAAAATGTCTACGACTTCTATTTATTTCACTTTTTTGTAATCTACATTTTCATTTCTTTACTGTAAATTTGGAGCATAATTAACATGATAAATCATTAGTGGGGTGTTCTAAAAAATCTGTTTTTAAAATGTTCTAATTCTGTCGGTTGACTGGCACCAGAATTTTTAGAACGCCCCTAGTAAATTACAAACCATGAATATAACCATACGTTGTAAAAACACCGGCCGCTCGCACAAGGTGCCAGTGGGCTTCAACCTCGAAGAGGTATACGAAATGCTCGACCTCCACATGCCTTATGGTCCAACAAGTGCAAAGGTCAATAATAAGGTAGAAGGACTTCACTTTACCTTCTTTAATGACAAGGACGTGGAATTTTTAGATATTACCTCGTCGTCAGGACTGCGCACGTATACGCGCTCTCTCTTTTTCGTGCTCTATAAAGCCGTACGCGACACGTATGGTTCTTCGGCACGCTTGCGCATCGATACTCCCGTGTCGAATGGTTACTATTGCCGTCTGCGTTTGCCAGAAGGTAAGGCGGTTGACCAAGAGGTGGTGAATAAACTGAAGGAGCGTATGGAACAGATTATCAAGGCCGACCTTCCCTTCCATCGCATAACGTGTCCCACGGAACAAGCAGTGACTCGTTTCCGTCAAGACGGCTTAGAGAGTAAAGCAAAGTTGCTCGAAGGTTTGGGTAAGCTTTATACCACTTATTATACCTTGGACGATACGGCCGACTACTTTTATGGCTCTTTGTTGATTAAGACTTCACAAATTTATCTGTTCGACCTTCAACTCTTTGCCGACGGTTTGTTCCTTCGCATACCTGACCCCAAGAACCCTTCAGAACTGCGTCCTATGGTTGAGCAGCCCAAGATGTTTGAAGTTTTCAACGAACAACATCGTTGGAACGAAATTTTGGGCATCACGACTGTGGGCGAATTTAATGCAGCTTGCACCAAGGGACTTACCAACGACCTTATCAACCTTAGTGAAGCGCTGCAAGAAAAGAAAATATCTCGTTTGGCCGACCGTATAGCTGCTAATAAGGATATTAAGGTGATTTTGATAGCTGGCCCCTCGTCAAGTGGTAAAACCACCTTTAGTAAACGCCTAAGTGTGCAATTAATGGCCTGTGGATTAAAGCCATTGCCTATTTCTACTGACGACTACTTTGTTGATCGTACTGAAACGCCTCGTGATGCTGACGGCAACTATGACTTCGAACACATTGATGCCATGAACATCGACTTACTAACGTCTCAGATTAATGCGCTCATTCAGGGGGAAGAAGTTGAAACGCCACGTTACGACTTTACTACGGGGAAAAGTGTGCCCAGTGGCCATCGCTACCATTTGGGGGAACATGACATCTTAGTCTTAGAGGGTATTCATGCACTCAACCCCCGCTTGACAGAAGGCGTTGACGACAAACATAAATTCAAGATTTATGCCTCTGCGTTGACCACTATTTTATTAGATGACCATAACTACATACCCACTACCGACAATCGTCTGCTGCGTCGCATCGTGCGTGATCATAAATATCGTGCTCGTTCGGCACAAGAAACGATTGCTCAATGGCCCTCTGTGCGCCGTGGTGAAGAACGTTGGATATTCCCCTTCCAAGAAGAAGCAGACGAAATGGTCAACACAGCTTTGCTCTTTGAATTGGCAGCCTTACGTGACCAAGCCTTGCCACTCTTAGAGGAAGTGCCTGAGTCTGCACCCGAATACTCTGAAGCCTATCGTTTGCGTAAGTTCTTAACTTATCTGAAGCCTATCTCTACGCGTGGATTGCCTCCAACCTCGCTCCTACGCGAATTCTTAGGTGGTAGCACGTTTAAGTATTGATAAAATGGGGCCTCTCCCCCTAACCCCCTCCCCCACAGGGGAGGGGGAATAAGTAACCTTTACTTGCTGCGTTTCAAGTTGAGAACCAACAGAAAACTCAAGAAGTAAGAGTGACTTATCCCCCCTCCCCTGTGGGGGAGGGGGTTAGGGGGAGAGGCCCCATCAAATTGCAGTTTACAAAATCCTCCACACACGCTTAATTGTGCAAAAGGTTGCCTATTTGCAATTATTTAAATACCTTTGCGAATGAAGAATAACTTCATTCTTTCCCACATGGGCAAAAAACACAAGCCGCAACGAACAATGTTCGTCTGCGGCAAAGGGTGTTTTTACCCCTAAAACCTGCATCCCATGCAAAATAATTGTCACCTATCTAAACTTATCTTAGAGCAAGCTAAGAAGTACGGCGACCGCGCTGCACTAAGTTATCGAGACTATACGCTCAATAAGTGGATACCCATATCATGGCGTCAGTTTGCTCTTAACGTACAGAAGGTTTCCTTTGCCCTTTTGCGTCACAGCGTTAAGGTGCAAGAAAATATAGCCGTCTTTTCACAAAACAAGCCCGAAACGCATTACGTTGATTTTGGTGCTTACGGCATTCGCGTAACAACGATTCCATTCTATGCTACGAGCAGTGCTGCACAAATCACTTATATGCTCAACGACGCTCAAGTGCGCTTCCTCTTTGTAGGCGAACAACCGCAGTATGATACAGCCTTTAGCGTCATCTCGGTGGCTCAGTCGCTTGAAAAGATTATCATCTTCGACCGTTCAGTCAAGAAGAATGAGAACGACCACTTGTCTGTCTACTTTGACGACTTCTTAAAAGAATCCCTCAATGGCGGCATTGACGACGACCTTAAAGCCGAATATCGCCAACGTCAGGCTGATGCTAACGATGACGATTTGTGTAATATCCTTTATACCAGTGGTACTACGGGACAGAGCAAAGGCGTGATGCTCACCTACGGACAATATCGTGAGGGGTTCCGCGTAAACGATGCTGTGCTCCCCTTGAGCGAAGATGACGTATTCCTCAACTTCTTGCCTTATACACACATCTTCGAACGCGCTTGGTGTTACTTAGGAATGACCGAGGGCGCACTGCAGTGCATCAATCTTCGCCCTGCAGACGTACAGCGTTCTATGCAAGAGGTACACCCCACTTGTATGAGTGCCGTGCCACGCTTTTGGGAGAAAGTATATCAAGCCGTGCTCGAGAAGTTGGAGAATGGTTCCTTTATGGAACGCAAACTCATCAGCGAAGCACTTGAAGTGGGCAAACGTTATTGGGTCAACTATAAGTCGAAGGGCAAGAATGCGCCTATGGGCTTAGCCTTGCAATATAAGTTGTATGATAAGACGGTGATAAAGTTACTGCGCAAGACGTTAGGTTTAGAACGCGCTAACTTCTTCCCCACAGCAGGTGCAGCCGTTTCGCCCGAAGTAGAGAAGTTCGTCCATGCTGCTGGCATCAATATGGTAGTAGGCTATGGCTTGACTGAAAGTTTGGCTACTGTATCGTGCGACATCCCAGGGCAACCCGTTTCATTGGGCTCTGTCGGTCGCCTCATTGATAAGATTGAAATCAAGTTTGGCGAGAACGACGAGATTTTGCTCCGTGGTAAGACCATTACAAAGGGCTACTACAAGAAGGACTCGCAAACGAAAGAGGCGATTGACGAAGACGGTTGGTTCCATACGGGCGATGCAGGTTATATGAAGAATGGCGAATTGTACCTACGCGAGCGTATCAAGGACCTCTTCAAGACGTCGAATGGTAAATACATTGCGCCGCAAATGATTGAGTCGAAGTTGGTACTCGACCGCTACTTCGACCAGGCTGTCATCGTGGCCGATAAGCGTAAATTCGTCAGTGCTCTGATTGTCCCGAACTATACCTTGCTCGAAACGTATGCGCAAGATAACGGCATTACGTTTAAGGACCGTGAGGAACTCTGCAAGAAGCCAGAAATCATTCGCTTCTACACAGCGCGTATCGAAACGTTGCAGCAAGACCTTGCTCACTACGAGCAGATTAAGCACTTCATCTTGTTGCCTCACCCCTTCACTATGGACAATGGCGAACTTACCAATACGCTCAAAGTGCGCCGTCGCGTAGTGTATGACCACTATGCTGAACAAATCGAACAAATCTATGCCGAAGCGGAAGCTGCGGCAGCAACGAAATAATTTTTTGTTAACGAGTTAGTTAGTTAACAAGTTGACGAGTATACAAGTAAGTAACCTTTAAAAATAAACATACTTACCCATTTACTTGTTAACTCGTTTACTTGTCAACAAGCGAAATCGTCAACTTTCCCCCAAAAAAGAGAAACGAAAAAGAACAATACATGATCACTTCTGACCAACTGAAAGATGCCCAAGACCGCGTAGCAGCATTGAACCGCTACCTCGATATAGATGCCAAAACGATGCAGCTCGAAGAAGAGCGCCTTCGCACGCAAGACCCAGGATTTTGGGACGACGCTAAACGTGCCGAAGAACAAATGAAAAAGGTGAAAGGCATTGAAAAGTGGATTGAAGGTTACAAGCACGTTAAAACGCTTGTTGACGAACTCGCCCTTGCCTTTGACTTCTATAAGGAGGAAATGGTAACCGAAGAGGAGGTGGACGAAGCTTATGCTAAGTGCATTGAGGCTATCGAGGAACTCGAACTGCGCAACATGTTGCGCCAAGAGGAAGACCAAATGTCGTGCGTCCTGAAGATTAACTCTGGCGCGGGCGGCACTGAAAGTCAAGATTGGGCTTCGATGCTGATGCGTATGTATATGCGCTATGCCGAAAGTCACGGCTATAAGTGTAACATCTCTCACCTACAAGACGGCGATGAAGCTGGTATCAAGACCGTAACTATGGAGATTGAAGGCGACTCTGCCTACGGCTACCTCAAAAGTGAAAATGGTGTGCATCGCTTGGTACGTGTATCGCCTTACAATGCTCAAGGAAAGCGTATGACTTCATTCGCTTCCGTATTCGTAACCCCCTTGGTAGACGACACGATTGAGGTGTACGTTGACCCTTCTAAGATATCATGGGACTTGTTCCGTTCAGGTGGTGCTGGTGGACAGAACGTCAACAAGGTTGAGACGGGTGTGCGCTTGCGCTATCAGTACACTGACCCTGACACTGGCGAGACGGAAGAAATCCTCATTGAAAATACGGAGAGCCGTAAACAGCTTGAAAATCGTGAGAATGCCATGCGCCTTCTCCGTTCACAACTCTACGACCGCGCCCTTCAAAAGCGCAAAGCTGAACAAGCTAAAATCGAAGCTGGCAAGAAGAAAATCGAATGGGGTAGCCAAATTCGCAGTTACGTATTTGACGACCGCCGCGTAAAGGACCACCGCACAGGTTTTCAAACCAGTGACGTTAACGGCGTAATGGACGGCAAGATTGACGGATTTATCAAGGCCTACCTCATGGAGTTTGCCGACAAAGGCAATGAGGAGTAGGAAATGTGCAAATGTGAGAATGTGCAAATGTGAGAATGTGCAAATGCTGAGTAAATGTGCAAATGCTGAGTAAATGTGCAAATGCAAGAATGAGCAAATGTGCAAATGATTGAATGCGAATAACAAGGAAAAGTTACTTGCTTGTTAACTTGTCAACTCGTTAACTTGTCAACTCGTTAACTTGTCTACTCGTTAACTTGTAAACTCTTAAAAAAAATATACCATGAATAAAGTACAACACAATCTAAAGAGAAAGGCTCGTGAGGCTATGGAGCGCCGTCAAGCCATGAACGTAATCAAGGGCATTATCATCGTCTTGTTACTCATCGCGGCTTTAGGCACTGCAGCTTATTGGGCTTTACAGTAATCAACCCGACAAAAAGCATTACTATTTTGGCACTCGAAATAGAACGTAAATTTTTAGTGGAGGGCGATTTCAAATCACTCTCCACTTCTTATAGCCACATCATGCAGGGCTATATCTGTAGCGGACGTGGTCGCACTGTACGCGTACGTTTGCGCGATGACAAGGGGTACCTTACTATCAAAGGCCCTTCGCTCAATGGTGGGCTCTCGCGCTATGAATTTGAAAAGGAAATCACAAAGGACGAGGCACTATCACTCATGACCCTTTGCGAACCTGGTATTATCGACAAGTATCGTTGGCTTGTCCCCGTGGGTAATCACACCTATGAGGTAGACGAATTTTTAGGTGATAACGCAGGACTCATCGTAGCCGAAGTAGAACTTGGTAGCGAGGAAGAAGCTTACGAGCGTGCTCCTTTCATTACGAAAGAGGTTACAGGCGACCGCAAATATTATAACTCTTCACTCCGCTCGTATCCTTACAAAGACTGGACACCAGAAGATAAAAAATAGAACTGCTACATCATTTTTATGCACAAAACGATTAGACTTTTCCTCTTATTACTGTTGATTCCTCTCTTCGCAGCGGCACAAAACAATCGGACCTTCAATATTTATATCAACAAGGGTTATCAAAAGATTAGCATTCCAATCGAACAAATTGATAGCGTCTGCGTAACGTCTACAACTGGCGAGGTACTCAGCAGTCCTCTCTGCAATAATGGACTGCCTATTATCAAACTTACGGCAGATGGACCTATTGAAAAAGAACAGAAGACAAACGGCACCATTACTGAAGTCAACACGCTTGACGGAGTTACCAGCGAAAGCCTCAACTACATGACCATTGCTGGCCGTGGCAACTCCACATGGGTGGCTGGTGAGAAGAAACCTTATAAGGTGAAACTGCAAAGGCAGTATAGCATAGCTGGACTTCCAGCCGAAAGTTCTTACATATTCCTCTCCAACCCACTTGACAACAGTATGATGCGCAACGAAGTAGGCTTTGCCCTATCACGCACCAGCAACTTAGAGTGGACGCCTAACTCTGCTTATGCCGATGTTTACCTTAACGACGACTATCGCGGCACCTATCAAATCACTGACAAGGTTGGGATTAGCGAGACGAAACTCAACATTGGTAACGATGGTTACCTACTCGAAGTTACGCCTCGCAATCGTGTCACTGACGACGAGGTTTATATCAAAACAAAACGCGGCCTCATGTTAGCTATCGATGATTTTGAAGGCGACGCGGCCAACGATGCTAAGTATAAGTACCTCTCTGACTATGTCAACTATTGCGAAGAAGCTATCTATGCTCCTGACGGCATTGCTTCTAATGGTATGTCGGTTGACGATCTTATTGACATAGATAGTTACGTTGATTGGTATCTTATCAACGAGATTACCAAAAACGTTGATGCGGGCATGTACGCTTCATGTAAAATGCACCTTACACTCTCAAGTAAACTCTACATGGGCCCTGTTTGGGACTTCGATCTCTCTCTCGGCAACTGCCTTGAAGAACATGCAGAGAATCTTAAAATCCCCGAAGGCTTACACATTGCCGAGGCTCCATGGTTTAAACAATTGCTTGCAAAGGACTACTTCTTTGAGAGAGTAAAACAACGCTTTCGTCACTTCTATACCAATAGGGATAACTTGATTAATACGATTAAGCGTAAAGCAGAACTCATTCGCTCGTCTGCCCTCAGCAACGCTGAGCGGTGGAACAATGGGGTTGACTTTGACGAAGAAGTTACTAAAATGGTCAACTTCCTTGACACTCGCTTTGAATGGCTAAACAATTATTACTTTCCCCAATAATTATCGAAGAGTCCACGAACCACCCTAACGGCCTCACCCCCTAGCCCCCTCTCCTTGAGGAGAGGGGGCTAGGGGGTGAGGCACAATTGCAGTTTATCAACCTCTACAAAATCCTCTACAAAATGTTTCAAAACGCCCTAAATAGGCATTTTCGCTTACGTATATTTTACCGATGACGTTTTTTGCTTTCATGTTTCACTTTTCAGTTTTAACATATTGATAATCAATACTTTCAGAGGATGAAACATAATATATTTATGTTTCATTTTTAGTTTCAATGTTTCATCTTAAAAACACTGAGGG
>JBNMKQ010000120.1:0-7990 GCA_050874425.1 Alloprevotella sp.
CCCCCACAGGGGAGGGGGAATAAGTAACCTTTACTTGCTGCGTTTCTAGTTGAGAACCAACAGAAAACTCAAGAAGTAAGAGTGACTTATTCCCCCTCCCCTGTGGGGGAGGGGGTTAGGGGGTGAGGCCCAATTGCAGTTTTACCCACACTATTCGTTATAGAGCCAAATTAATTGGAGTTACCCACACGAAACGTTACAGAGCCTTTTTTAAATGCGGAAGCGCTTTACTTGGTAGAGTGTACAATTCGTTATAGAGCCGACAGACTTTTAGTCACCCATCTGCTATATGGTTTGCCGCTACACACTAAAAGCTGCCCAAAAGCATTGATTATTACGTTTTTTAAAACAAAATGTAAACTTACCTATCGTTTTATTTGTACTTTTGCAGCGTTAATTGTGAAATTGACGCTATGTTGACACAGAAACTAATTAAATTTATTATAAGTTGACAAGTTAACAAATTGACAAGTTGACGAGTAAGTTACCATTCGAAGCACAAAAGAAAGAAACTTCCCCGTTAACTCATCAACCCATTAACACGTCAACCTCAAAAAATCAACCAAAAGAGAAAAAGAATGAAGAAGTTCTTACTGCTGTGTATGGCCACTACTACACTGGGCCTAAGCGCACAGACGCAGACAGCGACGCCTACGTACAAGACCTTCAAGTTTGACGACGGCGGCATTCTTACGGGCATGTCTGACAATGGTCAGTGGGGTGCCTTCTGCGTTCAAGCCGAAGACGGCTCTACCACACAAATTTATAATGTGGGTGCGCGCCGTGTCAACCTTCGTACTACCGAGAGTCTCTCACTTACCGAGGGACTGAAAGCCGACACCGTGAAGGCAAGTTCGGCACAAGACGTCACCAACGATGGTAACATCGTAGTCGGTTCTATCAACAACCATGCTGCCTATTACAACGTGACCGAGGGCGCTTGGCACTTTGTACAACAGACGGGCCTGCGTGGCGAGATTAACCACGTTACCCCCGACGGCCGCTATGCTGTCGGCATCGTCAATCCCAATGGCAATGAGTACGAAGAGAAACCAGCCCTTTGGAACCTCACCACGGGCGACACCATTGCTACCCCCAACCTTCCCCTATTAGACCAAGCTCACGAAAATCAGAAGCAAAATCGCTTCATCGGTATTGCTGCCGACGGTAAGTACGTGCTGGGCTGCCTTTCGTTTAGCTACCTGCCCACCGAGAAGGGCGGCGGCGGTTGCAGCTACTACGTTTACAACACTGAGGAACATACGTATAAATTCATCGGTTTCGAAACGAGCGATACCGAGGCTTGGAAACCCTTAGCCGAGAAGTTGCTCTTCATCTCTGAAGCTACCTTTAGCAACAATGGACGCTACGTAACGGGCGCTGCCTATTACTTCAACGACAAAGGCAACACCAGTTCGAGTGTAGCCGCCAACGAGTTCTACTGCCCCTTCAAGTACGACGTAGAGAAGGATGAGTTCACACTCTATAACGACACGTATAGCCAAGCCTACGCAGGCTTTACTGTCGATAACGGTGGCGAGGTATATGCCGCCGGTCCTGAGGGCAATCCCTACCGCGACTTCGGTGTGCGTTCGGGCGCTTATTGGGTCAACTTCACCCAAGGCATGCAGCAGCACTACAACCTCGACATCTTGAGCAAGTTGGGGTATGACAATTCAGGTACGCCCATTGCCATTAGTGACGACTCACGCACGCTGGGCGTCTTCACGGGCGATGTTGATAGTTACGTTATCACCCTACCCGAACCCTTCTCCAACATTGCCGCCACTACCGACCTCTTGAGTGCCTATACGGCCACTCCTGCTGCTGGCTCTACTTTCTCAAAGCTGACAAACGTAAAGCTTACCTTTACGCGCAACGTGCAACCCTTGGTACAAGCCAACAAGATACAGTTGCGCGATGTCTTAGAAGATAAAGTAGTAGGTTCAGCCCTCAGCATTCAAACCGATGCGACTGACCCCAACACGATTAATATTCAGTTCCGCGCTGTCAACCTCAGCAACGATGCCATGCCTTATGAGTTGGTAATCCCTGCCAAGGCCATTAGCATCAAGGGTGACGCCACGCGTTACAACCAAGAGATAAAGATTAGCTACACAGGTCGTTCGAACACACCCATGCAAGTGCTCAGCACTTCGCCTAAGGCCGATGCCACCTTGGCTAAGATTGATGCTTCAACCAGCCCCGTCACATTCAACTTCGACGCAGGCGTAGCACTCACATCAACTTCAGCACGTGCTCAACTCTATCAGAAGGGCATCTCAAGCCCCGTAGCTAACTTACTATTGGGTGTCAACGGTCGTCGTTTGTTCGCCTACTCTGCTACCCAACAGAACCTGCTCAAGGACGTTGACTATCAAGTAGTCCTTCCGGCGGGCGTCGTAACCGACGTAACGGGCAACGCTGCTACGGCCAACGAGGCTTACACGCTCAACCTTCGCGGTGCTTACGAACGTGAGATTTCGTACGATAGCAACGTACTTTATAGCGAGAACTTTGACAATGGCATGAGCGGTGTGTTGCTCTACGACGGCGACACCAACACCCCCGACGACGAATCGCAAGAGTACTCCTTCACGGCTGCTGGCAACGAATACGCTTGGGTACCCGTGCGTGATGAGGCAGAAGGCGCCACAGGCTATTCTGCTGCTTCTACTTCGATGTACACCCCAGCAGGCAAGAGCGACGACTGGTTGGTTACACCACAAATCAACGTGATGGACAGCCGCTGCACGCTTACCTTCCGCAGCCAGAGCCTTCGCCGCGCTGCGAGCGATAGCTTGAAGGTCATCGTTTGGCCGTCTGATAATATCTACTCTACACTCAACGACGATATCGTTGACCGCATGAAGGCCGAAGGCACAGTCGTTTACTTCGAACGCGAATACCCTGGCGCTGACGAGTCTACACTCGAAGGCTATTGGAAGAACGACACCATTAGCTTGGCACAATTTGCGGGCAAGAACGTTTACATCGCTTTTGTCAATCAAAACCGCAATCAGAGTCTCTTGTTCCTTGACGACATCAAGGTGCTTCACGACCTTCCCTTCTTTGCTGCTTTCGACATCGACGAGACTGTTGTCAACCAATCAAAGGCAAAGATTAAGGGTAACATTCGCATCAACGACAACGATACTTACACCTCTCTCAGCCTCACGCTGAAGGACGCTGCAGGCAACGAGATTGACCACATCACAGAGTCGGGTCTCAACCTCCAAAAGGATGACGTTTACCAATTCGCCTTTACGAAGGAATTGCCCTTAACCGTGGGCGCTATCAATCGCTTCAACGTTGACTTTAAGTTGGGCGAAAAGGAAAACTCGGTGAGCAAGACGATTAGCGACCTCAGTTTCGAGCCCACTAAGCGCGTAACACTTGAAGAGTTTACGGGTATGGGCTGCGTCAACTGTCCTTTGGGCATCATCGCTATCGACCACTTGAGCCAGACCTACGGCGACTTGTTCATTCCTATGGCCCTTCACTGCTACACGGGCGACCAATTGGCCACAGGCGTAACGAACTATGCTTCGTTCCTTAACCTTACGGCCGCTCCTTCAGGCCGCATTCAGCGTGGTGAGATTACTTACCCCATTACGCAAGATTTGAAGTCGGGTAAGTATTCACTCACGCCGGGCGAAAACACGAGCTACGACGTTACATGGCAGAGCGAGGTTGAAGACCAATTGACAAAGCCCGCTGCTGCCGAGATTACTGCCACCAGCCGTCTTAGCGCGAATGGTAAGAGCATCACGGTACCTTGTACGGTGAAGTACGCGTTGAATGCTTCTGATGTGAATATCAAACTCTTCGCCGTTGTATTGGAGAATGGCTTGGTGGGTTATCAGTCAAATGGTTTTTCTTCGATTGCCGACGATGTAATTGGCGATTGGGGCCAAGGTGGTAAGTATGGTACAGCTTCGGTTAACCCCTTCACGTTTAACCACGTAGTACGCGGCTATTGGGGTGACACCTTTACAGGTACTTCCGAACTCTTCCCCACCACGATTGAGGCTGGTAAGGAGTACACCACTACCCTCTCTATCCCTGTGCCCGATGCTGTAGAGAATGCGAACAACACCGATGTAGTTGTCATGCTCTTCGACGGCAATACGGACCGTCTTATCAATGCGTACAAGACGCACCCAAGCAATGCCGTTGACGGCATTGATGAAGTCGTGGACAACGCAACTGCAGCCATTTCAGTAGCCGCAGCGAATGGTGCGATTATGGTCACTTCTCCCCTTGCAGCCCAAGCCACAGTTTACAGCCTCGACGGCCGCACTTTGACCAGTGCTCAGGGTGAAGGTACGCTCACACTTCGTCCCGCTATGCAAGGCGTAGTTATCGTCAAGGTAACGACCGCTCAAGGCGTTGTGGTGAAGAAGGTGATGTTGTAATAAAGATTCTGTTTGTAGTTGGGAGGTTATGAGGTTATAAAGTTACATCACGTTGATATTAACTTTATAGCCTTATAACCTCAAGACTTTAAACTTTGTATTCATTCTATCATTAATTATATAAATAAAGTCCCATTCCCCTTTCAGCAAGTTAAAGTAACTTTCGCCCCCTCTCTGGAGGGGAACGAGGGGGAGAGGCACTGTCTTTTATGAAACAAACCTTTACGCTCTGTTTGCTCTTTGTGCTGAGCCTATTCACAGCGCAAGCAGCCCGTCAGCCGCTTGACTACGGTGCGCTTGAACTGAACAAGGCTTATGCCATTGAAGCACAGTATCAGTACGTGGCTGGTTACTATACCGCCACTGAAACAGGTGTGCTCACCGTGACGAGCACCAACAGCGACGTGTTTACGCCCTTCAGCGACAAGGCGTGCACACAGGTGATGGACGTGAAGTATCTCTATGATACGACACCTACCTACCACGCTTACTACTCGCTCAATGTAACGGCTGGTCAGACCATCTACTTCCGTTACAATGGCATTAACAATGCGGAGAACACGCTGACCTTCAGCACTGACGACAAACTCGAACTCACGAGTCAATCAACAGAGGCTGGCAGCACGATTATGTGTACGAGCACCTCGCAACTCTCGTTCAACTTCAACCGCACGGTTGACGCACAGAAGGTGGAGATTGTAGCTGGTGAAACGACCAAACAAGTGAGCTTCTACACGAGTGGCAACACGATTTACTTTGAAGTAAAAGCTCCTATCTATGAACTCATGGACGCAGGTGCGTTGAGCGAAGGCCAAACCTTCACGGTACGCCTCGTTGGCGTACACGCTGAAGACGACGCTGCTAAGACATTGGGCGAAGACGGTACCGTAGCCGTTGACTACGTATGTGGTGCAAAGCCGCTCAAACTTACTTCGTCTACTAACTTCGACAATACGCACAAATTCCTTTCTTTCTGGCCTAAGGGCGATGCGGACGGCATCATCACGCTTACTTTCGACGGCAATATCAAGATAGGTGAAGACAAGGTGCAACTTACTTATGCCGACACTTCATCTGGCTCTGAAGCCAGCAACAAGTATGTCGAGACGCCTCCTTATCGCGTTGAAGACAACCAACTCATCATCGACCTCACCGATAAGGAACGCACGCCGCAAAGCATGTTGGGCACAACGGCGCTCTACGACAACATGATGCTCACCGTAAGCAATGTATGCGACTTGGCAGGCAACCCAGTCTACACCACTTCAAGCGGTTCACGCGGTTCTTATACGCGCAACATGCCTTATAGCATTGAGACGGTCAACATCAGCACCGAACTCATCCCTGCGAGTGGCTCAATGTTGGGCGATGCAGAGAACATTGAAGTATTCGCTACGGACTATCAGAAGATTAGCTTCACCGGAGCTAAGTTTACGTATACCGACCTCAACGACAACAACGCCGTTAAGACTGCCATCGTTGCTAAGGACCAATGCACTGAAACAGCCGATGCCGACATCGAGGGTGCTTACACCTTGAAAGTGCCCGTACCTGCTGAGGTACGCAGACAGAAGGACATCTTCTTCACACTGACGGGCCTTCAAGCTGCCGACGGTAAGGATTACAGTTCGCTCTTCTCAGCCAAGTACAATGGCTTTGCCGTACTCGACATGACGTATCAGGCCAGCGCTGAGGCAGCTCCTATCACATTGAAGGGCGCAGAACTCGGTGAATTGGTAGCTGACGCTCCCATCGTTATCACGACCAATCGCGACGACGTTGTTGGCAATGACTCTATCTCTTACGTTACTTACGACATTACCGACCTCAACCCTGTAGAAGGCGACGATCCCTACATCGTTACTACAACTCACATTGCACGCACCGAAGGTACTACCGAATGGCGCGGTGAGGTAGTTGGCGTGGGCAACACAAAACTCTACATGGGACACACTTACCGCGTAGTCGTTACGGGTTACCAGCAGTTGGACAAGAACTTCAATCCTTACCGCGACCTCGTCGTTGGTACAGATACGCTCTACTTCACGGGTTCACAAGCTGATTATGAATACAGCGACGTTGAACTTGACACTTATAGCCCCAGCGATAACACCATTTCTTCGGCCGACGACTTTACGATTGCGCTCAACTTCAGCGGTCTCGTAAAGGTAGAGAATGCACACGTTGACATGGGTTATGGCATGACGACAGACTTTACCGCTTGCACGCCCATTGAGGGCGAAGACGGCTATGCCAGCCAATGGACATTAACTATGGACGCTGCCACAGCTGCCTCAATTGAAGACCGATCTATCGTTATCAACTTTACGGCTACCGACCAAAACGGAAACCGCGTAAAGGGCAACGCTGGTAATCGCGAAACTTCTTACACCTCAATGGAGTTCACGCTCGCCTACAATGGTGCCGCACTGACTGTAGCTCCCACCCAAGGTGGCGCAGAGGGCGACGAACTCGACCAGATTTATGAGTTCGACGTAACAGCCGAAGATGCTATCACTTTAGGCGCACTCGACTTGGCCGAAGCTCATGTATTTGATATGCTCAATACTGTTGACGTACCCGTCGTTAAGGCGCGCGCTATCTTTGAGGACGAGACGACACAGGCTATCAACGACCTCATCGATGCTGGCGAATACGATGCAGCAGTTCAACAGTATGGTCAATCGGCCGTTGACGCTGCTTACTTCGCTACAACGAAGACCATTCGACTCACCTTAGAACAACCTATCACCGAAGCGGGTGGCTACACATTGGTTATCCCTGCTGAATACTTCAACGTGGGTGAACAGTTTATGGGTCAAGTGTCAAGAGCTTATGAAGGCTTCTTCATCGTTAAGGGAAGCGACGAGCCGATTGAGGCTAACTTCACTACCAGTCCCAAGAATGGTAGCACCGTTCAGTCATTGCAGGACATTGTCATCACCTTTACCGACTATGACGAAGTAGCTATGGGCAATGGCATCATTAGCTTGAAGAAGAATGGCGAGGTGATAGAGACCGTTGATGCCTTTGGCTTTGACGATGATTGGAGTAAGTTTAGCATTAGCTTTACGAATGAGCAGACGGCTGAGGGTACTTATACCATCGAAATACCTGAAGGTTACTTTGTCAACCCCGACGGCGATAACTTGCCTGCCATTACGCTTACTTACTATATTGGTACTGACACGGGCATTAACAACGTAACCGTTAACACGAAGCAAACTGACGTTATCTATACGCTCGGTGGCGTTCGCGTCTCTGGCAAGTTGCCCGCAGGTGTTTACATCAAGAATGGTAAGAAGGTAATCGTTAAATAAAACTTTTGAATAACTAAAGGGGTGTTCTAAAAACAGAATTTTTAGAACACCCCTAAAGACACGTATCGTCTTTCAATACATGATTAAAGCCCCACAAGTGATTGTGGGAATTGGGCCTCTCCCCCTAACCCCCTCCCCCACAGGGGAGGGGGAATAAGTCACTCTTACTTCTTGAGTTTTCTGTTGGTTCTCAACTAGAAACGCAGCAAGTAAAGGTTACTTATTCCCCCTCCCCTGTGGGGGAGGGGGTTA
>JBNMKQ010000121.1:0-7980 GCA_050874425.1 Alloprevotella sp.
AGGGGGTTAGGGGGTGAGGCCCTATTGCAGTTTACCCACACGAATTGTTATAGAGTCAGCATTACTTTCTTATCAACTTCTTGCCGTCAGCCGTAATATAGATACCCTTGTTGGGTACTTGCATGATGCGACGGCCTTGTAGGTCGTAGAGGGGTGAAGTGGTAGAAGTCGCTGTAGGCAGAGCGTGAATGCCCGTGAGTGTGCCTTCAATCGTGAAGCCCTCCCTCTGAAGCGACGCTGCTTGCGTACGAGGCAGAGCCAAGTAAGCCTTGTAGGCTTTGTTGACGAAAGGAGCCCCCTCGGCCTCTGCCCAATAAAATCCGTAGGCATTTTGCTCATTGTTGAGTGCAAACTTATAATATAAGTTGTCGCCCTCGGCATGGGTCAGTGCGTCAGTCAGCGAACCGTGAAGTAGGTTTTTCGTTGGGGCGGCTTCAGTGTTATCATGGGTCGGCTGCAAGGTACAAGCAAAGCTCTTAGCAGCTTCGCCCTTGAGGAGTAGAGCCGTCTGAGCAGGAACAATGGTGCCTGATGTATAACGATAGTCCACTTCAAGGTTGCCTTCATCCGTCACGTTGTTAATCACGCCACCCGTTAGGCCTTCGGGCATGGTAAAAGCATAGGGCAAATAAGTAGTGGCGTAGTCACAAGCTTCGATGAAGTTGAAGCCATACGTGTCGACAAACACGTTGTCAACGCGCTCCATATACCAATAAGCCGAAGCGTCAGAGGGGGTCCATGGCTCAATGCAGTTGCGCTTGCCAAGGTGAAGCGTGTTGTAGGTGGCGTCAGGTGCATCGGCAGCGGTGAGCGTCACGGTGTAGTTGCTTGACGATGTGTTGATATAGAAGTCGGCAGCCTCGTTAATGTCGTCAGTCAGCGTGGCTTCAGTACCGTAGTCGGGCAGGGCTCCCACATACTTCTTGGTTCCTAATGAGTAGATGCGCCAAGCGTTAGCCTTGCGCCCTGGTACGAGGGCAAAGTAGCGTGCTTTGCCGTCTTTCTCATTTTGTCCGCTAAGTCGGTTGGCATCGGCCGAGAGGTAGAGCGTACTGTTGTCTGTGTAGAGATTGCAAAGTCGGTAGGCCTGCATCGGAGCGGGGGCAATGCGCGGCGTATTATTAATCGCCTCGTTGAGTGCATCGTAGTTGTCGGTGCTGGCTGTCGTGACGTAAGCATCATAGAGCGCTTGCAACTTGGCTTGGTCGGTCGGTGTGAAGCCACCCACTTTGTTCTCGGCATTGCTAATGGGGTTGGTTGCACTGATTGAGAACTGGCGTCGAAGGTTTGAATAGTTCCAATAATCATACCATTCGCCATCGCGCTGCATCTCAACGTGAATCTCATAAGTGCTATTGGCTCGAAGTTGGTCGGTCGGAATATTCCAGCGTGAAGCCTTCGTCATATCGCTTTCGCCAAATGGCATAGTGAGCGATAGGATAGGCGAGGTGAGGCTTTGCGCTTCGTTAGTAAGATTCTTCAGTCGGTAACGTATGGGCAGCGTGATGTAGTCGTTGCGCATGGACGATACACTGGTGTTGATACCTATGGATAGTTGCTTAATCTCTTGCGGCTCGAATATTTGGGTCGTAGCAACGTCGTCGCCATTGTAGAGCGTAAGTGATGGCACAGAGATATTTCCTTGATAGCTGCGGGGGAACACGCGCATCGTAAAGTCGGGATAGGTCAAGTTGACTGTGATGCTGTCGGTTACATCGTCTTCGAAATAGTTGTCACCGTCAGGGTAGCTCACTTTGATAATGGGTGTGTAAGTGCCAGCTTTCATTGAACCACTCGTTGTTGAGGTAGAGTAAGAGGTAGGATACTTCAATATCCACGAGGTGATTGAACGATTTTTGGCTAAGAAGAGTCCACCTGTGTAGGCTTTGGGCACTTCAAACTTTTCGTTGGCAAGGTCGCCAGTGCCTTGTAGGTAAAGCCTTACATGGGCACGTGCGTCGATGCGTGATGTGTTTTTTATCTTTACTACAAACGAAGCTAAGTTGCCACTTCCCTCTTGTGCCTGCGTAAGCATTTCGGGACATTCAGCAATGGAGAGTTGTGCATGCTCGTCGGCAGCGTCGAGTGCGATGTTGCCGTCGGCTGAGGTAAACCATAGGGCGTTGCCATTGAGCATAAGTCGCCAACTTTCCCATTCGTTGGTCGTCTCATTGAGTTGACGATGACACATGGGGCGCAGGTAATAACGACCATTCTTAACGATGTCTTTCACCTCGCTCATCTGTAGTTTCCACGGATTGTTGGTAGAGGAGTTGAGATACTGCCCATTGTTATAGTTAGCCCAAGTGATGCTTCCCCAAGGCGACATGAACACGTGTAGGCATTCGCCCTGTGCATTGAATAGGCCAATGCCCACTTCGCCCGTGTAGGAAAAGTCCCAACCTTGCGCTTGATTGTGTGCTACGACGCGACCGAGGCTTGCGGTGAGCGAACCATTGAGTGTAGTCGACTTCTCTTCTACCGAAAATCCGACCGCGCTTCCCATGCTCAGAATGATAGGTTGCTCTGTAAATACTTCGTGTTTGCCGTCTTTCGGACGAACGAGTAGGGCACGTTGCTGGTGGTAAAACTTGCCTTGGGTATACTGATTCTTGGGCAGGCTCATGATGTCAATGTTGTAGTAGCCATCGTCTTGTCCCGCCCATCCCCAGTTGACATAGACAAGTCCGTTCTCGTCATACCCCTCGTAGACGAATGCATGGTCGCCTCCAACCACAAAGATGGGGTAGCCAGCCGACAGTTCATTGTAGACGGTCTGTAAGAAGTCGGTGCCAGGCATAATGTCTTTCTCAATGAAGCGTACGGAGTAGCCAAACTTATTTTCAAACGCTCTCCACGCTTTACCTTCTTCGGACGAACTTCCTTGCGACCCATACCACATCGACACGGCTTGCCCCACGTCGCAACAGAGGGTGGCTACGGCTGATGCGTTATGACTATTTGCAGAACTTCCGCCTGTATACTTCGGCAATATCGCGTCCCAATCATAATAATCCAGCCCGTAAGCATCGTCGCCCTTATTCATGCCCTCTGGACGCTCCTTGGGCCACTTGTGGAAGTAGAGTATCTGTGACATGGCGGTGGCCACGCAGCCCACGGGAGCATGAGAGCCACTGATGACGGGGGTATACATGTTCCAGGGTGAAGTCTGATTCCATTGGCAACCGATCACGGGCTTTACGAAAGCTTTCGGCCGATTAGGGTATTTTACTTTGAGGTCGGCGCTATCGACCGTGATAGTTTGTACAGCCGCGGTGTAGTCGGCGAGTAGGTTGCTTAGTGGGGTGGGTATACTATCAGTTATCTCTCCCGTAGTACTATAACCAATCACGTTGCCCAATCGGTCGTCAGAGGGAATGATAGCAAAGCCTTTGCCATTGGCATTGTTAAATACGTAGTAGGCTGGTTGCTGCGTAGCGGCTGATTTTCCCTTGATACGTGCAATCTTTGCAGCGGCATGATTAGTACTTACTGCCGTGGGTTGGCTGATATACTTTTGAGCCAGCTTGCGTGCTTTTGCCAAGTCAATCGGGTGGCTCCAAGCGCTTGGCGCAGTGGTAGCTAATAGTGCAACCGTTGTAAGAACTGTACGAAAGTGTAGCTTCATAAGATGTTGGTTTTAAAAAAAAGTAAAATGAATACTTTGAGGGAGTAAATGACGATTGGATTTTTACCCCCCCATCTTATAGATGAAGGTGAGCGAAAGCTCCTTGTTGCTGACAAAAATACGCTTTAGTATCTAATACGTCAAATTAGTTAGCTTCTTTTTTTGAGTGGCAACACGCGATTGGACATTAATAAGCTCAAGTATAGGTATATTATTAACTGCAATTGGGCCTCACCCCCTAACCCCCTCTCCTTGAGGAGAGGGGGTTAGGGGGTGAGGCCCAATTGCAGTTTATCAATTAGCCAACTTACGGAGCATCTCTTCTGCACGAACTTCTTGTTTTTCGCCTAAGTCCATAAACTTTATAAGGGCTTTGCTGGCGGCACGACCAATAGGTGTGTTGGGGTGACGAAGAGCCGTAGAGGCTTGGTCAAGGAACTCATCCATGTCACGATCGGAGGGTGTTGCCCCTTGCATAAAGAGACGAGCTAAGAGCAAGTAACCACAAAGTTGAAACATATCGCCCTCTTCGGCTATCCATTCAAAGGCACACACTGAGGCCCATGGGGCATGGCTGAAGAGATGAAGCACGGTGCACTCTGCCTCTTCAACAAACTGCATCTGTTCTACCCAAATGCGTGCCAACTCTGCGTCCATACTCTCAGTGGGCATTAACATGCCGGCAAGGAGTCGACACTCACGAATGTTTTCTTTCCAAAGGGCTGCTGCCAATTCGTAGGTGTGAGGCAGTTCTTGGGCCATCTCTTGCAATCGCGGCAGTTCTACGCCAAATATTACCTTATAATTAAGTCCCTTTTCGCGCATTGAAGCACTTACAGGACCATTCATTACACCGCGCAACGAACGCTTTATCATTCGCAGTTGCTCGGCAAGTTGTGTATTTTCTATTGCCATTTTTCTTTTTCTGTATTTTGTGCAAAGGTAGGGAAAATGTGCAAATGTGAGAATGTGCAAATGTGAGAATGTGAGAATGCGTTTTAAATGTGCAAATGTGCAAATGTGAGAATGTGCAAATGGTCGCTTTTATTTGCTCCTTACATAAAGAACGCAAATAAAGGTAACCATTTGCACATTCTCACATTTGCACATTTGCACATTTAAAATCGCATTTGCACATTTAGCAGCCCTACTCTACTACCACCTTCTGGCCATTAACGATGTAAATGCCAGGAGTGAAGCCTTGCAAAGCGGTAAAGCCTTCGGGCACTTGAGCGGTGCGAACGAGCGCGCCTGCAGTGGTGTAGATGCGAACCGTTTGTGCTTTACCTGCACCAATACCAATCTGGCCTTGGCCACCTTGAGCTGAAAAGTGAGCCTCGCTCACAGCTTCATTGATTTGTGTTGTAGTGGGGTCGTAACCATATTTATTGTCGAGGAAGGCAACACGGCGTTGAATCCAACTTTCGATGTATGAAGCTGCAGACTGCAAGTCGCTATGCTTACTCGCCCAACGGTTTTCTTCACGCATATCGGCATTGCTCTCTTCAAAGAGTGAAGCGTATGTTGCTACACGGTTGGCAATCGCATCGGCATCAAACAACTTACTGTTACGCAACTCAGCATAACGCTCCGTAAGGTCTGCCTTCCAATTATATTTACTACTCAACTTCAGACGGAGGAAGGGAGTAAACTGACCATGTTCGTATCTGTTGATAAACTCGTCAAACTCTTGGTTAGCCCCCGTAAAATAGGTGCTACCGTCCCAACGCTGGCCTAATGTGCCGTCTAAGTCCCAAGGCGCAATGGCAATCTTTCCGCCCTCTGGCCCTTGCTTATCGTACACGTAGAAGAGCATGTTCTTGCCATGATTATCGCTGGCCAAGATGAGTTCGAGGAAGAGGTAGTAGTCGCGCATCATGGGATAGTCGAAGTACGTTTCAAAACCTTCATCGAAAGTTGCTTGTGAACGCACTGCAGCCACGTGGTTGACAGCATTATAGAGTGGTTCCCAATCAACAGCCTCGTCTTGATAGTCGGGGTATTTCAATTCGTAGCTGCGCCAACCCTCATTGCCCAAAGTGTTGCTATAACTATGAGGGGCTTGATAAGGGAAGGTAAGGTCGTCTTGCTCATGGCCCATAAACGTCTCATACGACCAACTGCTTGACTTGTAAAGCAATCCATGCACTTCGTCCGCACCCGTAGTGGACTCGGCTGCAGGCACAAACTTTTTCAGCTTTAACTGCTTGCGGTCCATCTTTTCGGTCATGCAATAGATACCATTGTGGCGGCCATTGAGTATCATCTCGACAAACTTGCCACGCGTGCCTGTACGCACTTTCTTTTCACGATCGGCATAGTAAGGCTTCACGGCAAAGTCGTTCCAAAGGTCGGTACAAACGCGATTGCGCATACATGCCAAGTCAACATACATGGCATCGAGTATCCAGTTATTGTCTGAACGCAAACCTAACAACTTGCGATCGATAGAGTTGCCTTCAGCATCGCGCAACTTTACAGCATACGATTTCTTGGGATAGTAGGCTGAAGAGGCACCACGAATTTTAAAGTCTGCGTGATAGAGAGAGTCAAGACCTTCGTCCTCGGGGAAAGTGACGCGAATGGAACCATTTGTATAATTATAGGTTATATAATCGTCATTTACTTCAACCACGGGCAAGAAGGTAAAGCGCAATGAGGCAGTAAGTTTGACAGAGCCATCGGTATTGCTCAACTCAACGGGATAGGTGCGATCGCAACTTACACGGGCAAAAGTGATGTTGCCGTCAGCATCGGGTTCTGTCTCATTGACCGTGAGTTTGTATTCGTCAGACGAAATACCCTTGGCCAGGGTGTAGCGGAACGAGGTTGTGAAATTTTCGCCCCCGCGTGCCGTTTCGGGCAATGGATAGTAATAAGTCTTATTGTATGACTCATAAGGCACTTGCTTGTCACCTAACAAGAAGGAATCAAGCGCAGTCTCAAGCGACTTTGGTGTAAAGTCTATGCCGAGGTCTATGCCTTGCTGCTTGAGCAACTGGGCATGGCGTGCATCAGATGAAACAAATACGAAGCCTGAACCTGGGTCATTGCTGGTGTAAAGCCCTACTTCGCGTATGTCACCATTCCATACTACTTGATAGTCGTTCCAACAAGTGTAATCACTCTGCGTATCGTCAGTAGCATTGAGATTATCTAACTTCTGAAGCGAGTAGCCAGTATAAGTGGCATCATCGTTCCAAGCAAAGCCCCAGATGTTGCCTTGCGGCTGTCCTGAAACGACACTTAAACCTGCTGCTCCGTTATTATCTGCTGCAAAACTTGTAGAAACGTACTGTCCGTCTTTGGTGAATATTTGCACCCCATTGCCATTTTGCACAAAATAGAATTGGGCCTTGTTGCTGGCATCTGACTCTTCAGTCAAACAAGTAGTGTAGTTACTATAACTTGTGCCAATCCCTACATAGCGCCCCGAACGCAGATTGATGATAGAATAAAGTACGGGATTGCTCGTATTAGTGGTGTAAGCCACTGGCTGCGACAGGTGGGTCAACTCCCAATATTCGCCATTGGAATTGGTGCCATAACTGCCGTTGGTGTAATTTTGTTCGGGACCGGGCTCTGTTCCGCTTTCACCGGCCAACACGTCATTACCCTTCTCGTCATAAATTTTGAAGAGTTCGTTGTTGCCCGTACCGTCACTATTGTAAGTACCTAATAAGTAAGTACCATCGGTGCGAAGATTGAATACGCGGCCTGAGTAATTACTTTCAATAGATGCATAGTTGCTACTATTGACTTTAATATTCCACAACGTTTGGCTTGATGAGGTGGTAGTCAGCGTAAGACCTTTCGTCTTTCCATTAACGCGATCGGTGGTATAGGCCATGCGCTGTCCGCTCTCAGCATTGATAAATTCATAGCAATTGCCATTCGCACGAATGTACCACCAACTATCGTCTGAATAGGTAGAAGTGGTAAGATAGTACAACTCTGCGGTAGAGTTGTGATTAGCACCTAATACTACCGAACCATAAGTATTGCTACCATTGTAAACTTTGCAACTAAGGCGATATTTGGTTGTAGAATTAAAGGTGACATCTGCCCACGTCGCACCATAGGCTACGAGGCCGAGCAAAAGGAGTAGAACTCTTTTCATGTATAGAGGATTGTTAGATGTTTTTCTGTTTGAATATCAATAGGTCACGTTTAGCGCGGTAAAATTACAAATAAATAAAATAGAATACGAAAAAAACAGAAAAAATACAGATAAACTGGAATTTGATGAGGCCTCTCCCCCTAACCCCCTCCCCCACAGGGGAGGGGGAATAAGTCACTCTTACTTCTTGAGTTTTCTGTTGGTCCTCAACTAGAAACGCAGCAAGTAAAGG
>JBNMKQ010000122.1:0-7967 GCA_050874425.1 Alloprevotella sp.
GCCTTGACAAGCAAATGCTCTTCTATTTAATGCATTGCCATGTTGGGGCCTCGAGCCCCAACATGGCAATACCGACGCGGGGACGCGTCGCCCCCAGGTTAGGACGCGTCGCCCCCAGGTGAGGCCCCATTTTATTAAAGTTTACATTCCCAATTTTCCTAACACTTCTTGCACGGAGCGTTGGGCGTACTTGGAGGAAACGGCGGTGGAAGGTTCGATGTCGGTAGTGGCCTTGAGGTTAGAAAGGTTGAGGGAGAGGGAGATGTCCTTCTTTCCTGTGCCCGTTACGGCCATTTGGAGATTGGTGGGGAAGGGACGACCGCTGAACTGCTCAAAGCTATCGTAATTAAAGGCGAACTCGCCATGGTCGGCCTTGTTGGTGCTCTTTACCTGAAGGCGGTGAATGGTCTCGTTGGTGGGGTCGGTAAAGAAGCGATAGGTGAGGCGCGGTGTGTCGGTGGGTTGTAAGATGGTTTGATTCGTTTCAGAGGTGACGCTGAAACGATTGAGGTCGGCGGCTTGAAGTTGGTGTTCGCCTGGTAGGAAGAGTTCGTTCCAAAAGAGCGATTGCAAGGAATAGAAGTCGAGCGAGGCGTGGCGCAAGAAGCTAACGTCGGTGTAGGTGGCACGGACGTACTGCTTATTCATGCGGTCGATAACGAGCACGTTGGAAGGGGTGAACTCCATGAGTCCGACCTCCATGCCGAGGAAGCGGAGCGAGATACGTACTACCTTGTTGCGTAACATCTGTAACTTACCGTTTACGCTGAGTTCCTTGCCGCCAATGCCCGCGAGGCGCACCTTGGTGTTGGCGGTGAGGCCTGTCGTTGTTAACTTTAGATGGGCCACGCGCTTGGTGGCATCGAGCGCTTGCTGCTTATTGAGGCCCGGCGTGGTGATGGTGCTCACCTCTGACTTGGGCAGTGTGGCGCGCGTGGCGTTCTTACTGCTATGACAAGCGGTTAGTAGAAGGGGAAGGGATAAAAGAAGGGGATAAATGAGTTTCATTGTTTTTCGCTTTTTGGGGGGCTTAGTTAACGAGTTGACGAGTTGAGGAGTTGACGAGTTGAGGAGTTGACGAGTTGACGAGTTGACGAGTTGACGAGTTAACAGGTAAGTTACCTTATATATATGTAATGGAAGCAAACTTCCTCGTCAACTTGTTAACTCGTCAACTTGTCAACTAAAAAACTCGTCAACTAAAAAACTCGTCAACTAAAAAACAAAAGTTATCGCCGATAGAGCTTGCGCTTGAGTGTGCGCTTGAGCGTGCGGTCAGTGGTGAGCTGCAGCGCCTTGCGCCAATAAGTGGCGGCTTGGCGACGGTCGGCGAGGTGAAGCAAGATGTCGCCAGCGTGGTCGTAGAGCGAAGCACTCTCTGCGGAATCGGGTGCGAAGCGCAGGGCCTCTTCGATGTAGATACGAGCTTGAGCGTAGTCACGCTTGAGGTAGAGAATCCAAGCGTAGGTGTCGAGATAAGTAGGGTCATTGCCTCGTGCCTCTACTGTGCGTCGGCTCATGCGTTCAGCCTTAGCGAGTTGCTTATTGTCGAGTGAGAGAAAGTAAGCGTAATTGTTGAGGCAGTCGAGGTTGAGTTCGTTATATTCCAAGGCACGGTCGTAGGCAAGGTACGCCTCCTCCTTTAGGCCGTGGCCATGAAGCACATCGCCCAAGAGCGCGTTGATGTCGCTGGCCAACTGGCGGTCCGTAGACTCGTCGATACGTTCAACGCCCCGTTGTAACGTAGCAATTGCATCGCGGTCGCGCCCCATGCGATAGAGCGCAATGCCTTCGTAATAATAGAAAGTGATCTCGGTAGGGTCGTAAAGCTCGCCTTCGCGACAGGTGACGGCCACCTGCTCCATGTTGCCGCGTTGGAGCATAATCTGAAGCACTTGAAGGCGCGCTTTGGTATAGTCGGGCTCGATATTGAGCAACGTATAGAGCGCTTGCAAGAGAGAGTCAGTAGGCATGTGGCGCTCGCTGATGTAGTAAGCCTGCAGTTCGGCCATGTCGCGCGACTCTTGTGGTTGCGAGAGCGCCTTGCGGAAGAGTTGGAGCACGGGGGTAGAGTCGGCGTGTTGACGCAGATTGTCCACCGCATAGCCACGCATTGCTTCTAGACGCGCGCCCGACTGTGTGCGCGGGTTAAGTACGACACGATTGAGGAGGTCGAGGTAGAGTGAGTCCGCCTCGGCAGCTTTATAATAGGCCAATAATGAAATCTGGGCGTAACTATTGTCAGGCTCGGCTGTAAGTACGTCGCGATAGATGTCGAGCGCCTGTTCGTGATAGCCGTGTTGGTCGTAGAGGTCGCCTAAGAGTACGCGGTAACGGAGGTCGTAGGGATATTCCGCACAGAGGTCCTCAATGGCTTGATAAGCATGTTCGTCGTCCTTCATGGCGAGGAACGTCTGAAACTTTTCCATGCTGAGTGCTTCGCTCTTGCCATTGACGCGTTCAAGACGTTCGATCGTACGAATGGCCCCGGCAAAGTCGCCACTCGTCTTGTAAAGCCAGATGAGTGTAGAAAGGATTTCGTCCGACTCATGTCCTTCGGCCAGTTCTTCATAGAGGTTGATGGCCTCTTGGTATTTGGCACTGTTGGCCAGATAGGTGGCGAGTGTCTCCTTATAATAAGGATTATTGGGTGCTAACTGTACGGCTTGTCGCAGAAGTGAGTCTCCTTGTTGGCGGCTCAGCGTGTCGGAATAGGTCGTGTAGGAGAGTTTGAGTACGCCCATTTCGTAAAGTGCTTCGTCGGCCGAGGGGTTGACTTGAAGGGCAGCGTTGAGGAGCTCGAATTGAGCATCGATGTGTTCGGCCTCTTTCTGTCGAACGGACTCGAGGAAGAGTTCGTCAAACTGCCGTTGCTGTGCGTAGCTAAGTGGGGGAACAGAAGATGTTGGTGAAGCCGCCGTCGAAGTGTGTGCTACTGACGTAGTCTTTGGCAGCGCATTAGCCGTGGGCTTTGCACTGTGACAGGCTGTGAATAATAGCAACACGCTTATACACGCAGCAAAGGGCAAGCTTCGTAGGGAGGCTTGCCAGAGGAAATGTGCAAATGTGCGAATGTGCAAATGTGCAAATGAGGGGGAATGTGCCAATGTGCGAATGTGCAAATGTGCAAATGGTCGCATTTTGTTGCTGCGTTGGTGGATGATGTTGTTAATGTGCAAATGGGGGAAATGTGCAAATGTGAGAATGTGCGAATGTGCAAATGGTCGCATTTTGTTGCTGCGTTGTTATGCTATTAATGTACAAATAGGGGCAGAAAGACTCAGTTGTACAAAGGCGACAATTTGCACATTTGCACATTCTCACATTTGCACATTAACCAAGCATTTGCACATTAACCAAGCATTTGCACATTAATTAATTAGCTCCCGTATGTCCGAAGCCTCCTGCGCCGCGTTCGGTAGCATCGAGAGAGTCCACCTCTTGCCATTGTGCTTGTTCATAGCGTGCAATGACGAGTTGTGCGATGCGGTCGCCGTCGGTGATAGTAAAGGGTTCGGTAGAGAGATTGACAAGAATAACACCGATTTCGCCTCGATAGTCGGCATCGATGGTGCCGGGCGTGTTGAGAAGGGTAATGCCGTGTTTGAGGGCAAGGCCCGAACGTGGACGCACTTGTGCCTCGTAGCCATCGGGTAGGGCTATGTAAAGTCCTGTCGGGACGAGGGTACGCTGCATGGGTTGTAGGGTAATATCGTGGTCGAGGTTGGCTCGGAGGTCGAGTCCTGCACTTTGTGCCGTGGCATATTGTGGCAGGTCGTGGTGCGAATGATTGACTATTTTTATATTCATAACAATGCAAAGGTAATTATTTTGAGGTGAACATGAAATTAAAACGAAAATATTAATGTGGCGAGACGGATAAAGTGTGGCCTCTCCCCCTAACCCCCTCTCTATAAAGTCCCACACATTAGCCACTTATGCACGTATATCAACCACTTATTCTTGAATTTAAAAACTTTTTAAATAAATTTCTTATTTAAGTGGAAATATCGAACAATTTGTCTTACCTTTGTGGCAATAAAAGGTAAACCTATATTAACAAAAAATAGAATCCTTTGTAATGGGTTTGCCGTGAGTAATCCGATAACTTTAAACCATAATCCTATAAAACCTATTTAAATTATGGCAAATCTCTTTATTAAACACTTATTGTTAGGCAGTGCGATGTGTGCTGGTTCGGCATTGTTGTTGACAAGCTGCGTTGACGATTCTTATGATGTCAACAAGATAGACCTAACAATGAAGCTCGGCTCAGAAGGTTTGAGCGCCCCCTTAGGTAATACGGAAAAGATTTATTTGGACGACATTCTCGACGTAGATGAAAGTGTCAAGCTCGATGCGAACAACCTTTATTACTTGGTAGAAGACGGCACGACCCACTTCAGCGTAAAGGTGGACAAGGTGAACACCACCTTTAACGATACGCACATGAGTATGAACTACGAGGTTGTCAACTATGAAAAGGTGCGCGAGCAGTTAGCTGCGGAGGGTATCAGCGTGCCCGCTGGAACACCACTGCCCATTGCTGCCGACTTCGTGACCGAAGAGGCAGAAGCGGAGGGTAACCAAAGCATTGACTTCAAGATAAAGAATATCAACGACGTATCGTTCGTAGAGAGCATTGCCGTTACGTCTACTCCCGTCACACTGAAACTGTATAAGCAGAATTCTTCAGACAACGTAACGTTGGGTATCAAGACGGTAAAGGGATTGACCATCCAGATACCGAAGGTGCTCCACGTCGGCAACTACGACAATACGAAGTGGGAACTCATCGAGGCTACAGGCAACGCTACTCACCACGTGCTCAAGCAGAAGGGTACACTCACGCTCAACAATGTAGCTGAGGTTGACCTTTGCAATCTCTCGCTCGACCGCGTTGACTTGAACCGCGCAATTGGTAGCTCTAAGGAAATATCACTCTCAGGCGATGAGGCCAATATCACGCTCGCTGGTAAGGTGACATTCGGTAACTATGGCAACCGACAGTTTGAGATGCGCGAAGGCGACTATGCTTCTGTGCGCCTCGACATCAAGGTGGGCAACAACAATCAGCTCACGGCCAACACCGTGACGGGTAAGTTCTGCCCCACTATTAATCCTACGGTGAACGACATCAACATCGCTGAGTCTTTGCCCGACTTCTTGAAGGACGACGAAGTACGCATCGCGGCTTCTAACCCCACACTCCGCTTCACGTCAGACATGACCAACATACCCGTAGGCATCAACCTCAGTGGTGATCTTACCTCAGTCTATAGTAAAGCATCAGACAATAAGTCAGTAAGCTTGCCCGCTACGAGCATGGAGGCTAAGCAGAATAATACCGTTTACTATTACCAAGGCGCTGCCCCCTACGACCCCGAAGGCAAACGCGTGGCTACAGACCAAGCCAAGGTAACAAACCTGAGCAGCCTGATTGAAAAGTTGCCTGAGAGCATCAAGGTAGACCTCACCAATGGTAAGGTAAACGTACAAGATAAACTCTATACCATTGAGTTAGGCCATAACTACGAAGCCAATGCTGCTTATAGCGTATTCGTTCCCTTCGAGTTTAACGGTGGACTGAAGATTGTCTATAACGACTCAACCAGCAGTTTGCACGACGACTTGAAGGACTTGAAGTCGAACGGTACGCTCAAGGTGACAGCCAACGTGCTCAATACCATTCCCCTTCGCCTCGTTATAGGACTCGAAGCACGCGACGTGAATGGCAATGTCATTCCGGGCATTACCTTCACCGAAGCTACCGCAGAGGCTGGTGACGGCACCAACGAGAAGGCTTCTGTACTTACGCTCACGGCCAAGTTGACTCACGAGGACGACTTGAGCAAGATCGACCGCATTCACTTCAAGGTACATGCCGCAAGTGGTAACGATGGTAGCCACAACTTGGTATCAACTCAATACCTCAAGTTGAACGATATTAAAGTACGCGTTGAGGGCGGCGTAATAGCTGATTTCAACTAACATCATTGTTAACTGGTTATTTTTGTTGACAAGTTAACGAGTTGACAAGTTGACGAGTTGACAAGTTGACGAGTTGACGAGTTGACAAGTTGACGAGTTGACAAGTTGACAAGTTAACGAGTTGACAAGTTGACAAGTTAACGAGTTGACAAGTTGACGAGTTGACAAGTTGACGAGTTAACGAGTTGACAAGTTAACGAGTTGACGAGTTAACGAGTAGACGAGTTAATGAGCAAATTACCTTTTTATACACAAATTTACTTGTCAACTTGTTTACTTGTCAACTTGTCAACTCAAGAGTTCGTCAACTCAAGAGTTCACAACCCTAAAGAAAATCCAACATGAAATTACGTCATATATTATCAATGGCCGCCCTGCTCGCTTTGCCCGCTGTGGCACAAGAGACATCGACCAACTACTTTATGCAATCGTCGGTCAACCGACATGACATCAACCCCGCCTTGCTCGACAAGCCTTACGTGAGCATGCCCCTCTTTATGGGCGACTTCAACGTAGGTACAACGGGTAACGTTGGTTTGAAAACGTTCGTTTACAAAATGGACCCCACATGGCAAGGCTATGGTGAGAATGGCAACAATCTCACTACCTTTATGCACCCCATGGTTGATGCCAATGAGTTCCTTGGTAAACTAAAGGATAACAACCGTATCTCAGTTAACCTCAAGTATCAACTCTTCGGTTTTGGCTTCAAGGGTTTCGGCGGTATCAACTCGGTAGAGATGAACCTTCGTTCTAACACCAACCTCGCATTGCCTAAGTCACTCTTCGGCTTTATGAAGACGATTGGCGATCAAGAGGAATACGACGTATCGAATCTCGGTGTTCGTACTGAGAATTACGTAGAACTCGGCCTTGGCCACTCTCACAAGATTAACGACAAACTCACTGTGGGTGGTAAGGTAAAGTTCCTCTTCGGTCTTGCCTATGCCGATGTGAAGGCAAACAACGTAAAGTTCCGCATGGCAGAAGACAAGTGGGCCGTAACGGGTGACGTTGAGGCTACAGCCGCCTTGATGAGCACAAAGTTCACCACTTCTGATAAGGTAGACCCCGACAATCCCGACCGCCATCGTATTGACGGCTTAGACGACTTCAAGGCAGGCCTCGGAGGCTTTGGTTTAGCCTTCGACCTCGGTGCTACTTATAAGGTAATGGACGACCTCACCGTAAGTGCCGCTCTTACTGACCTTGGCTTCATCAACTGGAAGGACGCTCAGCACGCCTCTTCAGCAGGTGAGTGGGAATTTGAAGGTTTTGGTAAGGGCAACCACCAAGAAGAAATCCCTGTCAACAACGACGGTCGCGACATAGGCGATCAGTTCTCCGACCTCGGCGATGAGTTAGGCGATGCCTTTGCCGTTTACGACGACGGTTGCAAGTCAACTAGTCGTGCGTTGGCTGCCACACTCAGCTTAGGTGCAGAATATACCTTACCCGTTTATCGCAACCTTCGCTTCGGCTTCCTCTACCAAAGCCGCATGGCTGGTCGCCACAGCTATCACCAAGGTCGCTTCTCAGCTAACATCACTCCCGTAAAGTGGTTTGAGTTTGCTGTCAGCATGGGCTTCACCAGCACAGGCGTTCAAGGCGGTATGGTAGGTAGTCTCCACGCTAAGCACTTCAACATCACGCTTGGCACCGACCGCTTCTTTGGCAAGTTGAGCAAGCAGGGCATTCCTTTGAACCGTGCGAATAGTAATGTTTCATTAGGCATCTCTTTCCCATTGTAAAATGGGGCTATGCTGATTCGTGTGGGTAAACTGCAATTTGATGGGGCCTCTCCCCCTAACCCCCTCCCCCACAGGGGAGGGGGAATAAGTAACCTTTACTTGCTGCGTTTCTAGTTGAGAACCAACAGAAAACTCAAGAAGTAAGAGTTACTTATCCCCCCTCCCCCTGTGGGGGAGGGGGTTAGGGGGAGAGGCCCAATTGCAGTTTATCGAAGAGAATAGAAA
>JBNMKQ010000123.1:0-7921 GCA_050874425.1 Alloprevotella sp.
AGTCACTCTTACTTCTTGAGTTTTCTGTTGGTTCTCAACTAGAAACGCAGCAAGTAAAGGTTACTTATTCCCCCTCCCCTGTGGGGGAGGGGGTTAGGGGGAGAGGCCGCATCAAATTGCAGTTTATCTAAGTCTACTTAATAAATAAAAATCCATAACCTTATATATATGTCGTAAAATGTTCGTAATTTAGCTTGCTAATTTGGTACATTGTGCGCAACAGTTTAATTACACACAATACACTATCAACATATAGCGGCTGAAGCACACGTTGTTACGGCCGTCCCTACTATTCTACTTTTACATCAAGTGTAACTCCTCCACACACGTGAGAGAGTTGCCTTACAACTCTTAGCAAATAAAAAAAATGATATATCAGCATGAACTACAAATGGAACTACAAAGCTCCCACGCCTACAGAAGCAGCGGCGCAGGCAGCTTTGGCACGCGAGGTGGGCATTCACCCTGCCTTAGGCAAGTTGTTGTTCGATCGCGGCATTACCACCGCACAACAGGCGCGACACTTTTTCCGCCCCCAGCTGACTGAACTGCACGATCCCTTCGCGATGAACGACATGCAGGTAGCTGTCGACCGACTCAACCTTGCCATGGGACGCAAAGAGCGCATCATGGTATATGGCGACTACGACGTGGACGGCTGTACGGCAGTGGCTTTGGTATATAAATTCTTGCAACAATTCTACTCTAACATCGACTTTTACATTCCCGACCGTTACGAAGAGGGCTACGGCATCTCAAAGAAGGGCATCGACTTCGCTGCACAAACGGGCGTAGGACTGATTATCGTGTTAGACTGTGGCATTAAAGCCGTTGAAGAGATTGCTTACGCCAAAAGTTTAGGCATCGACTTCATTATTTGCGACCACCACGTGCCCGACGAAGTGCTACCTTGTGCCGTGGCTATTCTCAATCCTAAGCGATTAGACAATCACTACCCTGACGTCAACCTTTCAGGCTGTGGAGTTGGCTTTAAGTTTATGCAAGCCTTTGCAGCAAGCAACGGCATTGAGTTTAACAAGCTCACTTCCCTACTCGACCTTTGCGCCGTGAGCATTGCCTCTGACATCGTACCCATCATGGGCGAAAATCGCATCTTAGCCTATCATGGTCTGCGCTGTCTGAATGCCAACCCCAGCATCGGTTTACAAGCTATTATCGAGGTGTGCGGACTTGCTGACCGCGAATTAACGATGAACGACATCATCTTTAAGATTGGGCCACGCATCAATGCCTCTGGACGCATGCAAAATGGTAAAGAAGCAGTAGAACTCTTGGTAGAGAAAGATTACCAAATGGCGCTCGAACGTGCTGGAAAGATCAACCTTTATAACGAAGCACGCAAAGACCTTGACAAGCAAATGACGGAGGAGGCCGTTGAACAGGTGAAAGACTTACCTGGTCTTGACCAACGCCGCAGTATCGTTATCTATAACAAGGCATGGCATAAAGGAGTGATTGGCATCGTAGCTTCTCGCCTTACTGAACAATATTATCGTCCCGCCGTTGTACTTACGCTATCTGACGGCATGGCTACGGGTTCGGCACGCTCGGTGTCGGGATTTGACGTGTATAAGGCAGTACAAAGTTGTGAAGACTTACTCGAAAACTTTGGTGGACACACTTATGCTGCTGGACTTACATTGCCTGTTGAACACATTGACGAGTTTACACAACGTTTCGAACAATACGTGACCGACCACATCTTAGACGAACAGACAGAAGCCAGTCTTGACATTGATGCTATCTTAGACTTTAAGGATATAACCTTTCGCTTCTACCAACAATTGCGCAAGTTTGCCCCCTTTGGCCCAAGCAATTTAAAGCCTATATTCTGTACCAAGCGCGTCTACGACTACGGAACAAGCAAGGTCGTCGGACGCGGTCAGGAACATATTAAGCTTGAATTGGTTGACAATAAGAGCAACAATGTAATGAATGGCATAGCCTTTGGCCAAAGTTCGCAGGCTCGCTACATTAAGACGAAACGCGCCTTCGACATCTGTTACACAATCGAAGAAAACACGCACAAGCGTGGCGAAGTACAACTGCAGATTGACGATATTAGGCCTTGTAATGAATAGGGGACTAAAATGGTCAGTTTTTAGTTTTAAAGTTATAATTCAGTTTTTAGTTTTAAGGCTATAATTCAGTTTTTAGTTTTAAGGTTATAATTCGGTTTTTAGTTTTAAGGTTATAAGGTTATAAAGTTTGTTTATGAGCACTACATAGTTGTTCATTGACGAAATGTAACTTTATAACCTCATAACCTCCAAACTAAAAACTCAACTATAACCTCCAAACTAAAAACTCAACTATAAAGGCTACATGCAACAAGACATTTTAAAGCACCTACTGCAACAATACTGGGGGTATCCCGACTTTCGCGGCATTCAGCGTCAAATCATTGACAATATAATGGCTGGGCGCGACACGTTAGGACTCATGCCCACAGGCGGTGGCAAGAGCATCACCTTTCAGGTGCCAACACTTGCTATGGACGGATTGTGTCTTGTTGTAACGCCACTCATCGCACTGATGAAGGACCAAGTGGCCAACCTACGCCGCCACGGCATTACGGCAGCTGCCATTTATTCAGGACAATCGCGTACGGAGATAATCAAACACCTTGACAACGCTATCTTTGGAGCCTATAAGTTCTTATACGTTTCGCCCGAGCGACTGTCTACCGCTATCTTCATGAATAAGGTGCAACGCATGAAAGTATGCCTCATCACCGTCGACGAGGCACACTGCATCTCTCAATGGGGCTATGACTTCCGTCCGCAATACCTACGCATTGCCGAAGTTCGCAAGTTACTCCCCGAAGCTCCCGTATTAGCCTTAACGGCTACGGCCACACGCATGGTAGTAGACGACATCTGCCAACACTTGAGTTTTCGCGAAGGTTCACAAGTGTTTCGCATGAGCTTTGCTCGCCCCAACCTACACTACATCGTACGCTACGTCGACAAGAAGACCAACGAACTTTTACACATACTCAATTGCGTTGAAGGCACAGCTATTGTCTACACCCGTTCACGCATAGGCACGAAAGAAATAGCCGACTTCCTAAATCAGAATGGCATCACAGCCCTCTACTACCACGCAGGACTCACCAACCTTGAGAAGGACACACGCCAGCACGCATGGCAAGACGACCGCGTACGCGTCATGGTGGCCACCAATGCCTTCGGTATGGGAATTGACAAGCCTGATGTACGTTTAGTAGTACACATGGACGTGCCCGACTCCGTGGAGGCTTACTTCCAAGAGGCTGGACGCGGTGGACGCGACGGACAAACGTCCTATGCCGTGCTATTAACAACGCGTGGAGACGACACGCGACTCCGCAATCACATCACACAAGGATTTCCTGAACGTGACTACATTCGACGCGTCTACTTAGAGATAGCTTCCTTCTTACAAGTAGGCGAAGGCGAGGGGGAAGGGCGCACCTTCAACTTCGACATCAGCAAGTTCTGCCACATCTTTCGTCACTTCCCCACACAATTGGTGAGTGCTTTAAACCTTTTGACGCAAGCAGGCTACATTCACTTTAGCATTGAAGACAATCACTCATCGCGCATGATCTTCTTGGTAACGCGTGAGGAACTGTATGACATTCACTTTATGACGGCAGAAGAGGAACAACTGCTCAACGTGGCCATGCGTACCATTGGCGGTTTCTTCGCTGACTATATGGAGATTGAGGAAGATCGCTTGGCACAAGCTTGCGGACGCACACAAGACGAAGTATACGAGATGTTATGCCACCTATCCAAATTACGCGTTATCAATTACGTGCCTCACACCAATATGCCGCAAATTACTTACACCCAACGGCGTGTTGACAACGACTATGTGGTCATTCCACGGTCTATCTACGAGGATCAAATGGAATTGTACCGAAAGCGCATCGAAGCGATGGTTGGCTATATCAACGACCAAACGACCTGTCGCAGCCGTTACCTACTTCACTACTTTGACGACGACGGCCCCGACTGTGGCTACTGCGATGTTTGCATAGGGCGTGAAAGTTATGTCAACCAACTCTCTGAAGTTCAAAAAGTAGACGAGGCCAAAAAGTATATCATCCGATTCTTAGCTGACAACCGCCCTCACCCCATCACCGACTTTACCCAATCGGGCTTTGATAAAGTCATTCTGACAAAGGCCCTCCAACAACTCTGCCAAGAGCAACTTCTTGAACAGAAGGACGGCATAATAAAAGCCATTTAAACACCTACCCATATATGATACACATCAAACACCTCTTCGTTCTATTCCTTATAAGCCTATTGACATTAAACGTTGGCGCACAAACGCTGACGACCGATAGCATTGAACATGAAGTGCTTCTCGAGACCTCTAAAGGCAACATTCGCGTTAAATTATACAACGATACGCCTATTCACCGCGACAACTTCCTCAAATTGGTACGTCAGGGCTTCTACGATGGATTGCTCTTTCACCGGGTCATACCTGACTTCATGATTCAAGCTGGCGACTCTGCCAGCCGCCATGCCAAAGAGGGGGAATTACTCGGCGGTTCTCCCGAACCATATACCTTACCGGCCGAAATACATTTTCCCACCCACTTTCATCGTCGCGGTGCCTTAGCCGCAGCACGCGAGGGAGATGAGAAGAATCCCCAACGGGCCTCATCTTATTCTCAATTCTATATCGTGACTGGAAGCATCTTTACCGACGACGGCCTTGATGTCATGCAAGAACGCCTTGACTCTACCACACACAACACCATAAAGTTAACTCCCAAGATAAAAGAGGTGTACCGCACGTTTGGTGGTGCTCCCCATCTTGACGGGCAGTACACGATATTTGGCGAAGTGGTTGAAGGATTTGACGTGACTGACCTCATTCAATGGGCTAGTCGCGATGAAAACAATCGTCCCTTTGACGACATTCGCATCATTAAGGCTACAGTGGTGAAATAGAGAGCTAACAAAAATCATGACCTTTATGCAAAAACAAAAGCATTCACTCTTTCGAACGACTGACGGTAATGACTACTTTTGGCCGTTTGTCTTGGTTACTACCCTATTCTTCTTATGGGGATTTGCCCATAGCATACTCGATGTGCTGAATAAGCACTTTCAAGAGACGATGCACATCGGCAAGACGGAGTCGGCCTTAGTACAAGCTGTCGTATACGGCGGTTACTTCTTAATGGCTTTGCCCGCTGGACAAGTTATCAAGCGATTTGGCTATCGCATGGGAGTAATCGCAGGACTACTGCTCTACGGAGTAGGTGCCTTGCTCTTTATACCCGGTGGACAGCTGCTCTCATTTCCATTCTTTCTCTTTTCACTATTCATCATTGGCTGCGGACTTACTTGTTTAGAGACGGCTGCCAATCCTTATGTCACCGTGTTGGGCAATGAAGAAGGAGCAGCGCGACGCATCAACCTTTCACAATCGTTCAATGGTTTGGGTTGGATTGTAGGTCCATTGGTAGGCGGACAATTTGCCTTTGCAGCAGGCAGTAACCAGAGCAGCATCGCTATTCCCTATGCGGTGATAGGCATTGTCGTGTTGTGCGTGGCCCTTATCTTCGTACGCGTCAAATTACCTGAAGTAGCTGAAACGGTCGACGCTTCTGCTGACACCTCTAAGAGCCAAACCTCTTTGTGGCAACATCGCAACTTCGTATTTGGCCTCTTTGCTTTATTTATGTACGTAGCTGCACAGACGGGCATAAATAGCTTTTTCATCAACTATGTCACCGAAAATGCAAGCATAAGCAATGTCAATGCCTCCCTCTTATTAGGTTTTGGGGGTATGGGCTTATTTATGTTAGGCCGTATGGGCGGAAGTTGGCTCATGTCGCGCATTGCAGCAGAGCGCGTATTGCTCTATTGTGCCATTGGTGCTGCACTGGCTATGGCCGTACTGCTAACAGGAGCTGGAGCCTTGGGGATTATCGCCTTCTTGGTGTGCTATCTGTGTGAAAGCATTATGTTCCCCACGATCTTTGCCCTTTCGCTGCACGGAGTGGGTGCACATACCAAATTAGCCTCCTCCTTCTTGATTATGAGCATTGTAGGTGGAGCAATTGCTCCAGTACTAATGGGATTAATAGCCGACAACGTTTCTATGGCTTTGGCCTTTAGTGTGCCCTTAGTTTGCTTTATTGTGATTGCTGCGTATGCAGCTAAAGTTCATTGATTTTTTTTGACGAGTTGACAAGTTGACGAGTTGACCCAAGTAAGAGAAAAATGCTCAACGACGAAATATTCGACCTTATCGCCCAAACGTTTGGCTATCCGTTTACGCCCACTCAGGAGCGCGCTGCAACGCTGCTGGCCCACTTTGTCACCACGCCGCAAGCCAATGCAGCCTGCATCTTGCGAGGCTATGCAGGTACGGGTAAAACATCATTGGTAGGTGCCCTGGTAAAGGTGATGCGTATGCTCAAGCGAGAAGTGGTGCTATTGGCTCCCACTGGACGTGCAGCAAAGGTATTCTCCCATCATGCTGGAGTGCCAGCCTACACGATTCATCGCGTCATCTACCGACAACAAGCTTTTCAAGGCGAAGGGACACGCTTTTCGTTAGGCTTTAACAAATTGCGTCATGCCCTCTTTGTCGTCGACGAAGCCTCTATGATAAGCAGTGGCGTGGGCAGCATGGGCGACTCCCTCTTTGGCACAGGCGAATTAATGGACGACCTGATACGCTACGTTTACGCTGGTGAAGGTTGTCGCCTCCTCATGGTGGGCGATACAGCACAGTTGCCCCCTGTGGGCGAAGAAGATAGCCCCGCTCTGCGTAATGACGTGCTGCAACGTTACGGTCTTTTGGTCGGAAGTGCCGATTTAACCGAAGTGGTACGCCAAAGTAGTGAGAGCGATGTCCTTTCGGGAGCTACCTTATTGCGCAATCTACTGAACGATGGATTTGAGGGTATACCGCCTCTCCATACCGACCCCAAGGGAGAAGTACGCGCCCTACCAGGCAATGAATTAATTGAGAGTTTGGTAAGCGATTACCAAAGTTTCGGAGCGGACAATGTCATTGTGGTTACGCGGTCAAACAAACGTGCCAACATTTACAACAATGGTATACGTTCACGCATATTTGATCGCGAAGAGGAACTGACACGAAGCGACTTGATTATGGCGGTGAAGAACAACTACTTCTGGACGGCAGAATGTGCGAAGTCCTTAGGAAAAGACGAAAGCATGCCCTTTGACTTTATTGCCAATGGCGACACTGCTGAAGTCGTACGCATACGCAACGTACACGAGCAGTATGGATTTCGATTTGCCGACGCTACCTTGCGCTTTGCCGATTACAACGACTTTGAACTCGACTGTCGAGTACTGCTGAGTACCCTACAATCGGAGTCTCCCTCACTGACACGAGAGGAGAGCAATCAGCTCTACGAACGCGTGTTAGAAGACTATCAACATATTCCCCTCAAGAAGGATCGCATGAAGGCGCTGCGTCAAGACCCTTATTACAATGCATTGCAAATCAAATATGCCTACGCAGTTACCTGCCATAAAGCACAAGGCGGCCAGTGGGCACGCGTTTACGTTGACCAAGGTTTTATCCCCGAAGGCACCACAGGCAATGCTTACTTACGTTGGCTCTATACAGCCTTCACACGCACTACAGAACGCGTTTATTTGGTGAATTGGGCGACGAAGTAAGAAGTAAAAAGTAATAAGTAAGAAGTAATAAGTAAGAAGTAATAAGTAAGAAGTAATAAGTAATACAGACCTGCCCCACTTATTGAGAGTGGGCACAACCATGTATTACTTATTACTTCTTACTTATTACTTCTTACTTATTACTTCTTACTTATTACTTCTTACTTATTACTTCTTACTTATTACTTCTTACTTATTACTTCTTACTTATTACTTCTTACTTA
>JBNMKQ010000124.1:0-7915 GCA_050874425.1 Alloprevotella sp.
AATTCAATCTTCACCTTTCTTTTTGGCCGTTTTTTGACCTTTCATCGGTCGTGTAGCTCGCTACACTCCCTCTTCAAGGTCCAAAAACGTCTCAAAAATAAAGGCAAATCTTGAATTTCATAAAAGTTCAGACGACTTCAACTACTTGTTAAGAATATAAGAATGTTTCATGTTAAAAGTTACGGAGAATACAAATGATGTCCGTAACATTTTACATTTTCATCAAACTTTGACCGTTTGCCTTACAAGTCATCTTACATTCATAAATGTGTTAAGGGGTGTTCTAAAAATTCTGTTTTTAGAATGTTCTAATCCTGTCGGTTGATTTGCACCCTCTCGAAAGTGTCTTTTTTCTCTGAGAACATGGGCTGCTGCTCAGCAATTCAAGCTAACGCTTGATCGCGTTCGCCTTGCACCATGTTTGAAAGCAAACTCAGTCACATAGCCCGCTATGCTCCTTCGTTTGCTTTCAAAAATACACTTCCGATAGGGCACAAATCAACGCGCCAGAATTTTTAGAACACCCCTATTGCTTACAGTGTTTAAGGCACAATCACCTTGTTGTTATTAACGAGGTAAACACCGCTAGGCACGTGAACGTTCTTGTTGCCTTGAACAGCCTGTGCAAAGAGGGTGCGGCCTTGTAGGTCGACAATTGTAACCTTCGTAGCGTAAGGAGCAACCAAGCGAATTTGACCTGGCGTGACGTAGTAGTCGAGGGTAGCTTCTTTCGCTGTGGTGATGCCAGTGATTAGGTCGCCGTCAGCCTTCTGATAAACGCGTACCCAGTCAAACTTAGTCTCATAGGTGAAGTTCAAGTCGCGGTTAGCAGCCCATGAGCCATTACCAACGCTCTGGTTGAGAATGAGGTAGAAGGGCTTATCGAATGGCCACTGAAGATTGTTGAGCGCGTTTTGGTCGGAAGACTTGGCGTATGAGAACACTTGTTTGCCGTCAACGTACCACTTGAGCAAGTTTTCGGTCCACTCCATGCCGTAAACGTGGTATTCGCCAGTAGTAGTGGCTGAAGTGCCGCCCTTAGCAGGTGAAGTGTGTCCTAACCCGCCATCACCTGCACCATTGGCCCAATGCGTGTGAATGGTGTGATAACTTGTGTTTTCGTTGTCGATTTGTTCGAAAATGTCAATTTCGCCACTTGAAGGCCAACCACCGTAAGTGTCGGTATTAGGCATCATCCAGAAGGCAGGGAAGTTGCCCGAGTGAGCAGTCGTTTTCAGACGTCCCTCTACCTTACCATAGGTGAAAGTCACCTTATTGGCAGTTTCGACAGCACCACTAATCATTTCGAGCTTGTTGCCATTGCCGTCCACTTCAGCGTTGAAGTTGTTCTTCACGCAGCGGAGGACGAGTTTACCATCTTCAATCCAACCCGTTTGCAATTGGCCCTCGGTAGTTTGAGCGGTATAACGCTTCCAAGTGGGGTGTGCCCAGCCAGAGCGGCTCCAATATTTGCTATTGGGTTGCGTATTATCGGCAGTATTGAACTCATCGCCAAAGGCCAATTTGTATTCCGAACCCATGTCGACGAAGTTTGCAGTAAGGCGCACATCACCATCAATCAATTCACCAGGAATGGTGGCTGTTCCGTTGGTGAGTTCGATGGTCGTTTCTTGCCACATGGTTTCACCGTCAACAACTTGCTCGCCGTCAAGGTTTTCGCCATGGCGTACGGTGATTTCATTCGTTACGTAGTTATCGTCCAAACCATAAGCCATGATGGTGAGTGGGCTCTCTGGCGTAACTGTTTCGGGTAGTCCCATGTTGTTAGCACCCACGATAGAGCCATTTGTTGTGTTTACATCAAGTTTGAAGGTAGGGATTTCGTCTACTACCTCAAATTCGAAGTCGAGCACAGAACCTCCGTTGGCATCAATCAAGTTGCCATTGGCCGTATCGCCATAGCGTCCCTTGGGGTCGGTACTATCCCAGTCAATCTTTAGGCGTGCGCGGTACTTACCATTGGGAAGTCCTGCAGGCAGTGAAAATTGGGGAATAGAATTAGTAGATCCCCACTGGTCGGCACTGGCATCGTCATACCCAACGTTCTGTCCCTTGCTGTTCTTGCCGTTAGCATAGGTGTAAGAAAGCATTTCGCCAGAGGTGGCAGGTGTGCCATCGGCGTTAACATCGGTGTTGAAAGTACCGTCGCCGTTGAGGTCGACATAAAGGTAAGCGTGCATGTAGGGAGCGTACTGTGCCTTGTATGAAATGTCGGTAGTAATGGCTTCGCCACTCTTCACGTAAATTTTGCGTGAGGTGTAGTCTTGATAAATTGTGCTGGGGTCGGCAATCGTAATCTTCTGCTTGTTAGCATTGCTCTCGGTGCTAAAGGCTACGCTATTGAGGGCACGATCGTTGCGGGGGTTGGCTAAGTCCTTGGGGAAGTTAAGTGCGTACTTATCTTCTGTGTCACCCGATTCGGTTGAGATAAAGTTAGGCGTGATGCGCACGTCACCGTCAATGTATTCAGCAGGAATGGTATAGGTATTATCCTTTGCCATATAAGCAGGAATAACAACATCGGTATATTGTGGCGTTTCGTTAACCAATGAGTCTTTGTCAAGGTTATAACCATGGCGAATAGTGATGTTGCCTAACTTAAAGCCAGGTGAGGGTACGAACTTAACCGTATAGTCTTTGCCGAACGGAATGCTGTGGGGGCTAAAGTCTGTGCCGTCAGTCTTTTTCATTTCGCCATTCGTACCCGAAGCACTCTGACCACGTGAGATAGTCACCTCGTCGCCATGAATGTTCAAACGAGTGTCAATGATGGCACCTCCATTTTTAATAATGTTGTTTGATTCGGTCGTATTGCCAGCAGGGTCAATTTCGTCCCAGTCAATCTTGTAGCGCAAGCGATAGAAGCCAGGCTTTAAGTCTGATGGAATGGTAAAGTCGGGTAGGGAACGTGTGTTACCATTTTGCAGCGCTGCACCAGCACTATTCTTGCCTTTGTAGTGAGAGTAGCTCATTAGGTCGCTATTCTCAGCAGGTGTGCCGTCGTCGTTGATGTCGAAGTTGAACTTGCTGTTGTTGTCGCGGTCAAGATATACGTAAGCACTCATCCATGTGCCCACATAGCCCGTGTTGACGCTTACCTTCTCGCCAGCCTTGGCTTTGAACGACTTAGCAAGCAGGTCTTGGAAAAGCAACTTGTCAGATTGTTGGCTTACACTTAAAGATTGATCACCGTCAGCGCTCTTAAGCATAATGCCTGTGGCATAGCGGTCACTGCGATTTAATTTTTGTGTCTTTTCGTAGTTGACGGGGTAGCAGCCATAAAGGGTGCGAGAAGTTGAACTATTGTCTACTTGAATGTTGTCAATGTAAACGGCATAGTCGCTCGTTGCATTGTGCTGCGACTCTACTTCAGGGGCAAATACAAGGCTATGAACGTTGACACCGTCAGCACCTGTAAGAGCAAAAACAGCATCATACCATTTACCGTCAGTTTTGACGGTGCTCATACATGAAGCTTCCACTTGTACCACCTCTTTCGACTGCCAAGGACGGTCAGCACGGCTACCCAGTGCAAAGCACATAACGCGGCCCTCTTGGGGCTTAAGCATCATGACGTGTACGTATTTAGCCGTTTGTGACAATGCGATAGGCTCGGTCAAATCTACGCGCACACCAAAGGTATTACTGCCGAAGCGTGAGCGTTGAAAAGCCAGCACCTTTTCGGAAGGGTTGATTTGACCAATATTTCCGTCGTCGGCCTTGTTGGGGTTGCTTACCACCTTAACATTGCCATTGAGCTTTCCTGTGCGGAAGGGAGAGTTCTCCCAAGTGTCGAATACGCCAACAGACTTGTAGCCCGTTTGCGATTCAAAGTCGATAACATTGCTCTGCGCATTAGCTGCCAAGGGCAGTGTGAGTGCCGCAAGAGCTATATAGTGTTTTACTTTCATTGTGTATATATTCAGAGATTAGCAAGTTCGGTTTAGAAGATTGACAATGTGTGCAAGGTAGGACAAGCGCGGCTGTCTTTGATTGTTACGCGCACGTACTTAGCCTGTGTGCCATTGGTGTAGCTGTTAGAGGTGCTACCATTGAGTGGAATAATGCGCTTGTAGCCCACTGTCGTCGTAGCGATGCTACCGCCCTTCTTGGTCCAATTTGTGCCGTCGGTACTCGTCTCGATGGTGAAGCCCTTGATACGCTGTCCCAACTGAATGTACTCTTGTAAGGCTACATAATAGATAGTCTTCGTTTCGGGCAGTGTAACAGTGATTGTAGCACTTGTCGTGCCGTCGGGAGCAGCCCAATACGTATCGATGTTGCCGTCGATCATGTTGGTGGCATCGTAAGTGCGTGTTGCACCATTGCTACGAGTGGTTGAGGCTTCGATAGTAACGCCTTGTTGTGCAGCGAGGTCGGTGCCCAGACGCTTGGTGAGCATATCACCTAAATTCTTCAAATTCGTTACGTCAGCATCGGGCAAAACACCAGCCTTGTTGGGGGGAAAGTTGAGGATTAGCGTAGCGTTACGTCCTACCGTTTCGAGATAGATTTTAAACATCTCGTCGGCAGACTTGCAACTCTCGCCGTCGTGGTAGAACCAACCGCCTGTAGTAGCCTTGGCATCGCTCTCGCCCGGGAACCACTTCCAAGCTGTTTCGTTACCTGTTTCACTGTCGCCCATAGACCAGCAAGTCTCGCCAGCCCAACCAGCTTCGTTACCAATCCAGCGTGCTTCACCACCTGTGCCCCATAGAATGATGTTGGGACATGCATTGTGAATAGAGTCACGAAGGTTGGGAATGTCGTAGTAGCGTTGTGCATTGTCGATATTGCGATTGGTCTTAGCGCCACCATAATATCCGTAGTTGCCTGTGGCACCGTCAAACCACATTTCGAATTGGTCGGCACCATATTCGGTCATTTCTGCACATTGAGCGAAGAAAACTTTCTTGGCATAGTTGTCGGTATATTTACCATCCTTTTGTTCACCCCAATAAGCACTATTGCGGTCCCAAGGTGAGATATAAAAACCATACTTCATATTCAAGGCTTTGGCAGCTTCGGCAAAGTCCTTAGGTATGTTAGTCTTCTGTGCGTTGGCATTGCTACTCTTGCTAACGTTGTGTTCCGTAGTCTTAGTAGGCCAAAGGCAGAAACCGTCGTGGTGCTTCACAACGGCGATACCGCCCTTCATGCCACCCGCCTTAACAGCCTCAAGCCATTGACGTGGATTGGGCACGGCGGTAGGTGCGAATGTGTTGGGACTTTCGCTACCGTCACCCCACTCTTGGTTGGTGTAGGTGTTCATGCCATAGTGGAAGAAGGCATAAAATTCGGTTTGGTTCCACTTCAACTGACGAGCGGTAGGAACGGGAAAAACGGGACGAGGCTCGTTCTCAGGATTGTCGAGCACTGTGTTGTCCAAAGTGAATTCAGTCGTCTGTGCCTGAATGGCAGTGGGCAATCCCGCTGCAAGGCAAAGCGCCGAAAGCATGATGGAGATTTTTTTCATAATATTTATAGGGTTGAATTTATTTCTATTGAGGAAGGGGCGAGTTGACGGGGTGATTAGTCGACGTGAAGGACAAACTTATCTGTTAACTCGTTAACCTGTCAACTGAAGAGTTATGCTGGATAAATAAGGTTATCGTCAGTAGCGCAGTTAAGTGTATCGTCTAAATACTTCTTAGCTTCGTAGCGAGCCATGGCTAAGTCTTGTAAAATGTAGTTGCCACAGTCGCGTTCGGTAGCACCGGGTATTTCGCCCTCATAGTTGGCAATAAACTGAAATGTCTCTTGCATGAGGGGAAGAATGTCACGGCTCGTGAGGTCGCCTTTAACGATTAGGTAATTGCCCGTAAGACACCCCATTGGCCCCCAATATACGATGCGGTCTTTCCACACGGGGTGATTGCGCAAGAAGGTAGCTGCAAGATGCTCAATGGTGTGAATAGCCCCTTGATGTAAGGCGGGTTCGCGATTGGGCAACTTCATGCGCACGTCGAAGGTGGTAATCACTTCGTTTGCAACAAAATCCTTTCGGCTCACATATATGCCACGATTTAATCGCGTATGATCTATGGTAAAACTTGGTATCTTTTCCATGCTGTTTCTTTTTGAGTTAAGAAGTAGAGGGGTGTTCTAAAAATTCTGTTTTTAGAATGTTCTAATTCTGTCGGTTGATTTGCACCCTCTCGAAAGTGTCTTTCTGAAAGCAAACTCAGTCACATAGCCCGCTATGCTCCTTCGTTTGCTTTCCCAAATACACTTCCGATAGGGCACAAATCAACGCGCCAGAATTTTTAGAACACCCCTAGAAAAAATTATGCGCAAATAGCCTCTAACAATGCCTTTGTTACACCAAAGGAACGGTCGGCCATGGTCTCCCAAAAGTTTTGGTATTGGTCAAAGTGATTGTCGGCACCCGGTGTATCGCTTATGATGCGAAAACTCAAAAATGGCACTTTATATATATAGCACACTTGTGCCAAGGCTCCACTCTCCATGTCGACGGCTAATCCATCGGTAAAACGGCTCTTGATAGTTTGTAATTGTGTGTGGTCGGTGATGAATTGATCGCCACTGCAAATAAGGCCACCATGCAGTTTTGTGCCTTCGGGGGGGGGCACCGTCATGGCAGCATTAAATAGTGCCTTGTCTGCTTCATAATAGAGGGGTAGACCTTGTACTTGCCCTAAAGCAGATTCTGGCCCGCAGTCAACGTCGTGATAAGCTACGCGCTGGCCTGCTACTACGTCCATTACGTTGAGGCAAGTGTCAATGCCGCCAGCAACCCCCGTGTTGATAAGCGCATCGGGTTTGAATCGGTTAATTAACTCTACTGCACCAATGGCTGCATTCACCTTGCCAATGCCGCTTTCCATTAGCACCAAATGGTGGTCATTGAGTGTTCCTTCAACGAAAGTGAAGTGGGCATCTTGAGTGGTATGTACATTATTAAGCAGCGCAACGAGCTGTTCGTGCTCTTTGTGCATAGCGTTTATTATGGCAATGGTCATGGATTTTTATTATAAATAGCGTAATAATTTGTGCGAACAAAGGTAAAGTAATATTTCGTATTGTACAACTCGTTATTCATTTTAATGAGTTATAAAGGGGCGATTTTAAGATATTGTTACAAATATGCAGGTGGAGGGAGGGTAAACAGCAATTTGATGCGGCCTCTCCCCCCTAACCCCCTCCCCTGTGGGGGAGGGGGTTAGGGGGTGAGGCCCAATTGCAGTTTACCCACACAATTCGTTATAGATCCAAAAATAAAAAAAGGTTACTCAACACTTAGTGTTGAATAACCTTTGAAGTGAGCCTCTTGTCGGATTCGAACCAACGACCCCGAGATTACAAATCACGTGCTCTGGCCAACTGAGCTAAAGAGGCAAACTTTTGTGCTTGACGGCTGTCTTGTTCCGTTTTGCGAGTGCAAAGGTAGTGATTATTTCGTTACCTGCAAATTTTTTCCGCGTTTTTTTTAAAAAATCATGCTAAAATCTGTAGAATAGCTTAAAATGAGCTATTTATGAGCCTTTTCCCTCAGTAGAGGTAATGATTTGTAACAGTTCCAATTTCTGCAATATGCATACGTTTGCTATCAAACAACTATTCTCTGCTGCAAAGGTATAATAACTACACGAAATAATAATGGGTCTATAACGAATCGTGTGGGTAAACTGCAATTTGTCGGCCCCTACGTAACGCGTGCTTTTCTTTGACATTATCGGCTGCGGCTCAGCAATTCGAGCGAGCTCGATTGCATTCGCCTTGCACGATAATTATTTGACATTATCGGCTGCGGCTCAGCAATTCGAGCGAGCTCGATTGCATTCGCCTTGCACGATAATTCTAGCACGCGCCAGCAAAATGTTGCAAACGCAAGCTAGCCTGGGGGCGACGCGTCCTCGCGTCGGCATTGCCA
>JBNMKQ010000125.1:0-7508 GCA_050874425.1 Alloprevotella sp.
AAAGATTAATGGAAAGATTAATGATAGATTAATGAAACATTAATGTTAACAAAAGCGCGTAGCGCAAAAAAACTTTACGTTACGCGCTTCGCGCTTAGTTTTAAACATTAATGTATCATTAATCTATCATTAATCTATCATTAATCTTTTTCATTAATCGATTCATTAATCGATTCATTAATCTTTTTCGTTAATCTTTTTCATTAATCTTTTTCGTTAATGAACGTTCAGCGTCAATTGCGGCCATTAACGAGTCTGACACGTTCGAAACGACCTTGCGACAAAACATCTTGCCGCTCTCTTGTATCACCTTCCAATCGTCCATCGTCAGTGCCTTTACGCTCCCCTTATAATAGAGGTAGTGTAGGGGAGTGAGCCGAACGAGGCCGGGGAAACTGCCCTTGTAAAGCTGGGCTCGCGTTCCAAAGGAAGAGTTGTATACAATCGTTTGGATACACATCTCGCTCGGCACGAAGGTAGTACGGAAGTAGCGTACCAAGGCGGGGTTGGTATCTAATACTTTCTTGACATAACGTGCACAGTCGAGCGTAATGGCCCAATAGTCAGAACCGAAGTAGACGTCGCGTCTTACGCCATTCATCAATACCTGCGGACGGCGACGTAATCCACAGACAGAAAGTAATGTGCGCGAGGCCACTACCAACTTATTTTTCAACCAGCGGTTGCGCAGGGGAAGGTCGCGAAAGGGGTGATAGTGGGTTATCTTGCGAAGTTGGTCCTGATTATCCGTATGGCTAAGGTTGTAGCCACCAATAAATTCGGTATCTTGATGTTCGATAAAGAAAGTATGAATGCGGTGGTTGCTCCACACGGGGTAGTCTTGTGCACTCAAACAAACCAAGTGCGTATAGTCGCGACCGCTATTGATGACGGCTTTAATTAGTTCATATTGATAGGCCACCTGTTCCCAACCGCCCCAACTTACGTGGTGACGTGGTACAAAGTGTACCTTCTTAGACAACAAACGTCGAAAGGGCGCATCGTCTACATTGGCATCAACGTGTACATAGAAGTCGGCCTCATGATCGAGTGCTGCTATCAAGCGCTCTAAGTGGTCGGGGTCAGTATAGGCCGATATAAGATATGCTAACATTATTGGCTATGTTTTTTAAAACTCACTCTTTTGAGGGCAAAAAATAGAATGTTTTAAGTTTTAAGGTTATAAGGTTATAAAGTTAGTTTAATTGATTATCAACATAATGTAACTTTATAACCTCATAACCTCCAAACTTAAAACCTCAATTACTTGCTATCTAAGATAGAATAACCTGCAGCTTCGATTGCTTGATGCAGTTCGTCAATGTGCTTTTGGTCGCGCGTTTCGAGCACCATGCGAAGGTTGCACGAATTAACGTCAGGACTTTCGCCATTACGCTCGTGGTGAATAGAGATAATGTTGCCGCCCAATTTGCAGATAGCTTGGCAGAGGCCAAGAAGCGACCCCGGACGGTCGGCCATTTCGATGAGCATCTCTGTAGTGCGGCCGCCCTTCATCAAACCACGATTGATGACACGGCTCAGTATCGTCACATCGATGTTGCCACCGCTGACAATACAACATACATTCTTGCCTGCAATGTCAACTTTGTTGAACATGGCTGCTGCCACACTTACAGCTCCAGCTCCTTCGGCAATGAGTTTGTGTTGCTCAATCAAAGCGAGTATGGCGGCACATATCTCGTCCTCCGTCACGCTCACGATGTCGTCGACGTATTGTTGTACAATCTCGAAGGTGTGGACACCAGGCTCTTTTACAGCAATGCCGTCGGCAATGGTTAACACATTGGTGAGTGTCTCAATTTGATTATGGTCAACACTGTTCAGCATGCTGGGTGCTCCTTCGGCCTGTACACCCACTACCCGTACAGAGGGCTTGAGCGCCTTTACGGCATAAGCCACACCACTGGCCAAACCGCCACCGCCAATGGGCACAAAGATAACGTCGATGTCAGGATTTTCGTTTAGTATCTCCATGCCCACTGTGCCTTGTCCCGCGATCACCAGCTCGTCGTCGAAGGGGTGGATAAAGGTCATGTGTTTCTCTTCGTTGAGTTGCATGGCACGGGCGTAAGCATCGTCGTATACACCTGGCACGAGGCAAACGTCAGCTCCCATTTCGCGTGTGGCTTCCACTTTCGAGATAGGTGCTCCTGAGGGCATACAGATAAGGGCGGGTATGCCATAACGGCGTGCGGCTAAAGCTACGCCTTGGGCGTGGTTGCCAGCAGAACAGGCTATGACGCCGTGTTCCTTTTCTTCTTCACTGAGTTGTGATATCTTAAATCCTGCACCGCGTACTTTAAACGAACCGGTTACTTGCAGGTTTTCGGGTTTCAGAAATACGTTTGCCTTAGGATTAATCTTCTGCGTTGGAATGAGTTGCGTGCGACGCACTACATCTTTCAACACCGTAGAGGCTTTGTATATTAAGTCGAGTGTAAGCATGCCGTATTGTGTTTTTGTTTGTAATTGAATAAAAGTAATTACAAAAGTAAACATTTTTATCGAACTTTATGACACTTGTAAAAGAATTTTGATGGGGCCTCTCCCCCTAACCCCCTCCCCCACAGGGGAGGGGGAATAAGTAACCTTTACTCGCTGCGTTTCTAATTGAGAACCCTGAGGAAACTCAAGAAGTAAGAGTAACTTATTCCCGCCTCCCCTGTGGGGGAGGGGGTTAGGGGGAGAGGCCCCAGTTTATCTAAATTCTATGTATTCGTCTTTAATTAGTGTTCTATTTAGCCTTAATGTTTTTCGAAATTTCAGATATTGAACAAAAAAGCGTAAACAAATTTGTAACGATAAAAAACTTTTCGCATTTTTGCAGTTTTAGAAACGCATGGTTGCTAAAGGTCGAATGCTCAATCCTCTCTTTCCTACCTTAATTAGCATTCGTCGCAACGATGCAAATCCTTTAAATAACAACCTTTAAAAAATAAAACATGGAACCTGCAAAAGGTAAATTAGGCGTGATGTGCGTTGGTCTGGGTGCGGTAACTACCACCTTTATGACTGGTGTGCTCATGACACGCAAAGGCCTTGCCAAGCCCGTTGGCTCAATGACTCAGTATGATAAAATTCGCGTAGGACGCGGTAAGGACAAGAAGTACTTACACTATGGAGAAATCGTTCCCCTTACTTCCCTCAATGACATCGTGTTTGGTGCTTGGGACGTTTATCCTGCTAACGCTTACGAGAGTGCATTGAACGCAGAAGTGTTGCGCGACCGCGACATCGAGCCCGTACGTGATGAATTGAAAGCCATCGTACCGATGAAGGCCGCTTTCGACCACAATTACGCTAAGCGCCTTGACGGTGACAACGTAAAAGATTGTGCTACGCGTTGGGACATGGTGGAAGCCTTGCGTGAAGACATCCGCCGCTTCAAGGCCGACAACCACTGCGACCGCATTGTTGTAATTTGGGCCGCTTCTACTGAAATCTACGTTCCCGTAGACGAAAAGGTGCATGGCACACTCGCTGCCCTCGAAGCCGCAATGAAGGCCAATGACTGCGAACACGTAGCTCCCTCTATGTGTTATGCCTATGCAGCTTTGGCTGAAGGCGCTCCCTTCATTATGGGTGCTCCTAACACGACGGTCGACATTCCTGCTATGTGGGAGATGGCCGAAAAGACGAAGATGCCTATTGCCGGTAAGGACTTCAAGACGGGTCAAACACTCGTTAAGTCAGGTTTCGCTCCTATCATCGGTACTCGCTGCTTAGGTTTGAGCGGTTGGTTCTCAACCAACATCTTGGGCAATCGCGACGGACTCGTGCTCGACGAACCCGCCAACTTCCACACCAAAGAGGTGTCAAAGCTCTCTACACTCGAGAGTATCCTCGAGGCCGACAAGCAGCCCGACCTCTACTCTAACTACTACCACAAGGTACGTATCAACTACTATCCCCCTCGCAACGACAACAAGGAAGGTTGGGATAATATCGACATCTTTGGCTGGATGGGTTACCCCATGCAGATTAAGATTAACTTCCTTTGCCGCGACTCAATCCTCGCCGCACCTCTGTTGCTCGACCTCGTATTGCTCTGACCTCGCTGCTCGTAAGGGTCGTTACGGTACGCAGCGCTTCTTGAGCTTCTTCCTCAAGAGTCCGATGCACGACTACACCGAGGGCGAAGTGCCTATCAACCACCTTTTCCAACAGTACGTAATGCTAAAGAACGCTATTCGCGAAATGGGTGGCTACGAGGCTGACGAAGAAATTGATTAAAAGACAAGAAACTGGCAAGTGATAGCCAATATCTAATGTATGAAAATGCTAACACGTAATGGGGTGTTTCCTATTGGTAAACACATCTCATTATGTGTTAGCACTTTTCTTCATATATGAGTTAACAAGTTAACAAGTTGACAAGTTAACAAGTTGACGAGTTGACAAGTTGACAAGTTGACAAGTTGACAAGTTGACGAGTTGACGAGTTGACGAGTTGACGAGCTGACAAGTAAGTTAGATACGCAGCAAATAAAGGCGACCATTTGCACATTTACACATTTGCACATTTGCACATTCCCCCCGCATTTGCACATTCTCACATTTGCACATTCCCCCCGCATTTGCACATTCCCCCGCATTCTCACATTTGCACATTTGCACATTTTCTACGCATGAAACGACTACTCACAATTTTAACACTACTGATGGCCTGCATGGCCGTTTATGCACAGCGCACCCTATCGGGCACGGTTGTTGACGCAAAGACGGGCGAAAAACTGCCCTTTGTCAACGTGGTGTATACCAATGGCGGTGGCACGCAGACCGACTTAGACGGCTACTTCAAGTTGCCCTTTAAGGCTGGCCGTTTGCGCTTCTCGGTGATTGGTTACGAGACCAAGACGATTACCGTCAAGACACCTGGCGACTCACTCGTGTTTAAAATTGATGCCATGGAGAAGTCGTTGGGGACGGCAGAGGTGACGGGTAAGAAAACCAAGTATTCGCGTAAGAACAACCCTGCCGTAGAACTCATGCGCAGGGTGATAGCCGCTAAGAAAAATAGTGACCTTCACCAGCATGACTACTATAGCATTGACAAGTATTCGAAGATAACGTTTGCCTTTAACGAGGTGACGGACAAGATATTTGAAGAAGGAAAGTTTAAGAAGTTTCCCTTCTTGAAAGATCACGTTGAGGTGTGCAACGAGACGGGTAAACTCGTTCTCCCCATTTCGGTAGACGAGACTGTGTCGCAACTCATCTATCGCAAAGAGCCGAAGAGCGAAAAGACCATTATCTTGGGACAACGCTCAAATGGTATCAACGACCTGCTCAATACGGGCGACATCGTCAATACGATGCTTAAAGACTGCTTCACCGATGTCGATATTTATAAAGACGAAGTGCGCCTCTTGCAGTACCCCTTTACCAGTCCCATCTCGTCGAAGACGGCCATCAGCTTTTACCGCTACTTCATTGTTGACACCTTGAAGGTGAACAATCAAGATAAGTGCATACAAGTAGACTTTACGCCCAATAATCCACAAGACTTTGGTTTCTCAGGTAGCATCTATATTATGGCCGATAGTACCTATCGCGTGCGTAAGGTCGACATGGGTATACCTGTAAGAAGCGACGTAAACTTTGTGGAGCGCATGCGCATTATCCAAGAGTTTGAACAATTGCCTACGGGCGAGCAGGTGCTGACACGCGACGATATGTTGGTACAACTCAAGATAGCAAAGTTCTTACATAAATTTCAAGTAAAGCGTTCGACAGAGTATAGCAACTTTACGTTTGAACCCATTCCCGACCGCAACTTTAAGTTTAAGGGTGAAACGTTTACGGCTGCGAATGCGCAGATGCAGGACAATTCCTTCTGGGAGGAACATCGTGCCGATACGCTCTCGCGCAGTGAGAGTTCGATGAGTCAACTCATTCATAAGTTAGAACAAGTGAAGGGCTTTAAACCTGTGTTATGGGTGGCCAAGGCCTTTATCGAAAACTTTGTGGAAACTTCGGTTAATCCCGAAAAGCCTTCAAAGGTGGATATAGGGCCGGTCAACACGATGATAACGCAAAACTTCGTGGACGGACTTCGCTTGCGTGCTTCAGCACAGACTACGGCCAACTTTAACAAGCACCTCTTCTTGAAAGGCTATATCGCCTATGGATTTAAAGACGAGAAGTGGAAAGGCATGGGCGAGGTGACTTACTCTTTCAATAAGAAGGCTTATTTGCCACGCGAGTTCCCGGTGAATAATCTTACGTTCAATTATTCGCGTGATGTGATGTCGCCTTCTGATAAATTCTTGCCGACGGATAAGGATAATGTCTTCACCTCATTTAAGTGGACCACGGTGAAGCACATGATGTACTACGAAACGTACAAGTTGCTTTGGGATCGCGAGTGGGAGAACGGCTTGCGCTTCAACATTCAGGCGCGCACTTCAAAGGACACCCCGACGGGCGAACTCCTTTATCAAGTGATGCATGGCCCCACTATCAGCCAAGAGGGAGGAGCATTCAATATGCCCTACATTCGCACTTACGACCTCACCGTAGGACTGCGTTTCCAACCTGGCGTGACGTGGATTAATACCAAGCAACGCCGCATCACAGCCAATAACGATGCACCTATCTTTGCGCTCAACCATACGGCCGGACTTTACAACTTAGCGGGAGGTAAGGATTATGCTTACAACTTCACTGAAGCCAGTATCTACAAGCGCTTCTGGTTGGCCTCATGGGGTAAGATGGACTTCATGGTAAAGGGTGGTGTGCAGTGGAACAAGGTGCCTTTCCCCTTGCTCATCATGCCTGCAGCCAACTTGTCGTACATCATGGAGGATAATACCTTCAACTTGATAGACAACATGGAGTTTATGAACGACCGTTACGTGTCGTTGATGTACTCATGGGACTTGAACGGCAAGATACTCAACCGCATTCCGTTAATCAAGAAGTTGAAGTGGCGTGAATACATCGGTTGTAATGTGCTTTGGGGTACATTGACGGATAAGAATAATCCTACGCTCACACGTAATGCGAACGATACGCGCTTGCTCTATTTCCCTGGCACATGGGAGGGTGGTGTCTTTGCTTCGCAGTCGCGCCCAATGGATCGCAAGGTGCCTTACGTGGAAGTGGTTGCAGGTATTCACAACATTTTCAAAATCTTCCACATCGAATACGTGCGTCGTCTTAACTACATCAATGCTGGCACGCAAAAGTGGGGCATTCGTGGTATGTTTAGATTGACGTTCTAAAAGGATAATCGTAGAGAAAAGAATTTAGGTTCTATAACGAATTGCAGTTTGTATCTATTGGCTCTATAACGAATCATGTGGGTAATATTGCGTTTAATAATAGAAACAAACTGCAATTTATCGAAGAGAATAGGAATGAACATTAAGGCGCGCTTTGCACTTTGAGTCTTAAACAACTAATAGTTATATTGCAAGAAACGCAAGGGCGTAGCCTGTTTGTATATGCCTTGTGCGTAAGCACAAGGCATAGTATTTATAATA
>JBNMKQ010000126.1:0-7478 GCA_050874425.1 Alloprevotella sp.
ACTTTCGTTTTGGAACTATTATACTTTAATGTAAGACATAAATATCATAAATACGTATATTTCGTTGCAGATTGTAAGCTATCGGATTAACAAATTGGAGTTCTCGGACAGTCTGGGGGAGGGGGTTAGGGGGTGAGGCCCAATTGCAGTTTATCTTATTGCAAAATCTTTGCGGATAGTTGGAAGTCAATAAACGATTGCTGCCCTTTACAGTAATTGATAAGTTGATTGAACGTGTAGTCGTGTGACAGAAGAGGAGCGTTGCCAATGAGCACAAGATGCTTGCGCGCACGCGTCATGGCCACGTTGAGCTTGCGGTCAATCACTTGGTGGGTGCGTTCGTCAACGTATTCGTTGTTGGTAAGGAAGAGCAACTGATATTTATGCTTGGCCGTGAAACTATAGATGATATAGTCGCGCTGGCTACCTTGGTACCGTTCAACGGTGTCGATCGTGATGTCGTGCAGTTGCGGAATGCCCAAGCGGTCAATAGCAGCACGAACGGTAGCAATTTGATTGCGGTAAGGCACAATGATGCCTAACGTCTTTAGTACATCAAAATCGTTACATTGTAGGTAAATGTGTTGTGCCAATTGGGCTGCAATATTGGCTTCAATAACATTCACTTTAGGTGGTTCCACCTCGTTCGGGTCATCACTAAGAGGGTAAGAGATGAAGGCAACGCGATTGTGGTGTAAGGCCATGTCTTTCCAGTCAGTATGCGGACTGGTGACTTGTGGCGTAGCTTCTGTTTGGTGGGGAAGTGGCACTTCGCATAAGGCACCATTGTAAAAGTTGAGGCTGGGGAAGTCGGCAATGTCGTGGTGCATACGCCCTTGGTGGGTAAGCATGTGACAGACTTGTTCGTTACGCGAGCCGTCTTCGTTAAATCCGTAAAGGTCGAGCAGACGCTCAAATAGAGAGAGACGGCAATTATGAAGACCGATAGCGTTCAGTTGCGGGTCTTTTACGTCAGACTCTTCCGCGCTTTGTTGCACAACGGCGGGCAACTGCTTCTCATCGCCAATGAGCACAAAGCGCTTGATAGCACATTCATCGTTGTGGGTGGCACAGAGCAAGGGGAGTAAGTGCGGTTCAAGAATTTGTGAAGCCTCGTCGATAATGGCAAGACTAAACTGCTTGAGTTCAAAGAGCGGCAACGCCGCACTTAAAGCCGTGGTCGTGCCACAAAATACGCGCGTTTGCTTTATCAGATTGATAACCAATTGCTTGTTGGGATGCTCCATCTGATTAATGCGCTCGCTCAGCAGGTGCGGGCGATAGGCTTTCTCACAACTATAGTCACTCCCCAAGCGTATAAAGTCAATGCCTTCTTCTACTAACTTGCTGCATATCTCGTCAACGGCGCGATTGGTGTAGGAAAGCAAGAGCACATTGGTGTTGGCGTGAAGTAGCTCTTCGGTGAGAATGTTCTTCATGCCATAGGAAGTTTTACCTGTGCCCGGAGGGCCAATGACGATGTAAATGTCTTCAGCCTGTAATGCGTTTTCAACCAATTGGTTAAACTCAGCGTTGCCATAGTCTCCTTGACGAGCCTTGAGCGGTTCGATAGCGGGCTGGCGTTGGCCCAACAAGAGGTCGCGGCGCGATTTGGGGGCAGACAAAAAGGCATGTAGACCACGATACTGTGCATTGTACGACGACTCCATAAAGTCGTGTTCAATAGCCCATACTTTGGTGTGGTAATGGTCGAACACGTTGCGAGAAGTCTGCGCGTTGCGCAAGCGAACGGTCACCTTGTCGGTGTGAATGTCGGTGAGTGTGCCACGGAATACCAACGTTGCGGTAGCGTCGGGCTGTTCGTAAGCAGTGTAAGGATAGAAAAGTACAATGTCTCCCTCGCGGAAGTTGGAGAGGTCGGCATCAAGGGTAGTGCTATTGGTTGTATCGAATGTAAAATGAACGTCTTCAATCTTTCCCTCATCGTTGACGACGGGGTGAATGCTTAATTGCTCGTATATATTGCCAGCTTCGCGCTTGTCCTCGATAGGAGTATTCCACGTGGCGGCAAAGCCAGAGTTCTCTTTCGTGCGGTTGCCAATGCGCGAGAGCGCGTGCTCGTTGGCTACAAACTGCATGAAACGAAAGTAATAACTACGCTCTAAAGAAGAAGCACGGTGTATGGGGTCAAGTAGTTCCTCCAATTGTGGCCGTTTGTAGCGTTGCCATAGCGTACCGTTGGCATACGGATATATCTGTTCGGGCGTAAGCGTCTCGAGACGACGCAGTCCATCGCGCGTAAACCAGTCCTCGCTATAAGCCAAAATGTTGCGTAACTTAAAGGCCTCGAAGAGGAGTTTGGGAGCGGAAGTGGCAAGGTCAAGTCCGTCACGATAGCGCGAGTAGAGCAAGAAGGCTTGCATTTCGTCAGCACGTAGCTGCTTATAGTCGTAATGGAGCAACGCACGATAGAGCAACATCTGTACGTAATGTGGCTCTTGCTTGCCCGCGTATTCATCCTTTCCCTTGCCTGGTAGCCATTTACACTTGCCCGATTTCTGTTCAATGATAGTGCGATAGTTGAGGCCGAGAAAGTCCATACGTCCTTGCAGACCGAGTGTGTCAGAGAAGAACGTAGGTTCGAGTATTACTTCTTCAGATTGAAATGATTGATCCGTTTGCTGTTCAAAATCATTCGCCATGATGTGACGAATGTTCTCTTTCTGCTGTTGCGCCATTTGGTGAAACTCATTGCCCATTTCGTCGCACGTAGCAATGGCGAGGGCATTTTGCTTAAAGAAAGAGCGTATACTATCAGCGTAGGTTATGTCCTTCTTGTAGGCCACCTCGTCTAATAACTGTCCTGCAAAGTTACCTAATAAGATAGGCTGCGTAGCTGTATAAGGACTGATGCGACGCAGTAACTCCGTCCAAGGAGAGCGTCCTACGGCATCGAAGCAACCTGCAACAGACGTAACGTTGACAAGGTAGTCGGGGGCATAGATAATGAGTTCGGGGAGTAGGGTACCGTCGTGGTCGGTACGCGGACGGATTAGATTGACGTGTTCGCCCTGCACCATGATACGACGTAGGTAGCTGCGGTCGCCAGGTAGGTAAGGACTACTCTTAATATAGTTAATGCGCACTTCGGTAGCATCGTCCTCACGTGTAGCATAAATGTAAGTGTCGTCCCAACTAAGAATGGTGCATTTAATGTAGCTCAACTCCTTGCCAATGCCATTTTTTACTCTTTGGGGAGTAATTCGCTCAGTGGTTAATGGAAAGAGGGCTTGTAGTTGTTGGGGAATGGTAGCATCGTATATGAGAGATATAAACTGGGCTATAGCTTTAAGGTCTTGCAGCCATGCTTTTTGTAATTCTTCGTCGGGAGTGTCGGTAAGGTCGCTCAGTCGCACGCGGGCATCGTTTATAGCAAATGATAAACTGCGGTCGTTTTGGCTGATTTGGTGTTTTTTTAAGAGGTAGTCAATTTTGGCGTATAGCCCACTTAGTTTAATGGTAACATCAGTCAATTGTTGCTCAACTGCAATGTTGAGCACACTTCGCAAAATGTCATAGCGCTTGCGTACTTCAAGTTGTGGATTGATACGTATCAGCGTGGCGAAGAGTTCTTGTGCTGTTTCGAGTAATGGGGCTTTAAGGTTCATGGTGAGGAATAGGCTAATGTGTTAATGTGCTAATGTTTTAATATGCGAATGGTTTTTGCAAAACTACAGATAAAAAATATTCGCTACACTATTTATTTGTTATACGTTACACATCCTTTCAAGTTCTTCAACGGCTTGAATGAGTTCTTGGTGAAAGGTGGCGTGGTTGCGTAAGAAGTGGGCGTTGCCGTGTGAGAGTAACTGATAAAGTTCAGCGTTCATCTCGTCAACGTAGGAGGCTATGGCATATTCAATGTCGTCTTTTTGCCAATCCATGGTGGAGTGGGCAAAGACGCGTTCTTTTTGGTGAAAAAAGCAGTAGGCCGTTTCGATGCTGTCGCGTGTAATCATTCGTTGTATCCTTTGGGGCGCATTTGTTTTTGTTCAAGACTATAGACATAGTCGTGCTGCGCCAAGTAAGCAATAATATCTTGTGGATCGCGATTGAAGGCATAGCAAAGTGACTCGAGAGAGTCGAACTCCTCATCGCGTAGTAACATATTTATGGTCGACACTAATATAGCAGGGTCGGAGGGTAGATAGTCCATGTTCTTTTGAGGGGTTAGTTGGCATGCCACATTTGCCATGCAGCGTCGGCTTGTAGGTGCAGCATCTCAAGTCCATTCTTAACGATGGCTCCTTGTGTTGCTCCGCGCTTCATGAAAAGTGTTTCGAGAGGATTGTATACTAAATCGTATAATAAGTGATCGGGGGTGAGCAACTCGTAGGGGATAGCGGGGCAAGCGTCTACTTTAGGATACATACCTACGGGTGAACAATTGACAATGACTTTATAATCGTTCATAATTTCGGGCGTAAGTTCGTCGTAAGTGAAGCGTCCTTGTGCTGCAGTGCGACTAACGTAGGTGGGTTCAATGCCCATTTGTTTAAGACCATGCATGATAGCCTTTGATGCGCCACCTGTGCCTAATACTAAAGCACGCTTGTGCACATCGGGACGTAGTAAAGGACGGATAGAGTTGCTAAAACCTACAACATCGGAGTTGCAACCGTGTAGGAGAACTTGTCCGTTGTCAGCATGTCGTACACAAACTACGTTAACTGCGCCTATAGCTTCAGCCTCGGGTGAGAGACTTGTAAGATAAGGCATGACGGATTGCTTGTAGGGAATGGTTACATTAAAGCCTGCTAAGTTAGGTTGTGCCATGAGATGTTGCATGGCTTCTTCTATGTTGCTGAATTCAAAGTTACGATATTCGGCATCGATGTGTTCACGCTCAAATTTATCAGCAAAGTAGCGTGCTGAAAAGCTGTGGCCGAGCGGATAGCCTAAAAGTCCGTATAGTTGCATGGGGTGGGAAATGTGCGAATGCTTGGGAAATGTATAAATGTGCGAATGCTTGGGAAATGTGCGAATGTGTAAATGTGCAAATGTGTAAATGTGCAAATGTGCGAATGTTTGGGATATGTGTAAATGTGCGAATGTTTGAGAAATGTGCGAATGTGTTGATGCGCTTACGCTGAGCAATTAGAACATTATTCAATCATTCTCACATTTGCACATTCTCACATTTGCACATTCCCACATTCCCCAAGGGGTTTATTCTTCCGAAAAGTCCTTCATAATCTGTCGATACGAAGCGTAGAGACGGGTGCGTGAAACAAAGCCAACAAAGGTGTTGTCAGACTTTACAACGGGCAAGGTGCCAGCATCGCAATGGGCAAACTTGTCCATGACGGTTTGCATATTGTCGTCAGTGTAAAGAATGACTTCGGGTTGCTGCATGAGTTGCTTTGCTTTGTACATATGGTACAACTCGCTTCGGAATATAATCTTTCTGATTTTGTTGACGTTGATAACTCCTAACATTCCCCCCTTAATGTCGACTACGGCAAAGTGGAGCGACTTGCTCGTTGACACCGCTTGTACGATTTGGCCTAAATACATGTCGGGGTGGAGTAGGGGACGCTCCTTATCGATAATGGCATCAAGCGACATAAGGGTGAGAACAGACTGATCTTTGTGGTGAGTGAGCAGCTCGCCTTTACGTGCCAAACGCATGGCATAAATGCTATGCTTCTCGAATGCATGAATGGTAAGGTAAGAGGCTACAGATACAATCATTAAGGGAATGAATAGTTGGTAGCCCCCCGTGAGTTCGGCAATGAGAAAAACACCTGTGAGTGGGGCATGGAATACACCGCTCATAACGCCCGCCATGCCTAAAAGGGCATAGTTCGTTTCGGGGACGCTAATGTCCCAAAGGCCGTAGGCGTTCCAAAGGCGCGAAAAGACGAATCCACCAATACAGCCTAAGAACAGACTGGGCGCAAACGTACCACCGCAACCGCCACCACCATTGGTAGCCGTAGTGGCAAATACTTTAAACACAATGATAAGGCCTAAGTAAACTAACAACAATTCGGGGTGACCATAAAAGAGTGAATTGTTGAGCACGTTGTTGGCTTCAGCTTCTGTCTGGCTATTTAATAGAATAGAGATCGTGTTGTAGCCTTCACCGTAGAGTGGGGGAAAGAAGTAAATGAGCAAGGCTAAGACCAATCCGCCCAAGGCTAACTTCTTATACATATTGTTGAGTCGTCCGAACACTTGTTCAAACCAGTTCATGACGCGTGTGAAGTAAAGCGAGATGAAACCGCAGCAAATGCCTAACATGACGGCTGTCGGAACTCGGTTAACTTCAAAAGGACTGTTCAACGTGAAGTCAAACATGGGGCTCATTCCCGTCCAAGCATAGGTGATGCATGTGGCGGTAAGGCAGCTAACGAGCAGTGGAAGTAATGAGGCCATGGTAAGATCGACCATGAGTACTTCAAGTGTAAACATAAGGCCTGCAATGGGGGCTTTGAAAATGCCCGCAACAGCTCCCGAAGCACCGCAACCAATGAGTAGCATCATGGTCTTGTGGTCGAGCTGAAACATCTGCCCTAATCGGCTACCAATGGCAGAACCTGTAAGAACGATAGGCGACTCAGCACCGACAGAACCACCAAAACCAATGGTAAGGGCAGAGGCGACCACACTCGACCAACAGTTGTGCTTGCGAATGTTGCCCTGTCGGCGTGATAGGGCGTAAAGTATCTTTGTTACACCATGGCCTATGTCGTCGCGTACAATGTATTTGATGAATAGAGCGGTAAGGTAGATGCCGACTACGGGGTAGATAAGGAACAACCAGTTGGCGTGGGTTACGTCAAATTGCGAGGTGAGCATGAACTCAATCTCATGAATAAGTAATTTCAGTAGCTGAGCCGCAATGGCAGAACCCAAACCTACGAGTAAGGCCAAAATAAGGGTAAATTGCTTTTTGCTCAAGTGCTTTGAAATCCAAATGCCAAGTTTACGCTTCCACTTATTATTGCTCTTAATGGTGGCATAGGCGCGTCCGCTATTTGAGGCATTCTCTTCCTCTTCTTGATAGCTAAAATTAGTGCTTACAGCTTGCGCCTGCATATAGTTGTCTTCAGACATACAGATGTTAAGTTGAGGTTTATTGTGTTATTTTGAATTGTGTAGCTTGCAATTCAAAACTTTTTGTAAATAATTGTTGCTAATTTCGTAAAAAAAAAGGAAACAACAAAGAGTTTTAGTAGACAATATCTTAAGATAACAAAATAAGTGTTCTGTGACGTATCATGTGGGTAAGGTTGTTCTTGCATACATATATGAATAAACTGCAATTTGATGCGGCCTCTCCCCCTAACCCCCTCCCCCACAGGGGAGGGGGAATAAGTAACCTTTACTTGCTGCGTTTCTAGTTGAGAACCAGCAGAAAACTCAAGAGGAAAGAATAACTAGTCCCCCCCCCCTCCCCCATGGGGGGAGGCTGTCCGAAAACCCCAAAAAGCAGCTAATGTCTGATAAAC
>JBNMKQ010000127.1:0-7415 GCA_050874425.1 Alloprevotella sp.
GGGCTGAAGTTACTTTTTTCTCCCCAGTTTCTTGCTTGAGATATTTCCTGAAAATGAGCAAGAAAAGGTGACTTATCCCCCCTCTCCTCAAGGAGAGGGGGTTAGGGGGTGAGGCCCAATTGCAGTTTTCTCCCCTCAGCTTTAAGGGCTCTTGAGTATTACCTTGCAGCCAAAGTTTAAGGACTTGTCGTGTGAGATGCCGGTGAACAGGCCGAGGTCGAGTAGGTGAGTACTTATGCCGTAGCCTACTTCGGTGTACAGTCCTAAGGCTTTGACGGATAGTAGGTTGAGATAGATGCGCTCCTTTTGTACAACGCGTGATATGGCAGGCAAGCGTGATAACAACATCATCGGACTTTCGTAAGCACTGGTGCACTGAATGTAATAGCGCGATTCGTTGTACCAACGGGCACTCAGTAGTTGAAATTCCCCCGTCAACTCGTCCGTCCAACCATGGGGCAGGTAGTTGAAGCGGAAGAAATCGTAGTCAATAAAGCAATCCTTTCCGCGCTTGGTATAAACGCCCGCGTTGGCTCTAAAGTAGAGCGTGCGTAAGGCATATAAGGGAAGTCGGTAGCGCACTTCGCCTTCCACCTTTTCAAACTGTGATGACTGTCCTTGAAGCCCTAATGCCCTCTCGTAGTTGATGATGAAGGTGGGGTAGCGTGAGTAGAGTGGAATGCGTCTGCGCCCTTGTCGATAATAATATTGAGCTGGCGTCCACTCCAACTGAAAGCTTGGGCCGAGTGAACTGATATAATGCTGAAGTTGCGCCTCGGCGGCTAATTTGTTCCAATTAATCAATACGCATCTGCTAAGGCGACCCCCTAAAGTAAGTTTCAAACCAGGGTGGGGCGATAGGCTTAGTTGGATAGAGGCATAAGTGTCTAAGTAGTCGTTAAATCCGTACCGATTGATAACGCTTTGAAGTGAGTCAAAGTTAGAATGTCCTTTCAGTTGGTTGCGCAATTCGTTGGCTTGGTGGTTATTATAATAATGTGACCCTCCGCCAGCCTTAAATGATAAGAGGCCATTATAATAGGGAAATATATGGAAGAGCAACGGAAGGTTCCAATAGATTTGCTTCTGTTTGAAACTGTAACCAATGCTTGGCGTGAAGTTGATAAGTTCTTGTTGCGCTTTGCGTTGAGGACTGAAGCTAAAGCGAACGTTCGTCTTGATTGATACCCCTTTCGTCTTGCTCCACTGCACCATGGAAGGAGTGATAAGGGCTGGAAGCTTAACGCTCGTATTGCCACTGTTAGTCAGGTTGAAGCGATGAGAAGATAGCAAAATGTTTTGTGCGTTCTTCTTATTAAAGAGCGTCTTGCGCGGCGTAAACCCTGTTTGCGCTAAGTCAGAAGGCAAAGCATAACGAGCGGCGGTGTCGTTCTCCTCGTCATAATGCTCCTTGAATTGTGCCTCTTCCGCCTTGCGCAGTGCCATAGGACGTATAGAGTCAAAGTATTCGGCCGAGGTGTTGACTTGTGTCGTGTCGATGCGCAGAGAGCAAAGCGTCGTTAGGTCAAATCGATCCTTCTTTTTAGGATTAAGATTAACAGGACAAAGAAAAGAATGCTGCGCAAAAAGGTCGGTCGTTTCAAACACTCTGTTGCCTAATAGCTTAAAGTCCGAAACGATACGCATTCGTTGCGGTACTAATTGATCGTAACCTTGTTTGCCCATACGGGCATTAATCGTAATGTTTTGCAGTTGGTAGTTAAAGTGTAACAGAAAGTTGGTTACAGCTCCCGTCTTAACATCAACGTCGGCATAGCCATAGGCTAACTCTTCGTTATTAAATCGGCGGTGAATGTTTACGCGCATGGTGGTGGCTGTCGTATCGTTGCCAATGTGCGTAAACGCATATTCGTAGCGATAAAACTTGCGGTTGCGTCGATTGAAAGGGTTGAGCAGTTGGTCAATAAAGAGTTTGGACTGATAGATTTGGAAATTGAAGCGCCCCATAGCAGAGAACCTTTCAGGGCGCAAGTAGCGAGCGGTAGAATGAAAAGCTACGACTTTGCAGTCCACCTCGCCTGGCGGACGGAGTTGGAGTCGCAGTTGTGCCTCGGTTACGTATTCGTTCGTGCCACGTTCCAATCGGGGCATACGCGGAATAAAGCGTACAATGAACCCATTGCGGTGCGTGTACATATTGTGCCGTAAGTAGATCGAAAGGCTACACTCGTCGTTGTTAATCTGATTGGTGCTCTTCAATACCGTGTTGATACTATCAACAAACGAAAAGATAAGTTCCTCGGGGCGGGCCTTTTGCGCAGAGGCATAAAAAAACATACCAAGCCATAGGCCGACTATAAGAATCGTCCTAACTGACTTGATATGTCGTAAAGGCCATGATAACATAGCGTAAATCGTGGGTTAGCTTCGGCTGACGGCTTTCACTCCCTTAACGGTACGTAGCTTTTTGATTAAGCCCGTGAGGCGTTGTGTGTCGTCAACGAGAATGGTCAGAATGCCTGAGAAGAGTCCGTCGTGCGAGTCGATGTTGATACTGCGCAACATGATGTGCTCCTCCTTCGAGATGATAGAGGTAATGTTGTTGACAATGCCCAAATCGTCTTGTCCTACCACGTGAAGTGTAATGGGGTAAGAGCCTTGCCCTTTGCCCGCCCAACGAGCTTTAACGATGCGATAGCCAAAGCGTTCGCGCAGGGCTGGAGCGTTGGGGCAACTCGTTCGGTGAATCTTGATGCCGCCACTGACCGTAACGAAGCCAAAGATGTCGTCACCATAGACGGGGTTGCAACAACGGGCCAATTGGTAGTCCAACCCCTTTAGGTCGCGGCCAATCACCAGTTCGTCTTGTTCGCCCTTCGCCTTTTGCCCGATTTCGCTGTCAAGGCTAAACTCTTCGGCCGAACGCACGGCAGCCCTTTCGGCAATGCCCTGTTCACGTTTGCCGAGCTCGATGTAAGTATCAATTACGCGGTTGATGTCCACCTTGTCGTCGGCCAAGGCTTTGAAGAAGTCGAAACTCTCTTTGTAGCCTAACTTCTTAATCAATTGATTAACCAACGCTTCGTCCCAATCAAGTTTGCGATTGCGCATTTTGCGCTCCAGCGTTTCCTTGCCCAAGGCCGTCTCGCCGGCCGAGATTTCGCGCACGGCAGCGCGTATCTTTGAGCGCGCGTGGTTGCTCTGCGCAATGTTAATCCACTCCGCTTTCGGCTTTTGCGTGTTCGAAGTCAAAATCTCAACCGTCTGTCCGCTCTCCAACTCCTGTCGTATCGGGTAGTTCTTGCCGTTGATGCGACCGCCCACGCAGCGGTTGCCCACGCCTGTGTGAATCGTATAGGCAAAGTCGAGCACAGTAGAGTGGGGTGGTAGGCGATAAAGGTCGCCTTTGGGTGAGAACACGTAGACGTCTTGCTCCTTCAAGTCCGAACTGAGACTTTGCGTGAGCAATCCCTCGTTGCCCGTTTCGAGTGCCGAGCGAATGTCGGCCAACCAAGAGTCAACGCCTCCGCTGCTGCTCTTTACACCCTTATAGCGCCAGTGAGCGGCCAAGCCGTGTTCGGCAATCTCGTCCATGCGCTCCGTGCGTATTTGCACCTCCACCCATTTGTCTTCAGGTCCCTTAACCGTGATGTGCAGGCTTTCGTAGCCATTGCTCTTAGGCACAGTGAGCCAGTCGCGCAGTCGCTTCAGATTGCTCTCATACTTATTGGTAATGAGCGAGAAAACCTTCCAGCATTGCTCCTTTTCTTTAGCCAACGGCGAGTCAAGAATAATGCGAATGGCAAACAAGTCGTATACCCCATGGAAGCCGCATTGCTGCTTCTTCATCTTCTGCCAAATAGAGTGAATACTTTTGGTGCGTCCCTTCATGTGGTAACGCAGCCCCTCGGCATCGAGCATCTGGCGAATAGGAGCAATGAAGCGCTCAATATAAGCATCGCGTGAACGCTTCGTAGCATTAAGGTTGTCCTTAATCATGTAGTAAGCGTCGTGCTCTAAGTATTTAAGGCTCAAGTCCTCCAGTTCGCTCTTCAGCTTGTAAAGTCCCAACTTGTGAGCCAATGGGGCATATAGGTAAGCCGCTTCGGTGCTTACTCGCTGTTGTGCGCTGACGTTCTCCGTGTCTTTGATGTGGCGCATGAGGTTGACGCTATCGGCAATGAGCATAAGAATAATGCGCATATCGCCCGCTTGTGCTATCAAGAGGTTGCGGAAGTTGTCCGTTCGCATTGCTTCCGTCTTCACCTCAATCGATTCGACGCGCAAGAAGCCGCGTAGCGTATTGGCCACATCTTTGCCAAAGAAGCGTTCTACGACGCTGCATTGTTCATTCGTTCTTACCACAGCGCGAAGCATATAAGCCGTCAAGGCGTGTCCGCGCAGACCAATTTCGTGGGCAGCAAGGCAAATGGCCTCCATAGCCAATACTACCTTGTTAAGACCAAACTCATTGCGTGCCAACGTTTCGTCAGTAGCAATGGCGCTGGTAATGAAGTCTGCCAATCTGTGTGCCTCATCGTCAGTAGGGCGCACGTGTTCGTTGTGATAGACAGCTAATAGCGCACGAACGAAGTCGTTGCGCTCAGCATTGTGATTGTTTAATTCGCCCATAGGAGTGTCAGTTTAGAAATTCAATGTGTTTAGAAGCGTGCCGTCACCTGTACGTCAAACGTGTTGTAGTGTCCGTCTTTAGGTGTTGCAGCGTGTCGTGCCGATCGGTCGTCGGTAAAGGTGTAGTTGAGTTGGAAGATAAGGTTCTTGCCTAACGTATAATTCCCCGACAAACCATAGTTTGTACAAAGCGATTGCCAAGAGCGCTTATCGTTTCGATAGCAATCGTAGCGACCGTATAGCTTGAGTCCTTTAATAATAGGTACTCCCACCGTAGCATACCAAGCGTCAGAGTGGGTGGGGGCGGTAGCGTCGGTCACTACGCCACCATACGAACTCATATATTCTCCGCGTACCGTCCAATCGCTTTCATACTTTAGGCCAGCTCCCCAGCGAACGCGCTTTACGTCCTTCAAGCTTTTGGGGTCAGTGGCGTTATACTTCTCGTTCGTGTATTTACCATTCCAGCCAAAACCGCCAATGCATAAGTTCTTAACGGGCGATATCCACGCGCCGCCAATCACGTCCTTGTGCTTGTTCTTGTCCGTATGGTTAATGCCTTGACCATTAAACACGCCCACTTGGTAGTGCACCCACTTGTGGCCGTCGGAGGCGGGCAACAAGTCGCCCTGCACTTGCAGACCCAAGTCGCGTCCTGAACTCTTATTGAAGCTACCCTCGCCATTACGGTCGTTGATAGAGGCTAACTTCATAGTCGCTTGCGAGTAAGAGCCCATACCAATGGCTAAGGGGCTCATTGGATTTTCAAATCCAAATGAACGCTTAAACTGTCCCAACTTTACGCGAAAGCAGTCATACTTTTGCCATTCAATAAAGGCATCAAGCACGCGAGGCCCTTTGTTGTCGCCAGGAGCATTGTTCACCTCCATTTGGAGTTTGTAGTAGAAGTCGCGGTAAACGTGGCCATCGAAGTAAAGTCGGATAAAGCGAAGGTCGAAGCCTCCGTTCGTATCTTTATGCTTTTGGTCGCTAATGCTGTATTTTCCCATGATGTAGCCGCCAAACTTTATGCTGGGCTGCATCTTTTGTAATAGTTTACTGTCAGTGTTCTTAGCTGTAAGCGTATAGCCTTCCGTTTCGAAGTCAAGATTGTTCGTATTATCTTTCGGGGCATCCTCAGCCCAAGTACAAAGTGGTGAGAGAGCGAAAAGAAAGGGTAGTATATGTTTCATAAATATTTTCTTTTGTTATTGCAAAGATAGTGCAAGGCGAGCGCAATACAAAATGAAAGTTAGATAAACTGCAATTTGTCGAACACTTGGAGCGACGCGTCGCCCCCAGGTTAGGACGCGTCGCTCCAAGTGTTCGTCCAATTGCAGTTTACCCAAACGATTCGTTATAGACCCTTTTTGGTAAAAGAAACGACGGAATAGGTAAGAAATCTTGACTTTCTGGCACTCCCAATCTAGAAAAAAATGCGCATTTTTTGCGCTAAAATGGGACAAAAATAAACGGAACGACGATTAAGAGATACGCTCTCGACGAGTAGTTTTTACACTCTCGACGAGCAGTTTTTGCTCTTTCGACGAAAAATTCTATTTCTTTATCGAAAATATATCTCTTTCACGCCCATTATTACAACTTATCTTAACATAAAACAAATTTTAGACGAGTATATTTAATCCTTATTGGCAAATGAAATATATTCAGAGGTTTTATCTTCTACTATAAAATCGCGCTTAATCCATTCATTTTCAGTAACTTACACTACAAATTACGTCTTATAGTTTCATTGTACTCACCCGAAGCCCTCAAAAATCATCTAAATCATTCATGATTTATAATCGAACCACGCGAGTTCCCAATTAATCAAACTGCAATTTATAGAAGAGAAGTGCGGCACGGCCGTCCTACGTAACGCGTATTTATTACTAAATTGCATTTTCCTTTTCATTGCGCTCGCCTTGCACTATCTTTGCATAAGATAGGCTGCGGCTCGGCAATGAAAAGAAAAATTGCATTTTCCTTTTCATTGCGCTCGCCTTGCACTATCTTTGCAAAAAGAATTAAAAAACGTAGAAAATGATACAATCAATGACGGGCTACGGCAAGGCCGATGTCCACTATAATGGTAAGAAGATACATGTAGAAGTTAAGTCACTCAATAGCAAGAGCATGGACTTGAGTACGCGTATCGCACCGCTTTATCGTGAAAAGGAAATGGAACTCCGACAACTCCTGTCAAAATCGCTGGAGCGTGGTAAGGTAGACTTTACGCTTTGGGTGGAAAAAGATGAAACTTCTGCCGCAGGGACGATTAACGCTGAAGTAGTGGCTAATTATGTTGGCCAAATTCGCCAGATTTGCAAAGCACAGTCATTGCCCGAACCTGAAAACGTTTGGGAAGTTGTATTGCGTATGCCAGAGGCTGTACAAGTGAATACGGCAGAAGAACTGACTGACGAGGAGTGGCAGGTAGTGCTCGGTGCTGTAAATGAAGCTATTGCGGGTCTGGTGGCTTTCCGTAAGCAAGAGGGTGAGGCACTTTATAAGAAGTTTACTGAAAAGGTAGACAATATAGAACGTTTGCTGGGTGAAATAGAACCTTATGAAACGGGACGCGTTGACAAGATACGTCAGCGCTTGCTCGAACGCTTGCAAGAACTCAAGGGCGTAGACTATGATAAGAACCGTTTGGAGCAAGAACTGATTTATTACATTGAGAAACTCGACATTAGCGAAGAGAAGCAGCGCTTGACCAATCACCTTCGCTACTTCCGTGAAACTATGTTAGAGGATGAGCGCGGTTTGGGCAAGACACTCGGCTTTATTGCCCAAGAAATGGGACGCGAGATTAACAC
>JBNMKQ010000128.1:0-7415 GCA_050874425.1 Alloprevotella sp.
CTTGGGTCTATAACGAATCGTGTGGGTAAACTGCAATTTGTCGAAGAGTCCACGAACCACCCTAACGGCCTCACCCCCTAACCCCCTCTCCTTGAGGAGAGGGGGGACAAGTCACCTTTTCTTGCTCATTTTCAGGAAATATCTCAAGCAAGAAGCAGGGGAGAAATAGGTAACTTCAGTCCCCCCTCTCCTCAAGGAGAGGGGGTTAGGGGGTGAGGCCCAATTGCAGTTTGATAGTAGACAACCATTCAGACCAAAAAGTGGCTAAACGGCTTTCTTGAATAAAAAAGCCTGCATGAGTCCGCGACCACCTAAGTAAACTAAAAAGGCCAACCACAGGAGCGTATTGCTGAGCGTAAAGACGTTGATAAGTACAAAGAAAGCTGCAGAAGCACAGAACATACTGATGAGCATGTAGCGTGTGGCCGTTGTTCCAATGTAAAGGCCGTCAAATAAAAAGGCGGCAAAACTAATAATAGGAATAAAGTAAACGATTGGTAAGTATTGCAGCGCTCGGTCAATCACTTGTGCGTTGTCAGTGAGTAAGTGGAGTAGGGACGTGCCCCCTAACAGGTAAGTGAAAAAGAAAAGTACGGACAAAGTTCCGCCCCACATAAACAGACAACGCGTCATTCGCTGGAAGTTCAGGCGGTCGTGTGCACCGAAGTAACGACCACCTAACGCTTCGCCAGCGTAAGCAAAGCCGTCCATGAAATAAGAAAAGATGATAAAGAACTGCATCAACAACGTGTTGGCAGCAAGCGTGAGTTCACCCTGTGCTGAGCCTGCAGAGGTAAAGTAAGTGGTGACGGCAATGAGGCAGAGCGTGCGCAAAAAAATGTCGCGATTGATTTGAAAGAAGCGTCGAAGCGCATTGACATCAAGTATAGCCTTTAACTCAAAGTGTTGCTTCACGTCGAATTTTGTGAGGCAAAAGATGAGGGCTAATAGTAATCCCGTGTACTGCGAGATGAGTGTGCCCAAAGCCACGCCCTCAATCTTTAGGTGGCAACCAAACACAAGAATCGTGCTAACGGCAATGTTTACCACATTCTGCGTAATGGCAATGCACATCGGAATGCGTGCGTTCTGCATGCCCAAGAACCACCCCGTGAAACTGTACAAAGCCAACATAGCCGGGGCACCCCATATAAGAATGTTGAAGTAAATAGAGGCCAAACTCCTGACTTCAGCCGTAGCCGTAACGAAGTGGAAAGTCAATTGAAAGATAGGCCGCTGCAAGAGTAGAAGCGCGAGGGCAATGCCGGCCGCAATGGTGAGCGAGCGCAGTAAGGTGTAGCTCGCAACTCGGTGTTGGTTCGCCCCATAGGCCTGTGCCGTGAGGCCGCCTGTGCCCATGCGCAAGAAGTTGAAGAGCCAATATATCATATTAAAAATCATGCCGCCCAGGGCAATGGCGGCAATGTAACTGGCGGCTCCTAAGTGGCCAACAATGGTGGTGTCAACAAGGGCAAGAAGCGGCACCGTTATGTTCGATATGATACTCGGCAGGGCAATGTGTAAAATCTGTTTGTTCATGTTAGTGGATAAGCTTAACCTCTTTAAATGCGTAGACCTCTTCTATACCGTCAGCGCGTTTGAGGTGTAACAAGCCAGTGCTTGAAATGTGCTGAATGGAGGCTTCAAAGCGCCCCAAAGCGTCCTCGTAAGTATGAAGACCTTCACCGCAATAGAGGCATTGCATGTATTCTTGGTGTAGCGAGTTATAATCGCCTTGTTGGATTTGGCGGTAGCGCAGTTCAAAGGCTTGCAGCAAAGCCTCTAACACCTGCTGGCGTGGTACTTCTTTGCCTATGATCTGACGCAACGACACAGGGTTGGGGGCATCACTGGTGAAGGTTCGTTGGTTGACGTTGAGTCCGACTCCCGTGAGTGTAGTTGCAATCGTTGCACCACAAAGCGTGTGGGTGAGTAGCATACCTGCTATCTTTTGGTCATGCCAATAAATGTCGTTGGGCCACTTGACGGTAATGCCCTCACCCACGAATGATAGCAATGCAGCCCGAATGCCTAAGGCCAAGGCTTCAGAGAGGGCAAACTGTTGCAAGGCTGGAATGGTAGTAGGGTGGAACACGAAACCGAATAGTAGGTTCATGCCGCGTTCAGCCTCCCATGAGGTTCCCTTCTGGCCGTGTCCAGCTGTTTGGTAGTCGGTGGTCATGAGGACGAACTCTTTCGTGCTATGCATATACGTGGGACGTTGCAATTGCAGCATGGTAGAGTCCGTTTCGGTCAAGTGGACGTGTTGCCAATTAGAGGGTAGTGACAGATGAGTGAGTGAGAGAGGCATATTCGTTTTGAGTTTTGCGTGGCAACTTCTTCAATACCTCAGCGAGTGAATGGTCGATAAGTTGCTTGATGAGTTCGTCGGATACGTCGGTGTCGAAGTGCAGTTCGTTCCAATACTTCTTGTTCCAGTGCCAAGCAGGCAGAATGCCGTTGTACTTATCGCGCAATTCAATAGCATAATCAGCATTACACTTAACGACCACGAGGTCGGGACGCTCCAAGTCAAGGTAAGCAAAGATTTTGTTGTACACGCGAAAGAGCAGGCCCTCGGGGCCAAAGGCCGCGTCCTCAGTAGCCAAGGGCTTTGACAAACAATATTGTCGAACTTCTTCAATATTCATACTTCAAATTCTCTTTTATGGTGGCGTTGTTGCCAAACTTCCGTTTCGGTGTAGGCATTCTTAATGTGAGTGATTTCAAATGGTGGCGCGTTGCCAATGAGCGTAATGATGTCGAAACTATAGGCTTTGTCTTCCTTGAAGTGACAATTTAAGTAAGCATGACCAGCAGCAATGAGGTCATGCTTCTTTTTCAAGTCAACCGCCTCCATGGCATCGTAGGCAGAACCTTTGCTGCGCGTTTTGACCTCAATAAATACAATCTCGCCATGCCATTCAGCTACAATGTCAATTTCGTAGTGTTCGCAGCGCCAATTGCGGTCTAATAGGTGGTAACCCTTTAGGGTAAGATAGAGCAACGCTTCGTCCTCGCCCAATCGGCCCAATTCGTTGTGAGTAGCCATGGGGAGGGGATTATCGTTTGCGTTTAAAAAAGTCTTTCATCAATTGGCCGCATTCATCGGCCAGTACGCCACTTACCACCTCCGTCTTAGGGTGTAGCGCCTTAGGGGCAAAGACGCTAAAACCACGTTTGGGGTCGGCAGCGCCATATACGACGCGTCCCATTTGCGACCAACCAATCGCCCCAGCACACATAATGCAGGGTTCAACGGTAACGTAAAGCGTACACACATCTAAGTACTTTCCCCCCAAAGCATTGGCCGCCGCCGTAATGGCCTGCATCTCAGCGTGTGCCGTAACGTCGTTGAGCGTCTCGGTAAGGTTGTAGGCGCGAGCAATGATGCGGTCGCGACAAACGACCACCGCTCCTACGGGCACTTCGTCTTTATCATAAGCTATTTGCGCCTGCTCTAAGGCTTTGCGCATGTATTCTTCGTCGGTCATGAACTATTAAGTATTGGTTTTTAGTTTTTAGGTTATGAGGTTATAAAGTTACATCATGTGGATGTATCACCTAAACTAACTTTATAACCTTATAACCTTTAAACAAAAAACTAAGATTTAATCAATTTCAATGCTACGCGGCCGCGTTCTTCGTCTATGTCGATGACACGAACCATTACTTGTTGCTGAATGTGTACTACCTCGGCAGGGTCTTTGACGTAATGGTCGGCCATCTGTGAGATGTGAACTAAGCCCTTCACCTTGATGCCCATATCGACAAAACAACCAAACTTCGTTATGTTCGTTACAACGCCAGGCACTTCCATGCCTTCGCGGAGGTCGTCAAGCGAATGCAGATTATCGGCAAAGCTGAACACCTTTGCTGTGCCGCGAGGGTCGCGTCCAGGTTTGGCCAACTCTTGCATAATATCGGTGAGCGTAGGCAATCCCACTTCGGCTGTACAATATTTATTAAGGTCAATCTTTGCACGAATGGAGGCATCGGCAATGAGCGTTTTGACATCGCAGCCAGCGTCTTTCGCCATCTGCTCGACCAAAGCGTAGCGTTCGGGGTGGACAGCCGTATTGTCAAGCGGGTTCTTAGCATCAGGAATGCGTAAGAAGCCTGCGCATTGTTCGTATGCCTTGGCTCCCAAACGTGGCACTTTCAGCAAAGCCTTGCGCGAGGCAAAGGGCCCATTCTCAGCGCGATAGTCAACAATGTTTTGTGCCAAGGCTGGGCCTAAGCCCGACACGTAGGTGAGTAAGTGCTTAGAAGCCGTGTTGAGGTTGACGCCAACGGTGTTGACACAACTCTCGACGGTGAGGTCAAGCGACTTCTTCAATTCCGTTTGGTCAACATCGTGTTGATACTGTCCCACACCGATGGCCTTCGGGTCTATCTTTACCAATTCTGCCAGCGGGTCAGCCAAGCGGCGACCAATGCTTACGGCACCACGTACCGTAACGTCGTAGTCGGGAAACTCCTCGCGGGCCAACTTAGAGGCCGAATAAACCGATGCGCCATCTTCGCTTACGAGGAATACTTCTACTCCTTTAAGGTGAAGGCTCTTCACCAGTTCTTCCGTTTCGCGGCCGGCCGTACCATTGCCAATCGCAATGGCCTCAATCTTGTATTGTTCTACCAACGAGGCTACTTTAAATCCTGCACGCGCGTATTGGTTCTGCGGTTGGTGGGGAAAAATCGTCTCGTTATGCAAGAGATTGCCTTGTGCGTCCAAGCAAACCACTTTGCACCCCGTGCGAAAACCTGGGTCAATACCCATGATGCGCTTTTGGCCTAATGGCGCAGCGAGTAGAAGTTGCTTGAGATTTTCGGCAAAAACGTGAATGGCCTCTTCATCCGCCTTCGTCTTGCTCGCCCCCGCAAACTCCGTTTCGATGCTCGGCTTGAGCAAACGCTTGTAAGCATCGCCCACGGCCATTTCAACTTGGGCAGCAGCAGGCGACCCCGCTTTGACATAGAATCGTTCAACGCGGCTCATGCAGTCCTCCTCGTCAGAAGGCGCAATCGTAACGCGGAGATAGCCCTCGGCCTCACCGCGACGCATGGCGAGCAGACGGTGAGAGGTGCAGCGCTTTAAGGGTTCGCTCCAATCAAAGTAGTCACGAAACTTACCCGCTTCAGCTTCTTTGGCTTTCACCACCTTAGAGCGAATCATGCCCGTATATTCAAACGAGCGGCGCACGCTTTGACGAGTACGCTCATCCTCATTTACCGTTTCGGCAATGATGTCGCGTGCGCCTTGCAGTGCCTCATCCGTGTCTTTCACTTCTCCTTTGACAAAGCGAGCGGCCACCTCTTCCGGATTCTTATAAGGTTGTGTGAGCAAAGTGATAGCCAGCGGTTCAAGCCCTTTCTTACGCGCCACTTCAGCTTTCGTTTTGCGTTTGGGCTTAAAGGGAAGGTACATATCCTCCAATTGTGTAGCGTCCCAGCATTCGCTGATGCGCTTCTTGAGGTCGTCGGTGAGTTTGCCTTGTTCCTCAATGGTCTGTAGGATATAGTCGCGGCGGTGAATGAGCTCGGTGAGTTTATCATTTTGTTCTTTCACCTGAGCTACTTGTACTTCATTCAGTCCGCCCGTAGCCTCTTTGCGGTAACGGCTAATAAAAGGAATAGTGGCACCTTGTGCCAAAAGATTTATGGTGCTTTCAACTTGCTTCTCGCGTAAGCCCAGTTGTTTGGCTATGATTTCGGTTAAAGTCATGACAGATGTTTGTTAGTTTTGGTGCGTAAAGGTACAACAAAATATTAATAGGTCAAGTCTTGGAAGGGTATAAGCTGCAATTTATCGAAAAGCTTCAATGAGCCTTTCAAGCGTGAGGAAGCATGAGGAGTTTGTCTGTTAATTAAACTTTAAATGTTAACTTTGCACCACCAAAATAACAAAGTTCGATTATGTTCTCATTAATAATGATAGCCTTGTGCGGCGTAGTTGTCGGTTTCGGACTGCGACGCTGGCGGGCCTTACAAAACGTTAATCATACGATAACCATCACTATATGCTTTATGCTTTTTGTGTTAGGCCTTTCGGTGGGCGAAAATAAAATGATTATTCAGCATTTAGGCAGTTATGGCCTTCAAGCCTTGCTTATCAGTGTGGCCAGCATGTTAGGTAGCGCCATAGGTGGATGGGCTCTTTATAAATATGTGTTTAAAGAAAACAAGAAGGAGGGCACGGAATGAAACAAAGCCTTTTTGTCGTTTTTATGTTTGTGTTGGGGTGCATCTTAGGAGATGTACTTCAATTGCAATGGCAGTTGCACGAACTATCGATGCTGATACTTTATTTACTGATGTTTCAAGTAGGCATTAGTGTGGGGTGCAGCGATAATTTAAAAGCTATATTGCGTAACTTTCGCCCTAAAATGTTGCTGCTGCCCCTAACATCGTTAGGTGGAACGTTACTGTTTTCGGCATTGATAAGCATCGTGCTGACACGTTGGAGTGTGTTCGATTGCATGGCAGTGGGTAGCGGCATGGGCTATTATTCATTGTCGTCGATATTGATTACGCAATTAAAGATGCCTTCTTTAGGCCAGCAAATGGCAGCAGAGTTGGGCACAATCGCCTTGCTTGCTAACATCTGTCGTGAAATGATCGCCTTGACTTGTGCTCCGTTGTTTAAGAAATTCTTCGGTCCTTATGCACCTGTAACGGCAGCTGGCGTAACCTCCGTAGATGTATGTTTGCCTATTATAGGTCGTACTTGTGGCAAAGAAATGATAGCCGTATCATTGTTCCATGGTATGATGATAGATATGTCTGTACCTTTGCTCGTTCCTTTCCTTTGTGAGTTTTAGAGCGGGGCTAAATGTGTAAAGGGGGGGCTAAAAACAAAACAGAATTTTTAGAACACCCCTAAAATAGGTGTCGCATTCATAGGAATGCGACACCTATTTTGTAGCAATGCGACATATAGTGCAGCAATGCGACAACGATTTTTAACCCTAATGCGATACCTTTGCTTTTGGAATTAAAAAAGAACGTAAAAGTATGGCAACAACTAATCCTCCTATTTACATTTCAGAGACTCCTGTTATGTTAATCGTAGCTGCAGTAGTGATATTGTTTTCATCAGCTATTATTTGGGCTATGGTACGTGACTATCGCGTTTATTTACAAAACTTCTATCAGGCAAAATATACCTTTACTCATTTTATAAAGCGTGAACAATATTACGTTTGCTTGCTGTTGTTTTTCTTCTTTTTAGTAGGCATAGAGTTGTGCATGCAGGCAATGTTAGCAGTAGGGTAGAGACTTCTCCGTTTGGAACTTATTCAAAGATAGTGCAAGGCGAATGCAGAACGCCAAGCTTGCTTGAGCGTTATGCTGAGCCGCAGCCTATCTTATTCAAAGATAGTGCAAGGCGAATGCAGAACGCCAAGCTTGCTTGA
>JBNMKQ010000129.1:0-7389 GCA_050874425.1 Alloprevotella sp.
CATCTCCGTGTCCTGCATCTTAATGACACTTTTGCTCATTTGTTCCGCAGTTGTTGTCTTTCCGCACCACTTAGGGCCCTCTATTAGTACAGCCCCGAAAGCCTCAAGACGCTCTGCCAATTGAAGGTCTGCAATTCTATGTGAATAACTCATATTGTAACCGTGATTTGATTATGTGTGCAAAGTTTGTGATATTCCGTTATATATGCAAGCGAAAACTGATATTTGTGGATATTTAACACTATGAATTGTGCCGTTTTATTGCTAACTTTTGTGGTGGTTTAGAACTAACTTTTGTGGCAATTCATTTGTATTTTTTGCTGTATTTCGTTTGTAGTTTTTGAGGTACTACATTTGGTGTTTACAAGTAAAAACACTACCTTTTAATAAGGTAGGCTGCACTCGGGAATATCAAAACAAAACTTCGTATTTGTTTTGATATTCCGCTCATTTGCACTACCTTTGCAGCAGTTGAGTGCGTGTTTGCTTATCGTTGCTTATTTCCATATTTGCAGCACGTTCACGCAGAAGGCTTGTTTAATAATGGTGTGTATTTCGAGGAGGTGAAGTAAGATAGATAATTATCCAAAGAGATAAAAAGGAAAAGGAGTGTGACTCTGGTGAGTCGCACTCCTTTTTCTTTCTATTTATGAGTCCACCACAATATTCTTCTATAACTTTTCCCTACACGGCCCTTATGAATTTGGGCAAGATAGGTTGGTGCATGCGCCAATCGATGCTCATGGGACGGTCGTCACGCGAACTGATGTAGTCGATGAGACCGAAGCAATAGAATGGGCAGGTGTTGCCAAAACCATCTTTTTTATGTTCTCTTACGAAGAGTATAAATTTCTTTTTGTTGGCAGATTGCTCGGTGAAGCGTTTGCCTTTGCCGTTGTGTGCATCTGAGGTTTGCGATTGCCAATGAAACTGCGTTTCGCTCACTACATAGTCGTTGTACATGGTTGTGGGCGAGAAGTCCTTCTCCGACTTGTTGAGTGTTACGAAGAAGAGCTCAGTGTTGAGTTCGTCAATCTTGAAAACTCCCGCTACGCTACCTTGCATTTTCTTGGTGGCAGTTTGGCGACCAAATATGGCAAACACTTCTTCGCGCGTGTAGTAACCATATTGTTCGAGTGCTATGGGCATACCTTCACCTACAGAAAAGGTCTTGGCTTCAAGGTTGCCCAATAGATATTCCGTTAACTCTTCTATCTCTGATATGAAAGCGGGATAGTGTGCTAATCTGCCGATAGCTTCTTCTATGCTGCGTATCCCGACTTTGTTGATTGTTTCACCGAAGAGCGTATAGTATAGCATGACGCTATAGGTCTTTTCACGTTCATCAACGAACTGAAGGTGGGTGAGGTCGCTGAGGGTGCGGCGCACGAAGTGAAGATAAGATGCGCTATTGGCATGCACAAGGTTGGAGATATTGCGTTCAAAACGTTTGGTGTTATCATCGGTCTCATATTGGCAGAGCCCAGCATCGCGCTTTAGGCTTGACCAACAACAACCAGCTTTGTAGATAAGCCTTATGTCTTGTCCATTGTTTCCTATAAATTCTTTTAGCGTTGGCGTATGGCTGTAAGTTCGCAATTCTTGTATGAGCCGTTTGCGGTTGTAAACGGCAGCTTTGATATTATCAAGCACGTATTGTTGTGCTTGTTCCTCCATGTGTATGGTACAACCATAAGGCAACAGTGTGAAGCCATTCCTTATTTGGTCTACGAGACTCTTGTCTTGACGTTTCAAGAGACTGCGAAATCGGCTCGCAAAGTCGTATTTCTTATTAAGTTGCGCTACGAAGTCAAAAACGGTCAGCAGTTGTTTGCCTTGCGCTAAGCGTAGTCCACGTCCTAATTGTTGCAAGAAAATGGTGAGCGACTCCGTGGGGCGAAGAAACAGAACAGTGTCTACTTCGGGTATATCCACACCCTCGTTGAAAATATCTACTACGAATAGGTAGTTGATATTGCCATTAGCTAATGCCCGTCTGAGGCGTTTGCGCTCTTCATTGTTGTCGGACGTTAGATAGGCAGCAGCAAGTCCGTAATCATTAAACTTATTTGCCATATATTCGGCATGCCGCTTAGTGGCGCAAAATCCCAAAGCCCTGCATTTGCGCTCATCAGGTAGGTAGTATCTTAGTCGGTCGATAATAAGTCCTACGCGTTCTTTGTTGCAGAGCTTGTCGGTGAGCTTTGTAGCCACGTATTTGCGTCCTTGCATTAGGTCGTCGTCGGTTAGGTCGGTATTGTCACTGATGCAAAGATATTGAAATGGGGTGAGCAAGCCTTCGTCGAGTGCCATCGGCAGGCGTATTTCTGCGCTAACTTGATTGTCGAAGTCAGGCAGCAGGCTCGCTCCGTCCATACGTTCAGGAGTAGCGGTGAGTCCGATGAGCAGTTTAGGACTGAAGTGTGAGAGTATTCTGCGGTAGCTATCTGCCACGAGGTGGTGGGCTTCGTCGATAACGATATAGTCGTAGTAGTCGGCAGATAGTTGATTGAATATTTCGTCGAACTTTGAATTAAAAGTCTGCGTGGAGATAAACAGATGTGACAAATCTTTAGTCGGTCGATGATTGCCCACCCACAAATCGCCAAAGTTAGCATCGTAGAGCACACTCCGGTAGGTGCTTCGAGCCTGTACGAGTATCTCCTCTCTGTGGGCTACAAAGAGCAGGTTGCTTTTGCCAGGATTGTGTTCTACAAATAGTTTGTAGTCGAAAGCCGAAATCGCGGTCTTTCCCGTACCTGTGGCTGCTACGATAAGATTGCGTGTTGTGCCCGCATCGCGCACGGCAGCCAATCGGTCAAGTATTTGCTTTTGGTGAGGGAGAATGGTATAATGGGGCAGTATGTCGGTATTCGTTAGCTTTGGACTTCTCTGTATTTCCAGTTCCTTGTATAGCTTGTCCGTTCCGCCCTGACGGAAGTCCTCGAAATTGCTGCTATTCCAATAGATGTCGAAAGTAGCGAGGGCCGTCTTTATGATATGCGGATTTTCTACGTTGGTTACGCGTATGTTCCATTCCAATCCGTCAGTCTGTGCCGACTTTGATAGGTTAGATGAACCGATATAAGCTGTGCTAAATCCTGAGTTGCGCTCAAATATGTATGATTTGGCATGCAAACGTTCTATCTTTGTATTGTAGGAAATACGTATCTCTGTATTGGGCAATTCTGCCAATCGTTCTACGGCTTTAGCCTCTGTTGCTCCACAATAGGTCGTTGTGATGATACGAAGCGTGTGATTCGGCTTTTCGCAGAAGCGCTTTAGCTCGTCGTATATTAAGTTCACTCCCGATAGTTTCAGAAATGATACAATCAGGCTTATTCGGTCTGCGCTCTCAATGTCGCGTATGATCTCTGCATTGAGTGGCACTTGGCTTTGTCCGCCCGTAAACAGATTACTGGTCCTGAAGCCCGTCAGCGGACGTACCATCTCTTTGCGAGTCGATTTGCGATTTTGTTCTTCGTTTTTAGTAACCACAGCAGCAAGCATCTGCTTGCTGTCAACCACTTTCTCGTCACCATCTTCGCCTAAGAAGTCTATCAGTCGGTTTACGAAGTCTGCCCTCTCGTCAGCAGACAGTTCTTCGTCGGAGAGTCTATTCAGCACGAGTTTGCCAATATGGTTGGCAAGCATTGACGGATTTTCTGCTCCATCGATGTCCTCTTGTTTGCAAATTAGGCCCCCTTCTTCCGTCTGCACCATGTCGTGTTGTAGTGCGCTTGTGATAATATTTTCGTATACGCCTTCTTGTAATTTCATAGTCGTTGAGGTTTCTATATAAAACACACTTCTGTGTGTGGCTACAAATGTAGACAACGTTTGCCAGATAAACAACGATTTTGCGGAATAAGACAAATCATGTAACGCAAAAGGTGAATGCAATTCCAACAAAAATGTGAATTGCACTCACCTCTCGTGTTTTATTATTTATAGTTAGGGAACGATAGAGCCTTCAACTATTGCTTTCTCTGAGAGAAATGCTGAATGCCGATGTAAGTTTGATTGACCTTTTCTAACAAATTGCCCAACTTCACGCGCCTTTGCTTAAGCACTTCGTTAGGCCACCCATCGTTGAAGCAGCGAAGGGCATAGCGGTCGGTAATGGTGCCATCGACGTTGACTTGGTCGTCAAACTCCCTTTCGAATTGCTCCTTGGCTTTATCCACTTTAAACATATCGATAATTCCTCCTACCAATGCTTTGAAATCAGCCTGAGGAATAATACTTACGATAGATACTTCGACTGAATAGTCACCACTGTCCTCAACTAATACGGTGCGGTAGGTGTCAGACTCGTAGTCTTCGTCTGTCGCATCATCATGGTCGTGCGACTCTCCAATGGTGAATGAACTGCCATGACAGAGGAAGAGGAGTTTGAGCTCTTCGGCATAGCCATCGACTATTTCATCTATGTCGACCCCCTTGCTAAGGCGGGTGATATCGAATCCAACCTCCTTCTTCAGCGCTTTCATCTCGGGCGTGGCAGCAAGTGCCTTCATACTTTCCTTGTAAAGGACTTTAGCCTTCTTCTTGATTTGCTCAAGATTGTTAATCTTAGTGATGCATCCCATTTCGTTGGTTTCGAACTCAATAGTAGTGCCGACTACATTCTCTCTCATCTTATCAGTAATGGTCTGGAGCAATCTGCTCTCGGCAGATTGAGCAGTTGTGTCGCAATCAACCCCTGTAAAGGTGTAAGTCATTTTGTAGCCAGCAGCCGTAGAGTCTGTGACAACGAGGCGCACGTAAGTGTTGACGCCGACGGTCTGTAAGGTGTCAGTACCACTAATTTTCCACTTTGTCTCAGTGATGCGATAGTCGCAGGTGTCACCTTTGGCAAAGTAGGCTACCACGTCAACGGCGGTGTCGGCAGCGGTGGTGTCAGAAGCTATGCTATCTTCGGTAGCAGCTACCGCTTCGTTCCAATTGCGGTCTTGTGCCTTGCTGACAAGTGAGCAGACAAAGACGAAGAGGATAAGGGCTGATAGAACTTTTTTCATGCGGAGTAATATTGTAATGTGAATAGATAGAGCGTAGATAATGGTAAAAGCAAAATATAAGGGTGTTCTAACGAATTTAGTTTTATGTTAGGAGGTGATGAGGCTATAAAGTTACATCGCGTTGATAATCAGTTAAACTAACTTTATAATCTTCTAACCTCAAAACTTAAAACTATATAGCCTATATCTTGTCATTTGCCGTACGATGAGGCTTCTCTTTACCATTGAAACTTTTTACCTTCATACCTAATTGGTCGGGCAATAAGGCATTCAACACAATACCCACGATAGCTGCAAGAGCTAAACCTGAGAAGGTGACAGGGCCAATCTTTACGCCTCCGTCAGTGCCATACTGCACGCCAATCGAAACGACCATGATGAGTGCTGCTACAAATACATTGCGCGATGATGAAAAATCAACCGATGTCTCGACAAGGTTACGAACGCCTACTGCCGATATCATGCCATAAAGTATCAAACTTACACCACCAATAGTTGCTGCAGGCATCAAACCTATCAAGCAGGCAAACTTGGGACAGAAACTGAGCAAAATGGCAAAGCATGCTGCCATGCGAATGACCGCAGGGTCGAATACTTTCGTTAGATTAAGTACCCCCGTGTTCTCTCCATAAGTCGTATTGGCTGGGGCACCAAAGATTGAAGCTAATAGGGTGGCAAGGCCGTCGCCACTTAAGGTGCGATGCAGTCCAGGGTCTTTAATAAAATTCTTACCCACCGTGCTCTGTATGGCGCACATGTCGCCTATGTGCTCCATAATGGTAGCAAAAGCTATTGGGAAGATGGCTATGATAGAAGTGATAATAAGATCGAAATCAGGATTTTTCATCACTGCTATGGCCGTGCGATCCATATCGATGGGAAAGCCTATCCACGCGGCTTCTTTCAGTTGCGTAAAGTCAACCTCGCCCATTGCTGCTGCTAATAGATAAGAGCCCAATACACCTAGCAAGATAGGAACAATCTTGATAATTCCCCGTCCCCAAATGGAAGCGCCGATTACTATAACAATGGCCGTGATTGCAAGAAGCCAGTTTTGCTGACAATTATGAATCGCAGAACCCGAAAGGGTTAAACCGATAGCTATCACCATCGGGCCTGTAACTACGGGAGGAAAAAATCGCATCACCTTATCGGTGCCAAACATTTTGAGCAAAAAGGCCATGACAAAGTAGAGGAGTGAAGCTGCGGCAACCCCAAGGCAGGCGTAGTTGAGTGCCATCTCGTCGGTAAGTCCTTGTGCTACACATAGTTGCTTGACTGAGGCGTAGCCACCCAGAAAGGCAAAACTAGAACCCAGGAAAGCGGGTACCTTCATCTTTGAGATGAAGTGAAACAACAATGTGCCGATACCTGCAAAGAGTAAAGTCGCGCTCACATCCAATCCTGTAATAAGGGGGACAAGTATCGTGGCGCCAAACATGGCAAAAAGATGTTGAATACCGAGCACAACGAATTTGGGCTTGCCCAAAGTGCGAGCATTATAAATGCCTTTGTTTTCTGTTTCCATTTGATTTAGGATGTAACGATTTAAAATTGCACAAAAATAATAAAAGAGTCTGATATAACTCCACTTTTGTCAATTAACTTGTACGCAATTGGGCCTCACCCCCTAACCCCATCTCCTTGAGGAGAGGGGGACAAGTCACCTTTTCTTGCTCATTTTCAGGAAATATCTCAAGCAAGAAACTGGGGAGAAAAAGGTAACTTCAGTCCCCCTCCCCTATGGGGGAGGGGGTTAGGGGGAGAGGCCCCAGCTTATCTAAATATAAGACCTAATTAGCCTATTCTTTCAGTTTTTCCACGACCACCTTGTCTGCAGGCAACCATTCTACGGTGTCTAATTCTTGCTGAGACAACCATCGTGCTGCTTCGTGTTCAAGCAAAGTTAAATGACCACTCGCTAACTCGCAGAGGTAACAATGCATTACGAGGTGGAACGTAGGATAGTCATATTCTACAGTGCATAGTAGCTGTTCCACCTTTATCTCTACTGTCAGTTCCTCACGTATTTCGCGTATGAGAGCCTCTTCACAACTCTCCCCTGGCTCGACCTTACCACCAGGAAATTCCCACCAATCTTTCCATTCGCCATATCCTCGTTGAGTGGCATAAACAAGTCCGTCACGTTGAATGATGGCCGCTACTACTTCTACATGCTTCATAGATATATATATTTTGATTTAGGAATATTCTAATAATATTGTGGGGCTATAACGAATCGTGTGGGTAAACTGCAATTTGTCAAACACTTGGAGCGACGCGTCCTAACCTGGGGGCGACGCGTCCCCGCGTCGGTATTGCCATGTTGGGGCTCGAGGCCCCAACATGGCAATGCTTTAAATAGAAG
>JBNMKQ010000130.1:0-7246 GCA_050874425.1 Alloprevotella sp.
TAGAAGAGAAAAATACCTTTTCACATACGTGTCGTCTCTTCAATTTTGGAGAGACTGGATGTTTGCGCCGTATAGGAAACTAATATTGAGATTTTGTATGTTACTTAGGATACTCATAATCCTTTTTTAGAGAAAACATTACACTTCAATGTTTCACTTTTAGTTTCAATGTTTCATTTCAAAAACACTGAGGAAGAAAAATAAAAAGACAATGGGAGCGATCACAAAACACTGAGGGAGCGAGCAACCGCTCCATCAGTGTTTTGAAAAATGAAACATGAAACTTAAAATGAAACATTGAAATGTAATGTTCCACTTTTCTAAATAACTGATAATCAATTAATTAGAAAGAGATGTGAAACATGAAAGAAAAAAACAAAGGTTTTCAAAACGTATAGAGAAAGTATGTACTTTATAACGAATTGCAGTTAATTCGTTACAGTCCCCCAATAATTATGTTCCAACAGACTTTAGCCAGTTAAAGTATTGAGATGTCTCTTCAGCTGAGCCTCTTTCAAGACCTGTCATTTTACTATAGATGCGCTTCTTACGACTATTCAGATACTGCATAGTTACGTTTAGCAACATCGACATTCTTTTACCACTAAAGCCCTCACTGTATAAAAAGATGAGCATGAGGTCAGATGGCTGACAGCCTGGTAAGTGCTTCATAACGTATGGTTCCACATTCGGATATTTGGCATTAAATGTCTCAGAGAATTCTTTCCACAAGGACATGGGCATTTCTCCTTCATACTGCATCAATCTATCCTTTACCTCTTCTAATCTATCAGACAACTTATCACGAAATGCGCGTTCAATCTTCAGCTCGTCTTCCAGCGTGCGTATTCTTTTATTAGCATCATTTAGTTCATTCTGTATATCATTCTCAGCATCAATATGCGTTTGCATTTGCTGATTTAATGATGCCAAGAGAGTCTCCTTCTCCGTTATTTCCGCTTCAAGTTGCTGACGAAAATCTTTCTGAGTAGAAAGTTTCGCTTTAAGTTCGGTCAAGGTCCTTTCATTGTCCTCAATCTTTTGACTTAACTTTTCAGTATTCTTTTCTTCGGACATTAGGCGCACTCGCAATAGCTCATTCTTGTGCGTAGCATCAGCTAAAGCAACTTGTTTCTGCTTCTTTTTATAAATCAAGAATACGATTCCCCACGTTGCTAACAACACGATAGCCAATATGACTCCGATTAAAAGAGTAGTTCTCTTTTGTTTGTCTAATTCAGCCTGTTGACTTTTCTGTTGATAAGCCGAATAGTCATATAGTTGCATAGCCTTGGCTACAGATTCAGATTCCACCTGATGTTTCATCGTGTCAGTATAAGCTATATACAAGTCAGCATATTTCATGGCTTCAGTAAAATTTGCTGTTTGTTTGTATAGTTGGTATAAGTGGCCACAGGCTTGCTGCTTGTCTATATAATATCTCTGAGCAAGAACTTTTTTCCAATTTAAAAGGGCTGAATCTTTTTGATTTATAAATTCAAAATATTTTGCTCGATTTTCATAAAGTAGGTTAGCATCAAAAGGCGATAAATTTGTTATCACATCTAAATCAGCTACGCGTTTAAGAACATTTGCAGTATCTTTTTGACCTATGAAATATTTTATTTGTGCTTGACCTATATCAGCCTTCTCGATAGCTGAAAGTCCTCGTACAGAGTAAGCTTTATTATGATAATAGGTTGCTTCCTTATATCTTTTCAGATTTGAATAATCTGTGGCCAGGTTAGAATAAGCTGTTGCATACCTTTGAGGGTCATGTATATATTTCAAAGACTTTAGATCATATTTAAGAGCCTCATTTGCTAAAAAAGATAACTCCAATACGCTACTCAATTGTAAATAGCATCTTACTACATAAAAATCGCGACACTTAACCTCACTATTTTCAAACAAGTCTATTGTTTTTTTGTAAATAGTTGCAGCCATGGGATAATCACACATGTCACGATATGTACCAGCTAAATAATAATTAGCTCTAAAACGCTTCTCAGAATGCTTTTCATGCTTTTCGTAATATGCCACTAATTGTTGTACTTTTTCTAATGGCATTGTGATTTTATCTTTCTTGTCGCTGTAATTTATATTTAAAAGCAGAAAATACATTTTCTGAGATTCTGACAATTTAGCAGAATCTCGCTGCAATTCGCGCATGAGGTTACCCGCTTTTGTATAATTGGTATCAATACATGCTGAAATCTCATCTAAAGTTGCATCTATTTTTTTACTTTCTTTATTGGAAATGCAACTAGAAAAAAAATACAAGCAGCATATTAAAAGGATGATTTTTTTTATTAGCATATTTATTTACTTTTACGCAAAGTTAAGATAAAACATAGAAATAAGCCCTTATTACACGCTAAATATACAAATATCAAGAAAAAAAACAGGTTGTGGAGCATTTTGTTTAGTAATGTTTAGTAAAATAATATCACTGGTGTTTAATTTAGCGGATAATTCAACATTATTTTTTATGAAGAAATTAATTCTTACGCTAACATTTCTGCTGTTTGCAGTGGCTGTGTACTCATCTAATTGTACCAATGACACAATCGTTAAAACGAAGATTCTTCTAACCATAGATAACGATTGGTCTCGTCGTAATGGTTGCAAAGATAAGAACGGTTCTTTAAACATTGATTGTTATCTTACCAATTATGGTATTACAGCATTATCAGATCTTTCACAAGTTTGGCAATACAACATAACAGACTTGCGAAATAGAACCATGCTTGAAGGATATATAACTCCTAATAATACCATTCCTTTGAAAGGCTTAGGAGTTGGTGTCTACAAATTATTCTTTTTCAATAAAGAATTCCTTTTTCAAGGGGTATTCACCATTGAATAAGTAAAGGGGTGTTCTAAAAATTCTGTTTTTAGAATGTTCTAATTCTGTCGGTTGATTTGCACCCTCTCGAAAGTGTCTTTTTACTCTGAGAAAATGGGCTGCGGCTCAGCAATTCAAGCTAACGCTTGATTGCGTTCGCCTTGCACCATTTTTGAAGGCAAACTCAGTCACATAGTCCGCTATGCTCCTTCGTTTGCTTTCAAAAATACACTTCCGATAGGGCACAAATCAACGCACCAGAATTTTTAGCCCCCCTATACAGAAGAAGATAAGCAGCAAAAAGTGCTCAATCGCTTTGAATACCTTTTTATGCTTAATAAGTAGTTTCTTTAGCATCATAGTCCATAGAGCCTATGCACAAATATAAATTTAAATCATACCAGCAACTTGAATACGCAGATTGTGGCCTTACGTGCATACGCATGATTACGCACTATTATGGCAAAGAGGTCAGTTTACAAACGCTTCGCAAGATGTGCGACATCAATCGCTTGGGCATAAGCCTACACGACATTACGGTGTGCTTGCAAGCATTAGGCTTTGAAATAGCTGGCGTTAAAATAAATGTTGAAGAACTAAGGCGTATGCCTCTGCCTGCCATTCTTTATTGGAATCAGAACCACTTCGTTGTACTTTACAAGATAGCAAGAGACGGACAAAAGTTCTACATTGCCGACCCTGCACAGGGAAAACTCACGCTCAACCGAACGGACTTTCTGCAGCATTGGAAGGCGGATAATGCCTTTGGGTTAGCCTCCGTAATGGAACCGAATGATAAGTTTAAGAGTGCGACATTTGAGCATGAAAAGCGAAACGGATTGATGCGATTAATTTGCGATGTCAGTAAACGCTATCGCAAGAACTTTTTCTTACTCATCCTTCTTTCAGGGCTTATCATTGCTGCTGATACTTATACGCCGCTGCTCTTCCAACAAACCATTGATGATGGACTGAGTAAAAAGAATATTCCCTTAGTTTGGCTGCTCATTGGTGGTCAGTTTTTGGTATTCTTAGGACAATACGTTGCCAATTGCCTATCACAAGTAGGTATGACACACGTTGGGCTGAAAGTACACATCAACATGGTGAATCGTTACTTAAACCAGTTGATTGAGTTCCCCATTTCGTTCTTTGACAGAAAAGTTAATGCCGACTTGATACAAAAGTTAGACGATTTAACACGCATCAAATCTTTTTTGGTAAATTTGCCTAACTTTACTTTCTTTACCTTCATCAACTTGTTGGTGTATTCAGCACTTTTGGTGTATTACAACGCATGGGTGTTTTTGCTATTTATCATAGCCACCTCATTCTCGTTTGCATGGACAAAGCTATTTATGAGCAAACGTAAAGAGATTGACTATTCGCTCACTCATCACAATGCTGAAAACCGCAACTTGATTTATGAACTTATTCATGGCATGACCGAAATTAAGGTAGGGAATGCCCAAAGTTATAAAGTGGAAGAGTGGAACAAGGTGCAGCGCAAAATTAACCAATTATCATTACACTCAGCCTTTGTCAATCTTTACAACGCAAGTGGTAACGATTTTATTGAGCGCTTGCGCGATTTATCTATCACAGGCATCTGTGCCACATTGGTCATACAAGACCAAATGACTTTAGGTGCCATGATGACGATAAGCTACATTTGTGGTCGGCTGGCCGTTCCGTTTAATAATATAGTGAGTATGGCCGCAACCATTCAAGATGCCAACATCTCTTACGAACGATTAGACGAAGTATTAAGTAATCAATCGCAACAACCCTCTACTTTACTTCCCAATAAGAATAAAGGCATTGACATTCAACTCTGTTCGGTGAACTTTAAGTATGCGGGTAGCACATCACCTTATGCGCTACGCGACGTGAACATTCATATTCCACGAGGAAAGACGACGGCTTTAGTAGGGGAAAGTGGTTGTGGTAAAACGACTTTAATAAAACTATTACTGGGCTTTTACCCACCAACTAACGGCGCTATCTACATAAACGATTTATCTATCACAAATATCAACACCGACGATTGGCTCAGCCGTTGTGGCGTAGTGATGCAAAAGGGTTACGTCTTTAGCGATAGTATACTGCATAATATAGCGTTATCAGACGAAGCGCCAGATCTTGAGCGTGTGAGAGAAGCAGCTCGTATGGCTTGCATTGACGAATATTTCAGTTCGTTACCTATGGGCTACAATACGCGAATTGGCAGTTGTGGCATTGAACTAAGCGGTGGACAGCAACAACGATTGCTCATTGCACGCTCCATATATAAGAGGCCAGATTTCTTAGTTCTAGACGAAGCTACTTCATCGCTTGATGCGCACAATGAATCTGAAATCATGCACAACCTCACATCCTTTAACCAAGGACGAACGGTCGTAATTGCAGCGCATCGCCTCAGTACAATCATGAACGCTGACAATATAGTCCTTTTAGACAAGGGAAAAGTAGTCGAACAAGGCACGCATCACGAACTCATAGCGCGTAAAGGCGCTTACTATCAATTAGTACAGAAACAAATGAGTGCCTAAAGGAAAGTTTAATAGGAATTGAGGGTTATAAGGATTTCTAAAATTTTACAACCTTATAACCTAAGAACACGAAAATACCATCTCTCTTTTGCACAACACCTAAAACAGTTAGATAACTATGAACATCCCGAACAAACTTTTAAAATGGCTAAAAGCACAGGTGCTATTGCTTTTACTTTTAGCTCCGCTAACAGCACAAGCACAAAAGACCTATTTATGTGGTTTTGTTTTTCAAAAATATATGCATCGCGCTTTAAAAGTTAAAGCAACAGTTTTAACTCCTGATAGTGTGGTTGTTGATGAAATTAAGCCCAACGAAGGTAACGTTACCATGCATGGTATGGAGGTAAGTTGGTGTGTTACCATCGAGGGCAAAGATTATGGTCCTTACATTGTACGACTTGAGAAAGAAGGGTATGAAACCGCCTATATCAACATATCAAGAGTAGAGAACATAAAAGATGCCTTTACGTTTAAAGAGACAGACAATGTATTTATGACCGTCAAGCCGCGCACAAAGGATTTAGGCGAAGCTACGGTTACGGTTACGAAAATTAAGTTCTATAACAATGGCGATACGCTCGTCTATAATGCCGATGCCTTCAACTTAGCCAAAGGTTCGATGTTGGACGAATTGATTAGGCAAATGCCGGGCGTCCAATTAAGCGATAATGGTGAGATAACGGTTAACGGAAAGCACGTGGAATCGCTATTGCTCAATGGCCGCGACTTTTTCAATAAAAACAACCAATTGATGCTTGACAATCTACCTGCTTACATGGTTAAGAAGCTAAAGGTCTATGACCGCGAAAAACCCAAGTTTGGCATCTCTGCACTGCCGAATGAGAAAGAGCTCGTCATGGACGTACAGCTGAAGAAAGAGTATAACTTAGGGTGGATTGGTAACGTAGAAGCTGGAGGCGGTTCAAAAGATCGATTTATGGCTCGACTCTTTGCTCTTTGCTTTACCGACCGCAGCCAATTAGCCATTATTGGAAATCTGAACAACTTGAATGATACACGTCGTCCGGGACAGGAAACGGACTGGACTCCCGATAAAATGCCTTCTGGTACTACTGTCACGCGCATGGCTGCCCTTACTTACGACTTTGAAGATAAGCTCACAAAGGTGAAGTACAATGCTACGGCACAAGTGGCACACAATACGTTGAGCAGTTTCGAGACGACAAATAGTGAACAATTTTTGGCCAGTGGCAACACCTTTAGCCGTAAATACAATAAGTCACATAGTGGAATTACAAAAGCAGAAACGTCACACTTCTTACAAAAGGTAGGTGACGTGGGGCTTACTATGAGTTTTGATGCTGATTATACGCATGCCAATATGGATGGTTACAATGCCTCGGCCACATTCTTGTCCGATCCCATGTTGCAGTTAGACAAAAATGCCTCGTTGCTTGACACTATAATGAATGTGAACAGTAGTCAGCGCTCAGCACTGCTCAATAAGTTGGCTATCAATAGAGTTTATACCCAACAGTTACAAAAGTGGGACAGTGGTAATGGCAACTTTGACCTTGGTATTAACTACAAAGGTTGGAACTTTGGAGTTGCCTCAAACTATAATGTTTCAAAAAATAATTACTTTGAACACTATTTGCTTGACTATCCTACCACAGCGAATAGCGAAGCCACTTTTCAGGCGCAACCGACAAACCCTGTGGGGAGGGTGTACGGATACTACCCCAAAACCATTGCTAAACGATACATGAAGAAAGGGATGTCTCTGACTCCTTTCACTTGCGCTCGGAAGCATTTGATCTTTGAGTTTAGTGATTCAGCTGAAGCATTTGTCTGACGTTCTATGAAGTAGTTCAGTATTTCA
>JBNMKQ010000131.1:0-7114 GCA_050874425.1 Alloprevotella sp.
CCTAACCCCCTCCCCCACAGGGGAGGGGGAATAAGTCACTCTTACTTCTTGAGCTTTCTGTTGGTTTTCAACTAGAAACGCAGCAAGTAAAGGTTACTTATTCCCCCTCCCCTGTGGGGGAGGGGGTTAGGGGGAGAGGCCCAATTGCTAGGCCCTCTATTCCACCTCGATAATCGAACTACTGCTACCAGGACGGCGGCGGAGAATGATTTGGGGTGAGATTTGTGAACGTATCTGGTCGGCATGGCTAATAACGCCTACCTTGCGGCCTTGGGCATTCTCAAGGTTGGAGAGGGCTACCATGACGAGGTCGAGCGAGTCGCGGTCAAGATTGCCAAAGCCCTCGTCGATGAAGAGCGAACCGATGACCAAATTCTCGTTAGAGAGCGAAGCCAACCCTAAGGCAAGGGCCAACGACACGACAAACGTTTCACCCCCCGAAAGCGATGATACGTAGCGATGCTCGTCGAACATGTCGTGGTCGATGATTTCGAGCGTGAGGGTAGTGGGGATAGGTTGCAACTCATAGCGTGGCGAGAGCATACGCAAGTGTTGGTTGGCGTGTGCCACGAGGTAGTTGAACGTAAAGCTCTGAGCCATGGTGCGGAACTTCTTGCCATCGGCCGAACCAAAGAGTTGGTTCAGTCGGGTCCACTCCAACTGGTCGGCCTTAGCCGCTTCAAGTCGTTTGTTGAGTGCCGCAGTGCGTTCGATGCAACGCTCGTGAGCCGCAAGGCGCGTGTTGACTTGTAGTAAGGCCTCCTCCGTGCGCTTGAGGTCAACTTGTGCAGCATCGCTCTCGGTGGTGAGCACCGTGCGTAGGGAAGCGTATAAGGCGCGGTCCTCCGTTGAGGGGTGGGGGAGGGCTTCGCCTCCGTTGGCCGTTCCACGCTCAGCGTCCGCTCCACTCACCTTGGTGGCAGTCTTCTCCATGACGGGACGATTCGTTTCGGCACGCAAGGCTTGCAGTTCGGCGCGCGCTTGGTCTAAGTTATTAGCCGTGAGCACACGCTGCTCCTTCAGTTCGTCAAGGTGTTGGCGAAGAGCCTTCCAGTCCGTCTGTGAGGTGAAGATGCTGTCCAACTCCGTAAACTGTACGGGAGAGTGGGTAGCATTGAAGCGAGCCATCATGAGGTCGAGGCATTGCTGCTGTTCCTGCTGTTGCTGCTGACTGTCAAGTCGGCTCTTGAGCAAGTTGTCGCGTTTGCCCTCCAACTGTCGCAGTTCGCCGCGCCCCGTTTCGTAAGCCGTGCGCACCTTCTGTTCCGCTTCGCGAGCCGTAGCGATGGCTTGCTGCAAGGTCTCAGCCTCCTGTTGTGGCGTGTTGTCGCCCATGAGTCGGCGTAGCTCCTCGCGTTTTCCGTTCAAGTCCTCGCGAATGGCATCGCGGCTTTCGCGACATTGCATGACGTGGCGGTTCTCCTCCGCGATGTTCGTCTCCGCCCCCTTAATCTCTTCGCGTAATAAGGCAGCCGAACGTTCCGACTCATCAAGTGCGCGACACGTCTGGTTCCAATCTTGGTGAAGGTTGGTCAAGCGCATGCGCAGTCCGTCAGAGTTATTCTTCCATTCCGTAAACCAGCCCGAGAGGGTAATCATCTCGTCCAAGTCGGTATAAAGTTCAGAGCAAGCGCGATCAGAGAGGTTGATCGTCTGTTGTAAGTCCTCGGCTGCCGCTGCTGCGATTTGCGCCTCGGTGCGCACCTTGTCAAGGTAAGTACGGTTCGTATCCATTACCGTGTCAAGCTGTGCAATCTCTTCGTTCAGACGGTTGATATGCTGCTGGTGGAAGTTAAACGTCTCCAACTCTTTGTCAGCCTCGTCGGCAGCACGTGTGGTGTTGTCGATGAGGAGTTGAATCATCATGCGGCGTGCTTCACGATTGACCGTAGCAGAGCAGTCGGCAAAGGAGTTGTCGAGGTAAGCAAATGACTTCCACTCCTCCACATCAGCGGCTTGGCGCTTCTGCAAATCCTGCAAGGCGCGTCCGTCAGCTTCAATGCGCGCCGCGTCGGCTGCTACCTCGACGCGCAGCGTCTGTAATCGGTTGCGCTTGAGTTGTAGGTCTTGTTGCAGAGCAGCATGTTCCTTGTCAAGGTTGTTGAGCAATTCACCCAATTCGCGTTCCGTCTCGGTGTGATAAGGGTGGTGCGTAGCGCCACACACGGGACATGCTGTGCCCTCCTTCAGTTGCTTGCGCAATTGCACGATGTTCTGCGATTGACTCAGCGTGTAGGCGGTCGTTACACGTGTAAAGGCCTCTTCCGTGCTGCGCACTTCGATTTCCACCTTTTCCGCTTGCAGTTGTTTCTGAGCCAATTCCGTCTCTTCACGCTTCTGTGCGGCAATCTTTTCAGCTATTTGAGCGTACCCGTCCGATATGTGTTGCCACAGTGTGGCTGCACGCGAGAGCGCAGTAAGTTTGCTACGATTTTCGGCTGCTGCCTTTTGCAAGCGGGCTGAGTCGTGGCCTTGATTTGTCTGGCGGTGGATGAGCAATTCGCTCTTCAAAGCATTCAGTTTGGCTTGATTCTTATGCTGCTCCTGCTCTGCGCGTTCACCTTGTGCGCGAAGTTCAACTTGTCGCTTTTGTAGGGCCGTCTGCTTCTCGTGGCTTTCTTGGTTGCGTCGCGTCTGTTCGCCGAGCGTCGGGAGTTTGTTCATGATAAGGTCAAACTTATCGAACATGTGGCGGTGAGCCTCCATAGATTGCTTGTGTAAGAGCTGTCGCTTCATCTCTTCCTCCACCTTTTGCAACATCTCTTGTTTTGTCTGCAACACGTTTTGGCGCTTTTCGGCCGTGCGTTCAGCCAGTGTCAGCTGTTCGTCAAGTCGCTTTAACTGCTCCGCAGCCACGTTCATCTCGCCCATGAGCGCATGACCGCGATTGATGGCCGGGCGGCGTTCGTCGAGTCGCTTCTCGTTATCAGCCGTTCGTTCGCGTGCCACGTCCAATTGCTGGCTCAACTTCTCCAACTCGCGGCGCGCCTTCTCAAGCGCGTTGGTATTGGCCGTTTCGTCTTGCTTGATACGTTCAATGTCGGCGCGACGCATCTTAATCTCTTGGTAGAGCGGCTGCATATCGATGACAGCGTCGTAGCGTTCCAACTTCAGTTCGTCGCCTCGTGACTCCATTAAGGCACGTGTTGCAGCATTATAGGTCTGCTCGCGTTGTTCGACCAACACGGAGGTGCGGTCGTAGCGGTCAATCCAATCCAACTGTTGCGTAAGGCGTTGTAACTGCTGCTGCAAGTTTTGTTGCTTTGAGAGTAAAAGGCGTTGGCGCTCTGTTTGTTCGGTCAATAGATGTTCGTCTAAGAAATCGCTGAGCATGCCCTGGCGCTCATTTTCGAGTGCCAACACTTGCGTGTCGGCTTGTGCCGAAAGGCGGTAAATCTGCGTACTCACCGCACTATATACCTCTGTGCCCGTAAGTTTCTCAAGCAGTGCTGCCTTGTCGGCAGGCTTTGCCAGTAAGAAGTTGGCAAACGAGTTTTGCGCTAAGATAACGGTGCGTGTAAACTGCTCGTAGGTCAGGCCAATGGCTTTGTCGAGCGTGGGTTGAATGTCGGCCTTGTCATACTTCTGATGATGAGGGGCTAAGCATTCGAGTGAGCGTTCGGGGGAACTATAGTTGCCACTACGTGTAACACGCACCAACCACGTAGCTTCGTAGCGTTCGCCACTGGGAGTTGTGAAGGTAACGCTTACGCCGCCTTGCTTTTGTCCACGACGCAAAATGCTGGCCGAGTTGTTGGCCTGCACTTGTTGCGACTTTTCGACAGCTAACTTCAAGTCGTCGGTGGGTATGCGGTCCACATTGTCAAAACGTGGCGCTTTGTTGTAGAGAGCCAGGCAAATGGCATCGAGTATGGTGCTCTTGCCAGAACCCATATCGCCCGTTATGGCAAATAGACCCGCTGAACGCAAAGGTTCTTCGGTAAAGTCTATGGTTTGTTCCCCTTCGATTGACGTAAGGTTTGAAAGGGTTATCTTTTCTATCTTCATTGTGAAACGTGTAACTGTCGTGAAACGAAAAACGCTAAACGCTAATGGACGTTAATGGATAGGGCGCGCTTCGCGCTTTATGGTAAACATTAATGTTTCATTAATCTATCGTTAATCTTATTCATTAATCTTTTTCGTTAATCTTATTCATTAATCTTTTTCGTTAATCTATTCATTAATCTTTTTCGTTAATCTATTCATTAATATTTCTCATTAAATATCATGCTAATTAATGACGAAAAGATTAACGAAGAAGATTAATGAAAAAGATTAATGAAAAAGATTAATGAAAAAGATTAACGAAAAAGATTAATGAAAAAGATTAACGATAGATTAATGGAGATTAATGTTCCCTATAAAAGCGCGAAGCGCGCCTTTCATCTTAACGTCTTTGTGCTCTAACGTCTTAGTATCTTAACGTTATGCATTCATGTCCTTTTTCGTTTCCGCTTCAGCTAAATTAAAACGTGTAACGAGTTCTTCAGGCATCTCGGTGTTAAATCGTGCCTTGAAGTTGCGTCGAGCCAATTCAAGCGGATTGATGTTCGTCAGCGTATCGGCCGAGGGCGCATTAGCGTCGTCAGTGTTGTTGGCCTTTTTGTTTTCAGGCCTTACGCGTAGCATACGGCAGAAGTGCACCGCGCGGTCTTGCAAGGCCTCCATCACGTCGTGCATCAGCGTGGGTTGAGGCTGTGCCTCCTCCACGAGGATTTCAAGGTAAGGCCACGTAAGAGAATCCGTATTCTTCTTATCGCGCTTGGGCAAACTGTTAATGCAGTCGAACAAAGCTTCAGCACTCACGGCACGGCCCTTGGTCGGAATCGTAACAAGCCCACGCAAAGGGCTGTATTCTACAAACTCCACCAAAGCCTCGCCTTGAGGGTCGATGTCGACAAACTGTACGCCATGTTTGTAGTTCAGTTCAGAGAAAGACATGGGCAGTGCGCTACCTGCATAGTACGTAGCCTCGCCGCCACGCACCTGCTGCGCCTTGTGAATGTGTCCCAAGGCGGCATAGCTCACATTTTGTCCCACCACATCGGCTTCAACACAGTCCTGGCCGCCCACAACGAGGCGTTCAGAGTGTTCGTCCTTACAGATGTCGGCCCCTGCGGCATAAAAGTGAGCCGCCACGACAATGGGAAGACCCTTATAATTGCTCTTGCGCATGTGGGCATGCAGTTGGGCAAAGAAGAAACGGAGCCCCTCCTCAGGTGTCATGCCAGCGGGATAATCGCCTCCGCGCAAGTAGGGCAGTGCCATACACACACATGAGGCCTGCCCCGTCTGACGGTCGGCCAATGGCAGAAGGTAATAGTCAAAGTCGGGTTCGCCCTTTGTGGTGTAGTGTATCGTGCCACGCACATATATATTGTGTGTCTTGAGCAATGCGGCAGGTGCTTCCAGTCGTCCCGCAGAGTCGTGGTTGCCAGCCGTCAAGACGATTTGCAGTCCTGGCACTTCGAGTGTTGCGCGCAGCAAGAAGTCGTACAGCAACTCCTCAGCTGCTGCCGAAGGGTTGGCTGAGTCGAACACGTCGCCCGTAACGAGCAGCGCATCGGGTTGCTTCTCGCACAGCGTTTGTAGCAACCACTTCAGGAAGTGCCGATGCTCATCGAGTCGGCTATGACCATGAAAGGTGTTGCCCAAATGCCAGTCAGCAGTGTGCAGTATTTTCATTGATTCGAGTGTTATGGGGTGTTCTAAAAATTCTGTTTTTAGAATGTTCTAATTCTGTCGGTTGATTTGCCCCCTCTCGAAAGTGTCTTTTTGAAAGCAAACTCAGTCACATAGCCCACTATGCTCCTTCGTTTGCTTTCCCAAATACACTTCCGATAGGGCACAAATCAACGCGCCAGAATTTTTAGAACCCCCCTTATTTATTTCCGTGCAAAGTTACTGCTATTTCATAAAAATAGAATGACTGAAAGTAAAAAACTCTCCTATAATTTATAGCTAAAAAAAAGACGTTTTAAGTAGCTTTATTCGTACCTTAGCAGTTGAATTTACAAGTAGGGTGTATTGCAGTTATATGTCTGGCTGATTATCAACGCAATGCAGCTTTATCATCTCATAATATAACGTAGAAAAGATACGATGGAATATATGTCGCAAGAAGGCTACGACAAACTTGTGGCCGAACTTAAAGAACTTGAGGCGCAAGTGCCTAAAGTGAAAGATGCCATAGCTGAGGCACGCGCCATGGGCGACTTGAGCGAAAACTTTGAATATCATGCTGCAAAGCGCGAGCAGGGCAAACTCTTGAGTCGTATACGTTTTAAGCAACGTGTGTTGCAGTTTGCGAGGGTGATTGACACGTCGCGCCTCAGTGATGATGTGGTAGGACTGCTCTCGCGCGTGACGATTACGAATATGACGAACAATATGCACATGGACTATACCATAGTAAGTCCGCATGAGGCCAATCTGCGTGAACGTAAAATATCTATCAAGTCGCCCATAGCGCAAGCCCTTTTGGGCAAGAAGGCGGGCGACGTAGTAGAAGTGCGCGTACCAGCAGGCATGCAAAAGTTTCGCATTGATGAGGTCGTGCTTGGAGTAGAGAGGTAAGTTGAGGCCAACGCAAAGCCTCACCATTTCGCTAAAATCTACGGCCTTAAAATTGGGCTGCATATAGCGAAATAGTAACTATAATTCATAACGAATTGATTTTCAATCATTTAGAAAAATTGCTAAACACTTGAAATCAAAAAAAACGCCCCAAAACGCCCAAAATCAGCCCTAAAAGCACCCCGAACATCGTGCTAAAAGTGTAAAAACACAGTGCAAGCGCTTTATCTCTTGCACTGTGTTTTTAATTTTCTCCCTCAGTGTTTTCATTTTTCTCCCTTTGTCTTTCAAAATTGCCCCTTTAACCCCTTATCTCTCCCTCTGTGTTTTTCTAGAACGTCACCTTTGAAATGTCAATATTTCTTACCAGAAAAATAAATTTGTGATTTCGATAAACTGCAATTGGGCCTCCCCCCCTAGCCCCCTCTCCTTGAGGAGAGGGGGACTGAAGTTACCATTTTCTCCCCAGTTCCTTGCTTGAGATATTTCCTGAAAATGAGCAAGAAAAGGTGACTTGTCCCCCCTCTCCTCAAGG
>JBNMKQ010000132.1:0-7023 GCA_050874425.1 Alloprevotella sp.
CAATTGAGGGCGTTTAGCTCAGCTGGTTCAGAGCATCTGCCTTACAAGCAGAGGGTCGGCGGTTCGAATCCGTCAACGCCCACAAATATTTGCAAATAAGTCTCATTAACAATTGAGGGCGTTTAGCTCAGCTGGTTCAGAGCATCTGCCTTACAAGCAGAGGGTCGGCGGTTCGAATCCGTCAACGCCCACGTTAAACATAGGAGAATCTTTAAAGGTTCTCCTTTTTTGTTGTTTGTTGCAATCCTATAGTCCAAAAATGTCAGAAACGCAGCAAGTGGGGGACAGTCCTCTGGCCTGCGGAATAGTAATACACCTATATATAGGTTTTGCACAATTCCGCAGGCCAGAGGCCTGCCCCCCACTTGCTATATTTCAGACATTTTGTTTTTTTGTCGTTACATATTATATGTGAAAGGTTTCGTCCTTCCATTCTACGAAAGGTAGTTCTTCAGTTAGGGGAAAATGGTCTGTAACTTCGTTGTTGTCGTTAAAGACGATGACTTCGCGGTGAAGCGTTTCGCCAGAGCGAAGTATCACCCTTGCGTAGGCTATTTTGTGAGACATGAGGTAGAACGTGGTTTAAAAAATCGGATTTAGCATGTGTTCGTAGTGCTAAATCCGATTTTTGTTTGTTAGATAAAGTGTGGTTTCGTTTCGTTGCTCTTTTCTTCCTTTATTAAGCTATCGCGTAGGCGCAATTGCGGATTGTTAAGTCTTAATTTTCGCTGCGTACTATCGGCGTTGATTTGATGATCTGATGCGTTGCCTTCAGTAGCTTTGTCCTTAGAGCGTAAGCGATATAGGCGCATGTTAGTGATAGAAGCAATTCGCACTCTATCGGCCCAAGAGGTACATTGATAGATAAAGCAGTCAATGTGCTTAACTTTAAGTTTGCCTATTGTGATATTAGCTTGTTGCGGGCCGCTTGTGTAAACAAACTTTTGCATCACGGCCGTAGAGTCGCCCTCATAATGAACAACTGCACAAGCTACGACGCGGCGTTCACCATCGTGGTAGAACCAGTCAACATTGAAACACCATTGAAGTTCGTCGCCTGCTTGAATGGCAGTGTCAGCACGTTGTGTGTATTTAAATCGGTTTGTGCTTTGCGAGTTGAGCAATAAACTTGATGGACCGTGCCAAATATTAAGTGTGTCGCTGGAAGTATGACTCTCCTTTGCTAACAGAGTAGGAGAAGTGGTTGACTGCTCATCGCCTCCTAATTGTGCGGAAAGGTGTTCGTAAATCTTTTTGAGCTTATCTGCGTGGCTTTCGTACCATTGCATAGTATGGTCGAACTCGGCTTGTGTTATGCCATACTTTTGAAATACTGCCGCTTGATAGAGTCGCGTATAATAGTTGATACTATCAGGGGCGGACTGTTGTGCCAAACTTTGTGCAAGGTGGTAGTCGTAGAGAATCTTTTCTAACTTATTAGCTTCGATCACGTCTTCTGGTTCGGGGTCAGAGTGACAAGAACAGATACTAAAAAGTGTTAGAATAAGAGCAGGGAGGAATGATAGGCGAGTGATAACTGACATAAAAAGGACTATTAACGGGTCGAAATCGGTGTCTAAACTATTTTTGTTTAGCAGTGTTGAAAATGCCTAATTTGGCAATGCTCTTATAATAGAAAAGGATTAAAGCCACGGCTCCACAACTGATAGAAGCATCGGCAAAGTTGAAGATAGCGCCAAAGAAAGTGTCGCCTCCTATGAAAGGCATCCATTCGGGCCATGAGAAAAGAGGAAAGTAAAACATATCTACCACTTTACCAGAGAGAAATGATCCATATCCTTCTCCAAAAGGTACGAGTTGAGCTAAGGAGTAGGGAGTGCTTTCTGTAAAGATGAGGCCATAGAATAGATTGTCGATAATATTGCCGGCAGCTCCAGCTATAATCATTGCAGCGCAGACGATGAGGCCGTAAGAGGCTTTTTGTCGGATAATTTTATTAAGTATTGTGCAGAAAAAGCCGATAGCAACAACACGGAAGAGGGCGAGGAACATAGTGCCAACGAATTGCATGCCAAAAGCCATACCACGGTTTTCGGTGAAGAGAAGGTGAAACCAATCACCTGCTACACGATAGTCCTCGTGGAGCATAAAGTTCGTTTTGATTTCAATCTTAATCAGTTGGTCAATAATAATTACACCCAATATAATGAGTATTGCTACTATATAGCGTTTGTTTATGCGCATGGTCGGAGGAGAAATGTAATATAATGTGCAAATGTGCGAATGTGCAAATGTGCAAATGCTTAGTGAATGTGCAAATGCTTAGTGAATGTGCAAATGTGCGAATGTGCAAATGTGCGAATGTGTAAATGTGCAAATGCTTAGTGAATGTGCAAATGTGCAAATGTGTAAATGTGCAAATGGTTGCTTTATATAAAAAGTTATTAAAGCATTAAATCATTAAATCATTTGCACATTTGCACATTCTCACATTTGCACATTGACAACACATTTATAGTGGTGGGTTATCTTGCTTGTTTAGCTTCGATGCTTAGTGTGGCATGAGGTACGGCACGGAGTCGCTCTTTAGGAATGAGTTTGCCCGTTACGCGGCAGATGCCGTATGTCTTATTTTCGATGCGAAGGAGAGCAGCTTGCAAAGATTGAATAAACTTTTGTTGGCGAGCTGCCATTGTGGTAAGCTCTTCTTTGGTTTGGTTGAGCGAACCCTCTTCAAGCACCTTATAGGTAGGCATAGTGTCATCAACGTCGTTGCCCCCCTTGTTGCTCAATGTGTCCATCATCTGCTGATAGTCACTCTTAGCAAGCTCTAATTTCTTTAAGATGATTTGCTTGAACTCTTCAAGTTCTTCATCAGAGTATCTTTTCTTTTCGGTCATGGCATTTGTTTGTTATAGGTTTGTGATGTAGTGGGGTATATGAATAGGCATGAGCAAGACGCACGCGGTGTTTATTACGAATGCCTCTCGCTCATACCTTTTCTTATGATGTCATTTTATGCCTTAACGATAGAAACGTTGAGTTTGAAGTCGTCAAAGTCGAATGTAGTATTGGCATTGTCGACCGTAGCACTTGTAGTGATACGATCTGCCAATACTTGTGATGCAATGTAGTTGCCAAACGTGCTGATTGCTGCAGAAGTAGCTTCGTTCTCTTCTAACACAATGTTGATGCGGTCCGTGATTTCGAAGCCACTCTCTTTGCGGAAGGTTTGGATACGTTTTACAATTTCGCGTGCAATGCCTTCGTTCTTGAGTTCGGGAGTGATTTCGAGATCGAGCGCAACAGTGAGTGCGCCTTCGTTGGCAACCGTCCAACCCGGCATATCTTCACTGATGATGTCAACATCTGTGCGTTCTACCTCAATTGCTTGGCCCTCAACCGTGAGCGAAAGTTCGCCTTCAGCGTCAAGGCGGTTGATGTCGTCTTGGCTAAGTGCTGTAACAGCAGCATTAACGGCCTTCATTAACTTGCCAAACTTCTTACCCATTACGCGGAAGTTACACTTCACCTTCTTCTCCAACATATTGGCATCGGCATAGCGCAACTCTTTGACGTTAACCTCGTCGAGAATAAGTTGTTTAACCTGTTCGAGGTCATCGCGTAATTGATTGTCAGTAACAGGAATAGAGATGCACTGCAGTGGTTGGCGCACAATGACATGCTCCTTCTTGCGCAAAGAAAGCGTCATAGAAGAAACAACTTGTGCTAATTCCATGCGACGCTCAAGTGCTTTATCGATGCAAGCTTCGTCAGCTTTCGGGAAAGTAGCCAAGTGTACGCTCTCAGTGCTACCATTGATGCCTTGCGTTAAGTCGCAGTAAAGGCGATCGGCATAGAAGGGAGCAATAGGAGCCATGAGTTTAGCTACGGTTACGAGGCAAGTATAAAGTGTTTGATAAGCACTCAACTTATCAGTGTTCATACCGCCGCCCCAGAAACGCTTACGGCTCAAGCGAACGTGCCAGTTGGAGAGATTGTCGATGACAAACTGTTGAATTAAGCGGCCCGCCTTAGTAGGCTCGTAGTCCTCATAGTCGGCAGCAACGTTCTTAATGAGCGTGTTAAGCTCAGAGAGAATCCAACGGTCGATTTCGGGACGCTCGTTATAGGGAACTTGTGCTGCTTCAGGGTCAAAGTTGTCGACATTAGCGTACATGGCAAAGAAAGAGTACGTTTGGTACAATTTGCCAAAGAAAGTGCGTGCTACTTCTTGTACGCCCTCTTCATCGAACTTAAGGTTGTCCCATGGTGAAGAGTTGGTAATCATATACCAACGCAAGGGATCAGAGCCATACTTCTTAATCGCACCGAAAGGTTCTACAGCATTGCCTAAACGCTTCGACATCTTGTTGCCATTCTTGTCGAGCACAAGGCCATTGCTGATAACGGCCTTAAAGGCTACGCTATCAAACACCATTGTAGCAATGGCGTGAAGCGTAAAGAACCAACCGCGCGTTTGGTCAACACCTTCGGCAATGAAGTCGGCAGGATAGACAGTACGATTGTCAAGAACCTCTTTATTCTCAAACGGATAGTGAATCTGAGCGTAAGGCATAGAACCAGAGTCAAACCAAACGTCGATCAAGTCCGTTTCACGTTTCATCGGTTTGCCCGTAGCCGAAACCAACGTAATGTTGTCAACGTAGGGACGGTGGAGGTCGATGCGGTGATAGTTCTCAGTAGAATAGTCGCCAGGAATGAAACCTTTGTCCTTTAAGGGGTTAGACGACATAAAGCCTGCTGCAACGCTCTTCTCAATTTCGTTGTAAAGTTGTTCGAGTGAACTGATGCAGATCTCCTCACGTGTCTCGGCATTGCGCCAAATGGGTAGAGGAGTACCCCAATAACGTGAACGGCTCAGGTTCCAATCGTTGAGATTTTCAAGCCATTTACCGAAGCGACCCGAACCAGTGCTAGCGGGCTTCCAAAGAATGCCGTTGTTAAGTTCCATCATGCGCTCCTTTAAGGCAGAGCTACGAATGAACCAACTGTCAAGTGGATAGTAGAGGATAGGCTTATCCGTACGCCAACAGTGAGGATAGTTGTGTACGTGCTTTTCTATCTTAAATGCCTCACCCGTCTGCTTCATTTCAAGGCAGATGATGATATTCAAGTCTTCAGCCTTTGCAGCAGCCTTCTCGTCATACTTGCCGTCCTTGTTAAACTCAGGTGCATAGGCATTCTTTACGTAGTCGCCAGCATGGTGGCTATAAGCCTCAACGTTAACACACTTGCTCACAAACGTGTCGCAAAGTTCGTCAATAAGGTAATACTTACCCGTGAGGTCGACCATGGGGCGTGTTTCGCCAGCCTTGTTGATGAGGAAGAGTGAAGGAATGCCTGCAGCTTTCGCCACCTTGGCATCGTCGGCACCAAAGGTGGGGGCAATGTGAACGATACCTGTACCGTCTTCGGTAGTAACGTAATCGCCAGGGATTACGCGGAAAGCTAATTCTTCAAGTTCAACAAACGTGTCAATGCCTGAAGTGAAGCACTTATCAGCATGATTAGCTGCGTATTCTTTTACCCATGCAGGAGCGTTGTCTTCTACCTTTTCGGTAGGTTTCACCCATGGCATGAGTTGCTTGTAGTGCATACCTACGAGTTCGCTACCTTTCCATTCGCCAACGACGCGGTAGGGGATAACCTTGTCGCCTTGTTGGTAAGCATCGAAGTCAGCGTTTTCGCCTTCGGCTTTGAAGTAGGCAGCCAAGCGATCCTTACCCATGACAGCAGTCATAGGTTCGCCATTATAGGGATTGAAAGTCTCAACGGCAACGTAAGTAATGTTAGGACCAACGCAGAGAGCCGTGTTAGAAGGCAATGTCCAAGGAGTGGTAGTCCATGCCAAGAAATAGGGATTGCCCCACTTTGTCATCTCAGGCTTAGGATCGAGGATAGCAAATTGGGCGGTAACGGTCGTATCCTTTACGTCGCGGTAGCAACCAGGTTGGTTTAACTCATGTGAGCTAAGTCCCGTACCAGCAGCAGGAGAGTAGGGCTGAATAGTGTAACCCTTATAAAGAAGTCCCTTCTTGTAAAGTTGTCCGAGAAGCCACCAAAGCGTTTCGATGTAAGAGTTTTCGTAAGTAATGTAAGGGTGTTCCATGTCAACCCAATAGCCCATTAAGTGGCTAAGGTCGGTCCACTCTTGCGTAAACTTCATTACGTTCTGACGGCAACGCGCGTTGTAATCTTCAATAGAGATAGATTTACCGATGTCCTCTTTTGTAATGCCAAGTTCTTTCTCAACCCCCAATTCGACAGGAAGTCCGTGTGTATCCCAACCAGCTTTGCGCTTTACTTGAAAGCCCTGCATGGTCTTGTAACGGCAGAATACGTCCTTGATAGTACGAGCCATTACGTGGTGAATACCTGGATGTCCGTTAGCAGAGGGAGGACCTTCAAAAAATACGAATGAAGGGCAACCTTCGCGTTCACTCATACTCTTGTGAAACAAGTCTTGCTTGTCCCACTTGCTGAGTACATCTTCGTTCACCTCAAAGAGGTTAAGTCCGTTGCGTTCGGTAAATTTCATATTTTGTTTTCTTGCTTTTGTTTAAACTATTGTTTGGTACAATCCGTGCAAGTTATAGCCCATTTATAAGGCTATCAAAGTGTTCGTTCGCACAGATATATTATATAGAACGCGGCAAAGTTAGGCATTTTTCGTTTAAGGGGTATGCATAAGTCGTAAAAAATGGTTGTAGATGGGGTTGTGTTGTGATTGCTTAAGGGGTGTTCTGTGGCTATTACTGTCGTTTGAAAAGAGAAAATAAGGGTGTCCTAAAGCAATGTTAGGACACCCTTATTGGATTTATTATGGCTCTATAACGAATCATGTGGGTAATATTGCGTTTAATAACAGATACAAACTGCAATTTGATGGGGCCTCTCCCCCTAACCCCCTCCCCCACAGGGGAGGGGGAATAAGTAACCTTTACTTGCTGCGTTTCTAGTTGAGAACCAACAGGAAACTCAAGAAGTAAGAGTGACTTATCCCCCCTCCCCTGTGGGGGAGGGGGTTAGGGGGAGAGG
>JBNMKQ010000133.1:0-7013 GCA_050874425.1 Alloprevotella sp.
AAAAGATTAATGGAAAAGATTAATGGAAAGATTAATGGAAAGATTAATGATAGATTAATGATACATTAATGTTTAAAACTAAGCGCGAAGCGCGTAACGTAAAGTTTTTTTTGCGCTACGCGCTTTTGTTAACATTAATGTATCATTAATCTTTCCATTAATCTTTCCATTAATCTTTCCATTAATCTTTTTCGTAAATTCTTTCGTTTACTGTTCATTGATGCACTTTAACGTTATCAAAGCGGCCTCGACACTTGGCACATCATTAATGATCATACGTCGGTGTCCACGGTTCTCATCGAGCTTGCAACGCTGATAAGAATTCGTGGCAAAAGTAATAATACGTTCAAAAGTGTCGCTTTGGTAGAAAGCACTCTCAGTGTTGCGCACAAAGTAAAGCGTCATACGACGCGCCTTGAGCGTGAGACGTTCAGCCCCCAACTTGCGTCCCAAAGCCCGCAAGGGGACTATGCGCAAGAGTTCCTCGCCCTCGGGCGGAAGCGGGCCGAAACGGTCCTCCATACGATGACGGAAGTCGGCTATCTGTTCGTCAGAAGCCAAAGAGTCAAGTTCACGATAGAGCAACATACGCTCTGTGGCCCCTGGCACGTAGGTTTCGGGGAAGTAAGCATGAAGGTCGCACTCTACAGCACAATCGTCCACAAAGCGCTCGCCACTAAGGTGACCCGTCTTCTTGAGTTCATCAGCATAAAGGTCAGAGAACTCGTCATTCTTGAGTTCCGTAACGGCCTCAGCCAATATCTTCTGATACGTTTCATACCCCAAGTCGGCAATAAAGCCACTCTGTTCCGAACCTAAGAGGTTGCCCGCACCACGAATGTCGAGGTCCTGCATGGCAATGTGTATACCCGAACCGAGGTCGGAGAAGTTTTCGATAGCCTCCAAGCGGCGACGCGACTCATCAGGCAACAAGGCCAAAGGCGGAGCCATAAGATAGCAGAAAGCCTTGCGCGAACCACGCCCTACACGGCCACGCATCTGGTGAAGGTCCGAGAGTCCGAAGTGGTGAGCCGCATCAATGATAATGGTGTTGGCATTGGGCACGTCGATGCCATTCTCAACGATAGTAGTGGAGATGAGCACATCGTAATCGTAATTGACAAAGCCCATAATAATCTTCTCCAGCTGATCGGGCGGCATCTGTCCATGACCTATGGCAATGCGTGCATCAGGCACATACTTGTGTACCAGGCTCTCTAAGTTGGGGAGTGCAGCTACGCGGTTGGTAACGATGTACACCTGCCCATTGCGGCTCATCTCAAAATTGACGGCCTCAGCGATGACTTCATGGCTAAAGGTGTGAATCTCCGTCTGAATGGGGCGACGATTGGGCGGTGGCGTTTGAATAACGCTAAAGTCGCGCGCCCCCATAAGTGAGAACTGTAGGGTGCGTGGAATGGGCGTGGCCGACATCGTGAGTGTGTCAACATTCACTTTGAGTTGGTGCAGTTTCTCTTTCACCGCTACGCCAAACTTCTGTTCTTCATCGATGATGAGCAAACCGAGGTCGTTCCACTTCACACTTTTACCAATCAGCTTTTGTGTACCGACGAGTATGTTTACTTTGCCGTCGGCCAAATCCTTCAGCAAAGCCTTCGTCTGGGCTGTAGTGCGCGCACGAGTGAGGTAGTCAACGCGTACGGGGAAGTCCTTCAGTCGACTGGCAAAAGTCTTATAATGCTGCAAGGCCAGTACTGTAGTGGGCACTAAGACGGCCACCTGCTTATTATCAGCACAAGCCTTCATGGCCGCACGAACGGCTATCTCGGTCTTGCCAAAACCCACATCGCCACATACGAGGCGGTCCATAGGTTTAGCACTCTCCATGTCGCGCTTCACCTCTTGCGTTACGCGAAGTTGGTCGGGCGTGTCTTCATATACGAAGCTGGCTTCCAACTCATGTTGCATAAAGGAGTCGGGACTGAAGGCAAAGCCCTTTTCCTCCTTTCGTTGCGAATAAAGGCGAATAAGGTCACGCGCGATGTCTTTTATCTTCTTCTTGGTACGCTCCTTGAGTTTCTCCCAAGCCCCCGTGCCTAAACTACTAATGCGAGGAGGTTCGCCCTCTTTGCCTTTATACTTCGACACTTTGTGGAGGGCATGAATGCTCACGTAGACGGCATCTTCGTTTTTGTAAGTGAGTTTTATCATCTCTTGCATCGCACCGTCAGCCCCTGGCATACGCACCAGACCTGCAAAACGTCCCACACCATGGTCGATGTGGACCACATAGTCGCCTGGTTCGAACTGCATCAACTCCTTGAGCGAAAGGGCCATTTTAGCATCACGAGCGTGATCGCTTTTAAGGTTGTACTTATGAAAGCGGTCAAAGATTTGGTGATCAGTGAAGCAACAAATGCGGAGGTCGTTGTCAATGAAGCCCGCGTGCAAGGTGTGCTCTACGGGTTGAAAGAGCACAGAAGCGGTGTCCATTTCATCGAAGATGCTTTGCAAACGTTCTGTTTGCTTCGGGCTGTCGGCCAAGATGTATACTTGATAGCCATCAACTTTGAGTTGGCGCAGGTTTTGGCGCAGCAAATCAAAGTTCTTGTGATAGAGCGGCTGGGGTGTTGTGTTAAACTGCACCTGAGTCGTAACATTGCCTAAAGGCTGCGCACCGATATTGACGCGCTGCAACGAGGCCACTCCACGCAAGAAGGCTTCACCCGTAATGAGTAGGAGTTCCTTCTGCAAGCGTTGACGTTGGGCTTCGGCCTCCATTTCTGAAGTAGCTTCCGCCTCTTGTTGGGCTTGGCGCGCAAAACCTTCGCGATAGGTGCGCTCAATGGTGTCGTGTACGAAGGTGAGGTCTTTCACCACCAAGAGTGTATCAGCTGGCAAATAGTCGGTGGGCGACACTAAATGAGCGGCACTGCTGCCTTGCTCCGTGTCGGGCACGATGCTGACATTCTCCTTTACCTCCTTCGACAATTGGGTTTGCACCTCAAAGGTGCGTATGCTTTCAACGTCATCGCCAAAGAAATCAATACGATAGGGATACTCTGAGGCATAGGAATAGACATCGAGTATGGAACCGCGCACAGCAAACTCGCCTGGCTCGTAGACGTAGTCTTTGCGTGTAAAGCCTATTTCGAGTAATCGCTTGGTGAGTTCTGGGAGGTCGTAACTGCCGTCTTTGGTGATATTGACCGTGCGCTCTACCATATTTTGAGGTGGAGCGACACGTTCTGATAGGGCAGCGGGAAAGGTGACTATATATAAAGCAGTCTTCGTAGCCGCTCCTCCAGCTTGAAGTGCCGATAATCGGTTGAGCACTTCTGTGCGCAAGATTTCATTAGCTGCATCGCGCTGAGCATACTTTACGGCACGGCGATAGGTGGAGGGATAGAAGAGTACGTGTTCGTCGTCGAGTAGTTGGGTGAGGTCATGGTAGAAGTAGCCTGCCTCTTCTTCATCATTGAGTATAAATAGCAGGGGACGATTAAAGGGCTTTTGCTGCTTACTCAATGCTGCAAAAGCTACGGGAGCAGCCGAGGCTTGCAGGCCCACAAGGTGGGTTAGTCCGTTAGTTCGGTCGCTCAATATATCGGATAATGCCCTCACCTGTGGGTGAGTAGCGATATGACTTAACAGTTCTGATAAATGCATGATGCAAAGGTAGGACATATTTTGGTTCGTAAACACCTTTTACATGAATTTGTATTTGACAAACAGAACAAAAAAGATTAATGGAAAGATTAATGAATAAGATTAATGGAAAGATTAATGATAGATTAATGATAGATTAATGAGACATTAATGTTAACAAAAGCGCGTAGCGCAAAAAAAACTTTACGTTACGCGCTTCGCGCTTAGTTTTAAACATTAATATTTCATTAATCTATCATTAATCTTTCCATTAATCTTTCCATTAATCTTTTTTGTTCTGTTTGTCAAATCCACATTTTAATGTTTTACACAGATTTGTTAACTTTGCAACGTAAAATGCTGAAACTACCCTTAAAACGATGAGCGAAGAAAATAAAGACGAAATATTGAACGAAACTGACGTTACAAACGAAGCCACTAACGACACCGCCACCCCTGAAGCCCACTCCGACTATCACCCCACTGAGGTGAAAGACGAAGAGGGCAAACTGCAGTTGACGGGTATGTACCAAAACTGGTTCTTAGACTATGCCTCGTACGTCATACTCGAACGTGCCGTCCCCCACTTGGGTGATGGTCTCAAACCTGTGCAACGACGCATACTCCACTCTATGAAACTGCTCGACGACGGACGCTATAACAAGGTGGCCAACGTCGTAGGTCATACCATGCAGTTCCACCCCCACGGTGATGCCTCAATTGGCGATGCCTTGGTACAGTTGGGACAAAAGAACCTGCTCATCGACTGTCAGGGTAACTGGGGTAACATTCTCACGGGCGACAGTGCAGCCGCTCCTCGTTATATTGAGGCGCGACTCTCAAAGTTTGCCCTCGACGTACTCTTCAACCCTAAGACGACGGAGTGGAAGATGTCATACGACGGCCGTAAGAAGGAGCCAGTTTCGTTGCCCGTAAAGTTTCCTTTGCTCTTAGCTCAAGGAGCCGAAGGTATTGCCGTAGGCCTTTCAGCAAAAATTCTGCCTCACAACTTTGGTGAACTTTGTGAAGCCGCTATCAAGTATCTGCATGGGGAGGAATTCCACCTCTATCCCGACTTCTTGACGGGCGGTTCTATCGACGTGTCACGCTACAACGACGGTATGCGCGGTGGTGCCGTTAAGGTACGTGCCAAAATCGAGAAGTTAGATAGCAAGACGCTCGTTATCACTGAGATACCTTATGGCAAGACCACCAGCACGCTCATCGACTCTATACTTAAAGCCAACGAAAAGGGTAAGATTAAGATACGCAAGGTAGAGGACAATACCGCTGCCGAGGCAGAAATTCATGTTCACCTCACGCCTGGCACATCGAGCGATAAGGCCATCGATGCGTTGTATGCTTTTACCGACTGCGAGACCAGCATCAATCCCAATTGCTGCGTGATTGAAGACAAGAAGCCGAAGTTCCTCACCGTAAGCGAAGTATTGCGCCGTTCGGTCGACCACACGCGCTCTCTGCTTGAGAAGGAACTCATGATACGCCGTGGCGAACTTATGGAGAGTCTTCACTTTGCCTCGCTCGAACGCATCTTTATCGAGGAGCGCATCTACAAAGACCGTGCTTTCGAACAGGCGAAAGACATGGACGCTGCCATTCTCCACATCGATAGTCGCTTGGAACCTTTCAAGCCTCAGTTCTATCGTGAAGTGACACGCGACGATATACTACGTCTCATGGAGATAAAGATGGGACGCATTCTTAAGTTTAACAAAGACAAGGCCAACGAACTCATTGCCCACATGAAAGAAGAGGTGGCGCGCATCGACCACGACTTGCAAAACATGGTTGAAGTCACCTCCAACTGGTACCGCCTTATTCGCGACAAGTATGCGGCCGAACACCCTCGCCACACCGAAATTCGCTCGTTCGACAACATCGAGGCCACCAAGGTAATCGAAGCTACCGAAAAGCTTTACATCGACCGCGAAAATGGCTTCATGGGCATGAGCCTCAAGAAGGACGAGTTCGTTGAGAACTGTTCTCCCATCGACGATGTCATCATCTTCTATCGCGACGGTACGTATAAGGTTACGCGCGTGGCTGACAAGGTGTTTATTGGCGAGACCGAGCGCATGAAGGCGGAGAAGAAAAAGAAGGTGGAGGTTATTCACATTGCCGTATTTAAGAAAGGCGACAAACGCACCATCTACAACGTTGTTTATCGCGATGGGGCTACCAACACTTGCTACATCAAGCGCTTCAACGTGACTAGCATCACCCACGACCGCGAGTACGACCTCACAATGGGTACGCCAGGTAGCAAGGTGCTTTACTTCACAGCCAACCCGAATGGCGAGGCTGAGACTATCAAGGTTACGTTCCGTCCTAATCCCAAACTCAAGCGCATCAGCATGGACCGCGACTTTGGAGAGATCTTAGTCAAAGGGCGTCAGAGCCGAGGCAACTTGCTCACCCGTGTTGACGTTCATAAGATTACGCTCAAGGCGCATGGTGCTTCTACCCTCGGCGGTCGAAGAGTTTGGTTTGACCATGATGTACAGCGCCTTAATTACGATGGACGTGGAGAGTACTTGGGTGAGTTCCACTCTGACGACCTCGTACTCGTTGTCCTGCAGAACGGGCAGTTCTACACCACCAATTTCGACCTCAACAATCACTACGAGCCTTCGGGCATTCTGCGCGTTGAGAAGTTTGACGAGCACAAGGTGTGGACGGCCGTACTCTTCGATGCCGATCAACAAGGTTTCCCTTACGTTAAGCGCTTCGTCCTTGAACGTTGTGCACAAACGCGACCACTAAATTTCTTGGGCGACAACCCCAACTCTCGCTTTATCCTGCTCACCGATCAAGTATATCCGCGTCTGCAAGTGACCTATGGTGGCAACGAGAACTTCCGCGATCCACTTGAAATTGATGTGGATTCATTCATTGCCGTTAAGGGCTACAAGGCCAAAGGTAAACGTATCACTACGCTTGCCATTGAGAAGATTGAAGAACTCGAGCCGCTTCGTCAGCCCGACCCAGAGGCTGAACCTCAAGAGGACGAGAACGAAAACGACAATGCCCCCGAGGCCGATACGGACGAGCAGTCCCAAGAGCCTTCCCTCTTCGATAATAACGACAACGTTTAACATTAAGTCGCGCTTCGCGCTCTAAGAGGAGGAACATTAATGAATAAATTAATGATCAATTAATGAAAAAATTAATGATCAATTAATTATGGTGTACAGTTTAATGTTCCGTTTTTGGGGTCTATAACGAATCGTGTGGGTAAACTGCAATTTGATGCGGCCTCTCCCCCTAACCCCCTCCCCCGCAGGGGAGGGGGAATAAGTAACCTTTATTTGCTGCGTTTCTAGATGAGAGCCAACAGAAAACTCAAGAAGTAAGAGTGACTTATCCCCCCTCCCCTGTGGGGG
>JBNMKQ010000134.1:0-6945 GCA_050874425.1 Alloprevotella sp.
CTCGATGCCTTGACTTGCAAATACTTGAGTATCACTCATAAAAGTATTGCCAACTTGGGGCATCTAACCCCAAGTTGGCAATGCCGACGCGGGGACGCGTCGCCCCCAGGCTAGCTTATACAAAGAAAAGCACGCGTTACGTAGGCGCGTTTGTGGCGCGCATCTCTTCGACAAATTGCAGTTTGTACATATCTTTAAACGCAATATTACCCACACGAATCAACATAGGCCCATTATGTCTCTGTAACGAATCGTGTGGATAAAATGCTTTAATGACAAAATAAACTGCAATTGGGCCTCACCCCCTAACCCCCTCTCCTTGAGGAGAGGGGGCTAGGGGGTGAGGCCTTTTATAACTCCATACAGTACGTATCGTAACAAACGGCGCGACCGCCAAAGCCTTCTTTTTGAAATATGAGGCCTTCGTTGAGGTAATGACCGCCCTGCTCATTACACGTACCAAAGTCGAAGTAGCGCACATGAGGGAATAGCGCAGCGGCTTGACTTAACAACTGCGCAAACAACCAGTCTAAAGCCCCCGATGCACACCCCACATCAGGGGCTGCGATGTATTGCACGTGTACCACATGACGCGTAATGTAAAGTACACAACCAGCTTGTAACGCCCCCGTTGTGCTATCGGTCGATACAAACAAACGAATATTTTGAGGGAAGCGTTGCATCAATAGTTGCATCTCTTGCAGCGTGTGCACTGGGCATGCATCGTGGCGAGCGCGAAGTATGTCCTCCAACACCTGCCAATAGGCAGGCAAGTAGGCAATGCCTTCGACCAACTGCAACGTGCCCAATCGGTTGGCTTTGTTTACCTTACGACGGCGCAGCGTACTGAGGCCATAAGGTTGCGCGAGGTCTACCACCGAGGCGATTAAGCGAGCCGTGAGCTGAGCTTCGTGACGAAAGAGCCAATACAAGTCTTCTTCACACGGATAGTCAGCATAATGGTGAGGCACAGGTTTATACTTTAAGGTAGTAAAGCCTTGCGATTTATACCACACCATGATGCTTTGCATTACCTCACCCGTCAGTGTGGCCGTCATGTGAGGCGAGAGCAATAAGCCGCCATAGGTCAATCCGCCATGCGACTCTACACAATGCTCGTCCGTGCGACTAACATTGGCTGGCAGTAGGGCCAAAACGCGTCCATGCTCATCTAACACCATGAGTGAGATGTCGTGAAAGCGGTCGGCATGATAGTCCATATACTGACGATTGAACAAGAAAGAGGATTGGCGCACCCCCCCGTTGTCAACTACCGCATTCCACAAAGCCTCATCTGCCAATGTATAGCGTTTGATTGTATAATTCATGGGAGTGATTATTTACTAAAATAGCTCAACAAGCGGGGGGGCAATCCATTGGTCTGCGATGAAAGAAGAATTTACATTTTCTCCCTTCGCAGGCCAGAGGCCTGCCCCCCCAGTTGCTGAGCTACTTACATTTTATAAAGTATGTTACTTCAACACCTTAAACACCTTAGTGCCTACCTTCACGAGGTAAACGCCATTGGGCTGCGTGGTGATTGGAGCCGTGAGTTGCGAAGTGGCCGAAGTGGCTTGTGCTGTTGCTACGATACCACCACCTAAGTCGTAAACGCGTAAGGTCGTGCCTGCGGCAATCGACCCCGAGCAAACTACCGTGCCATTCTCTACACGCACGTTGAAGTCTGCGGGTGTAGCGGCTACAACATCGTTTATGCCCGTTTCGTTCATGAACTGCGGACGGAAACGTACCGTGTTGCTAAACGTACCTATGGGGCACTCATACTTGCTGAGTGTACCTGTACCCTTACCGCAGCTACCATTGCCAAGGCCCTTTTGGTAATAGTCAAGGTGAAGGATAACCGAACTCTTATCCTGCTTCAAGTCCCAACGGTGGCGTGCATTAGCCATTTCCGCATCGGTGTAGTGCAGTGCCGAGAAGGCTACCTGACCTTCAGTCTGCACATTGAACAAGAAGCCAGCCTTCGTATCAGTTAGGGTGAGTTCGCGCAAGCCCTCGTGGTTGCCACATGATTGTGGGTGGGGTGTTGTGCCAAACTCATCGCTCACGGTGCTGGTGTAGCGGCCTAACAAAGCAGCGTCTTTGCGGTCAACATAGCTATCCCAAGGGCCGAGTGCATAGTACTCTAATTGCTCTAAGTTGCCGGGCAATACTATCTTCGAACCAATGCGGCGCAAGTCACTCACTTCGTGTGAAGTGTAAGTGCTCTTCACGTCTACCGTACCATTTGGATAAACCGTATAGTCGTAAACAACGTCGCAATACGTACCCGTGCCACGAGTGCTGAACGTAACGTTACCGTTATCATTGAGTTTAGGTGACTTGCTCATCGAGAATGTGCTAATGCCGTTCGAAGCATCGAGCGAGTTGCCTGAAGCCTCGTCGTTTTCTACCCAACGGAAGTTGTCGTAAGTTAAGTTGTTGGCCAACTTATCAACTATCTTATAGTTGCCATACGTCCATGAGAACATACGACCCGTTGTGGGATTAAGTACAATGTTAAACTTATCGTTCTTAATCTCGATGTCGCCATTTTTATCAGCTACGGTCAAAGCCATGTTGCCAGCGTCAACAGCAGGCAACGATGCACTGCGTTCTTGCAACGTAAACTGTTGTTTGCCTACGGGATAACCTGCGTCGGCCCACAACGTAGCGTCTTTCTGCAAGAAGGTAAGGTCGAGCACGTATTCGCTCATCTCGTCCATCACTGTTGTGAGTGGCAGGTCGATAGCTCCACTATTGCTTGCAGGCGATGCTGCGGGCAAAGCAATGGTATCAGTCTCTACTTGTTCACCATTCTTCAAGACGGTGTAAGCCATGAGGTAGTTGTCAAGCGTTGTGAAGTCGGTATTGTTGTTCACCGTTACGCGTTTGCGGCGCGAACTGAACGTGGCCGAAATAGGACTATACACCTGTTTTACCTCAGCCAACTTAGGAGTCCAAGCACGATCGCCTGGCACAAGTCCGTTGTTGACGAAGTTGCCTTGGTGATTGTAGTTTGAGAAGTCGTTACCCGTGCGATACTTGGGATAACCATTCTGAGTCAATTTGCTAGACTTGATGTCTGAGGCATGATAGATGCTTTGGTCAACCCAGTCCCAAACGCAGCCACCCATGCCGTAGGTTGAGCTGCGCATCGTGTTCCAATACTCGCTAAAGTTGCCCACTGCGTTACCCATAGCGTGTGCAAACTCACACATAAAGTAGGGTTTTCCCCCCGTTGCACTGGCATCACGACTCATGTTGGTATAGCTCGGATACATCACACTATAAATGTCAGTGTAGCTAACATTGCCACGTGTAGCACCTTCGTAATGTACCAAACGACTGGGATCGGCTATCTTCAGTGTGTCGTAAGTGGCAGCTAAGTTGCTACCCACGCCGCTTTCGTTGCCAAGGCTCCAGAAGAGGACTGAGGGGTGGTTGCGGTCGCGCTGTACCATGCGAATGGTGCGGTCGATGTATTGTGGGCGCCAAGTGCGAGCCGAACTAATGGTGTTGCCGCTCTGTTCCCAGTTGAAGTGGCACTCAATGTCGGCCTCGTCCATACAGTACATGCCATAGTAGTCCATCATGGCATACATTTTGGGTTGACGTGGCATGTGTGAGGTACGCAGCAGGTTGATGTTAGCCTGCTTCATCATGGTGATGTCGCGCAACATAGTGTTCATATCAATCGAACGACCATGAACGGGGTGTGTATCTTGCGTATTGACGCCACGGAAGATAACGCGCTTACCATTTACGTATACCTTTCCTGCACCTGTATAAACCTTACGGAAACCATATTTAGTGGCGAATGCCATTTCTTCACTGCCGTCGGCAGCGAGTTGCGAGATTTCGATGGTATAGAGGTTGGGCGTCTCAGAGTTCCAGAGCTCAATGCCACTCAACGAATTGAAGGGTACTTCTTGCTGCAAGTTGGTCTGGCCTGCTTCGAAAGCAAAGTCCACCACCTTTTCAGCCACCTGCTCACCCTCAGGACTAATAATGCGCGCACGCACTTGCTTCGTTACGGCCTCAGCAGAAGGATTGTTCATGCTTACGTTTACCGTCACAGCAGCCGAGATGTAGGGTGCAGAGAGGTCGTCGGTGATTACGTGGTCGGCTATGTAGGTTTGGGGCGTAGCATAGAGGTATACGTCGCGATGTATACCGCTCATGTGCCACATGTCTTGTCCTTCCAAGTAAGAGGCATCGCTAAAGCGGTACACCTGTACGGCAATGTTGTTTTCACCTTGACGTACCACCTTACTGAGGTCGAACTCTGCGTCGTTGTTGGCGCCTTGGGTGTAACCCACGTATTGACCGTTTACCCACACGTAGGCAGCACTATAGATGCCGTCGAAGTGGAGCACAACGCGCTTGTCGGTCCAACCTTCGGGCAACGTGAACGTGCGGCGATATGAAGCCACTGAATTTTTACAGTTCGACTTCATGTCGAGGTTGGGATAGTTGTCTTGGAACGGATACTCTACATTTATATAGTAAGGATCGCCATAGCCTTTCATTTCAAGGCATGAAGGCACACTGATGGTGTCCCACTTTGAAGCATCAACGTCATCGGCATAAAAGTCGTCCTTGGGCACGTTGTTGAGTTCGGTGGTCCACTTTAAGTTCCACACGCCATTGAGCGAGAGCCACTCAGCGCCTTGAGGGTCAACCCAAGGGTGGGCATAGCGCTCTTTGTCGGCTTGCAAAGCAGCGGTGTTGGCGTAGGGCATAAAGGTGGTATGGCCAGCGAGTTTGTTCTCTTCGAAGAAGGTTTCATCGCTCCAGTGGGGGCGATCGGCCTTAGGTTGTTCGGTAGTTTCTTCAAAGACGAACTGGGTGGTTACACCCGCGCTTTCGTCCTCGTCTGACACGTTGAGTTGGTCGCCACTCTTTTCCATCATGCGGCGGTTGGTATTGGCCGACCACACAATTTTGTAGGTGTTCTCTACGCCCTCAACGGGAAGAATTTGGAAACGTTGATTTTCTGAGTTTACATCAGCCGTCCACTGCAAGGGGTAGTACCACTTACCAGGGGCAGCATCAATGGCAAAGGCGGGATAGCCAGCATTGACGATGATGAATTCATTATCGTTGCCTGTGCTGGTGAGTGTCCACTTTTGTCCCATTGAGGCATCTGACACGGCTTCGAGTTTTATCTCGGCATTATTTTGTGCGGAGTTGCCGTTGGAGAATACTTTGCCCGAAACAGAGCTTTTAATATAATAAGTCTTTTCGGTACTGAGCTGTGCCCACGATGTGAAGGTGGCACTGCAGAAAACGGCCAACGCAAACAAATTTCGTAATCGATTTGTGTTGGCTTTAATTGGTTTATGCATATAATTTGTATTGAAAGGTAGCTTTTTGAAAAGGTGCATGCATTGCACGTTGCAAATTTACACTTAATTAAGGGGTGAACAAAATAAATGACACGATTAACAACTTTTTTTGGGTCTATGTTGATTCGTGTGGGTAATATTGCGTTTAAAGATATGTACAAACTGCAATTTGTCAAACAGAGCAAAAAAGATTAATGAATCGATTAACGAAAAAGATTAATGGAAAGATTAATGGAAAGATTAATGAGACGATTAATGGAAAAGATTAATGAAAAAGATTAATGATAGATTAATGAAACATTAATGTTTAAAACTAAGCGCGAAGCGCGTAACGTAAAGAGTTTTGCGCTACGCGCTTTTGTTAACATTAATGTTTCATTAATCTATCATTAATCTTTTTCATTAATCTTTCCATTAATCTTTTTCATTAATCTTTCCATTAATCTTTTTCATTAATCGATTCATTAATCTTTTCCATTAATCGTCTCATTAATCTATTTTCGTTAATCTTTTCATTAATCTTTGTCTGTTTGATAAATTGCAGTTTTACCCACATGATTCGTTATAGAGCCTTAAACTAACTTTATAACCTCAGTACTTCTAAACTAAAAACTGAAATTACATATTGCCGACGAACGCCTTGATGCGCTCTGCACACTTTTCCATGAGCCATTTGGGCGTTGAAGTAGCCCCACAGATGCCGACGCTTTCGGCATTGACAAACCATTCGGGTTGTATAGCTTCGGGGGTGTCGACAAGGTAGGTGTGGGCATTTACCTTGCGGCAGGCTTCGTGCAATACTCGCCCATTCGAACTCTTGAGTCCACATACAAATACGACCACATCGTGTCGTGCTGCAAACGTGCGAATGTTGGGCAATCGGTTGGCTACTTGACGACAAATGGTGTCGAAGTAGCGAAACATCGTTTCACTTTCTATATGTTGTGTGATATAGTCAACGATTTGACGAAAGCCCTCCAGCGGCTTTGTCGTTTGCGAAAACAAGGCTATAGGCCGTGTAAAGTCCAACTGTTCGGCCTCGTCCACTCCTTCAATTACTATGGCTTCACCATTTGTTTGCCCGACAAGTCCTAACACTTCGGCATGGCCACGCTTGCCATATATTACGATTTGTGGTCGCGGATTTTCACTATATACCTTCTTAATGCGGCGCTGCAACTGCAATACAACAGGACAGGTGGCATCGATGATGCAAATACCCCTTTCATCGGCCATTTCGTACGTAGCAGGAGGTTCACCATGCGCACGCAACAACACCTTCGTGCCTTCGGGCAAGTGGTTCAATTCCTCGTGCGTAATCGTTTGCAACCCAGCTTGGCGCAAACGCTCACACTCACTACCATTATGTACAATGTCGCCCAAGCAGCAGAGTGACCCTGCTTGTGCCAATTCTTCTTCAGCCTTGCGTATGGCAGTAGTCACGCCAAAGCAAAAGCCTGATGATTCGTCTATTTCGATGTGCATGGTACTTTTTAATGTGCAAATGTGAGAATGTGCAAATGTGAGAATGTGCAAATGCTTGGTTAATGTGCAAATGTGAGAATGTGCAAATGAAAGGATGTGTTAATGTTCA
>JBNMKQ010000135.1:0-6891 GCA_050874425.1 Alloprevotella sp.
ATGTTTGAAAGCAAACGAAGGAGCATAGCGGGCTATGTGACTGAGTTTGCCTTCAAAAATGGTGCAAGGCGAACGCAATCAAGCCTTAGCTTGAATTGCTGAGCCGCAGCCCATTTTCTCAGAGAAAAAAGACACTTTCGAGAGGGGACAAATCAACCGACAGAATTAGAACATTCTAAAAACAGAATTTTTAGAACACCCCTAATTTGAATTCCCCACTTTTTCTCTTGTCTCATACTCTCCTCATGAAGCGATTCTTTTTATTTTTCTGCATTATCTATTGTGCTTTGCTTCCAGCCACCGCTCGCACGCCTTGGCTCAAAAAGCCATTGCGCTACGTCTGTGCCGATAGTGTCATCACATGGGGCTACGATGGACGCGACTTTCGCACGATTGCCCATGCGACCGACTCAACGGTCAAGGCACAGCCCATACGGCTTACGCGACAGAACTGGAGCGAACGTGAGAGCACACTTGCAGCTTGGACTTCACAACTATCCGAACACAACGTATTAGGCGGAGTTGGAGCGCCTCAAGAACCTTCACAAGCCTTGGGCGCTGCAAAGTGGCTCAACCAAGCTGCACAACTCTACTTGATGCAGGGCGATGCTTCCTATATGGACTATGCCGAGCGTGCTTTGTTTAACGCAGTGATGCGTACCGCTAACGATACGTTACAACCTCGTGGCACACTCGATAAATGGTTGGCAGCTTCCCTCCTTTTAGCAACACCAGGCATGGTATATGCCACTTCACACGATGAAAAGGAATTATACGTTAATCTCTACACCAATGCAACGACAGCCCTCACCTTACGTGGTAAACGCTTCGTGCTCGACCAAATAACCAATATGCCCAACGATGGAGGTGTAAAGTTCCGTCTCTCTAACTTTAAGGGAGAACTTTCCCTCAAGCTTTACCTTCGTATGCCGTCGTGGACAGGGCTGCGTTCCGATTCACCTTATGTATATGTAGGAGGAGAAAACCTCCACCCCACTTTGTACGTTAATGGACATGAGGTAGATCCACTTATCGTTAATTCTCAAGGCTATGTGGTGATAGAGCGCAAGTGGCATGCGATGGACGAGGTTTATATCGATTTTCCGCTACAAGTGCAGACCATTTTACCTGCTACTACGCCCACCCAACAACGTTTGGCTCCTTTGCGCGACCATGCGGCCTTCCAATTCGGACCATTAGTATATTTGCCTCAAGGCAATACGCAAGGACACTATTTTGTGCCAAATTGTCCCCCACAGCCCATCGATCGAACCAATGCGATAGGGCGACCCATCTTACAAGGCACGATGTATCGTTATGCCAACCTTCCGCAAGACGCTCAAGCCCCCAGCGTTACCTTTTGGGCGGAATAATATTGCGTGAAAGCATAAAAACGCTGATAAATAGTTGATAATTAACTCTTTTCGATTAAAAAAGTTGGCTACAAACTAAAAAAGTCGTACTTTTGCACCGCTTTTCCACTCAGCCGCTGTCGGGATGTAGAGTTCCCCGTTAAGCTGAGTCGGGACGGACAACAATATTTTTAATTATCCATCAAAGAAATGGCAGATTTAATTAAGATTGCTGAAGAAGCTTTTGCTACAGGCAAGCAGTTCCCTAAGTTCAAGGCAGGTGATACGATTACCGTAGCATACAAAATCGTCGAAGGTAACAAGGAGCGTATCCAGTTGTATCGCGGTGTTGTTATCAAAATCAATGGTCACCAAGACAAGAAGCGTTTCACCGTACGCAAGATGTCTGGTACTGTAGGTGTAGAACGTATTTTCCCCATCGAATCACCGAATATCGAAAGCATTGAGGTGAACAAGATTGGTAAGGTACGTCGCGCTAAGCTTTACTACCTCCGTGCCCTCACTGGTAAGAAGGCTCGTATTAAGGAAAAGCGTACTGCTATCAACAACGACTAATAGGTCGTTCACTTGTTGTGTTAGCAATAGCACCTCATCTCAAAAGGCAATCTTCTCAAAAAAAGATTCCGAAATAAAAAGGAGTTTTCTCTCACGAAGAGAAAACTCCTTTTTATTTTTTATATTGCACTTCAAGCTATCCAAATAACTTTTCACCCTCTATTTTGTACTCTCTTCATAGTCGATTTTACCTTGAATAAACCTTTCCTTAGCTACATATTTAGAGCTTAAGACATCGTTGTGAGCGTTATAGTAAGGTGTCGTGATTGACGCTAATGAAAATAATAAATGCGGCAACACATCTGAAAGCAGAGGCTTGTCAACAGCCAGCCTTAGAGCCTCAACTTTTTGTTGATGTTTTTGTATATATTTGTCCGAACACCAAATCATGAATGGAATGTCGTATTGACATTTTATAGCTTCTTTACTTTTATGGGGCTCGTGGCTCCTGCCTACAAATTTGCGATAGTCGTACACCTCTTCACCATGGTCAGACAAGTAGACGATAACTGATGAAGTATTCCTGAACATCTCAATAATGGAACCTACAATACGGTCATTATAAAGCGTAGCATTGTCATAGTTGGCAACTGTTTGCTTTTCTGTTTCGCTTAAATCATTACGCTGAATGTCAGATGATTTAAACACCTTAAGAGCTTCTTCCGAAGGAAAACGACTAGCTGCATCGGCATGTTGCCCCATAAGATGAAAGATAAAAAGCGAATGCTTTTGCAATAATTTATGTGCTTTGTAAGTTTGGCTATGTTGTTTAAAGTCATTGATTAGTTCATGATCGTAGTCATAAGTTCGCTCATTGTGTTCAGTATAAGCTTTTGGCACGATAGCTGCGGCATACAGATAGGAGCCTAAAGCATAATCGTATGACGAAACGCTTGCTCCAACAGGGCGCTGATTGTCCCACATTGACACGTTAAACCCAGCCCTTTTAAATATTACCGGAAAATATGGGCACGACGACCAACTTTCGCCATTGGCTATACGATTGGTGCTCATCATATTCTTTATCGAGAAACTTGTCATATTGTAAGGCGCAACAGCATCATTAAAGACGAAAAGATTGCCCCGATTTCGCATTGACTGAAGGACAGGAGTTGTGTTAAGACTATAACCATAGAGTGGAGAATGGTATTTGCTAAATGATTCGCCTATTATGAGTATTACATTCAAACTGTCAGACTCCAAGCTATTAGCAGGTCGCTTTGATGCGTCTATACTAGAACGAATAGCTATCTCGTTGTCATGACCTGACACGCTTAAATAGGTGGTGGCAAATAGTAAATTAGTAAAAGTATTGTCTATCGCATAACTTCCTTTTCGTCCTTGCCATTCTTCAATTTCAATTTGCGAATTTAAGCATACTAATTTTGTCGCTAAAAAAGCAAGGTAACCACCCAACATTAAAAGGGGTAGCAACGCTGAAACACAAATCCATTTAATAAAACGAGGCTTTAGTGAAATGTTTATAGCTTTTCTCTCTGCTATTAAAATTGCGATTGCAGTGATTAAGGCCAACGTCCAACACTTTATACTACCAGGTGTTAAAAGCGCGTGTTTTAAAAACTCTGACGACTCCGTGGAGTTCGTTTCTTTAACAAGCAACAATATCCAAGGTGTAACGATTGTGCCATAGTTAAAGAGTAAAAAGCAGTCGATAATCATCAGCAAAAAAGACAGAACGTAAAAGACACATTTCAGTCCTTTTAGCCGAGTGTACCATACGATTGCAGTGAATAACCAGCTAATAAAAATCGCACTCGATAATCCTATAAATAGATTTCGAACGTACATGATTGACATGTCTGTCGTCCAAACATTCAATAAGTGCGAAATGTACATCATAAAAGTCACAATGCAAAAGAATGCGGTTTCGTTACAGATGGGGGTTATGATGTCGTTTATTATTCTAACTAATAGTTTTCTGAGGGCTATTTTGTTCATACTTGATTGTAAGTAAGGTGTTTGTTAATGAAAGCCTCTCCCCTTAACTCTCCTCCCCAGTCGGGGAGGGGGTTAGGGGGAGAGGCTTTTCAAATTGCTTTTTATCTAATTCATTTTAAACCACTACTGTACGAATTACCCCACCCTATCTATCATGTGTCCAAAAAAGGTAGAAAATAAGCGAAGCAATACAGAGGCACGCATCAATAGTCAGATTGCTTAAGCCATATATACAACTAGCCATAAGACCTAAAGAGAATGACCAACGCCACAATATTATGTAAGTGTTCTGAGCGGTGCCACGTTGGCAGTGAGCTGACTTCGTAACCCAATCCATCAGATGACGTGACGACACGGCACCGATGCCACAACCTAAAAGTACATCGCCCACATAACCTAACACTACATGAGGCTGACTGACCAGAATTAACCCAATTACTACAAGCAAATACCCCATACTGACCAAAGTGCGCTGACCTAAACGACGGCGAATAAAGAGCTGGGTCAAAAAGGCACAAAGCACACCAAGTGATAAAAAGAGGTAGGCTGAACTAAAGAGCCAATTTTGCTTCATAGGCAACGCACCTGCTATACGTCCTAAGGTCCAAGGGGCTGCAAACATTGATAGCCCCATTGGCAATGAACTGGGCAAGAAGAAACGGTCGAACGTAACAAAAGCCACTTTCACTGGTGCCTTAATCGGTACTGGTGTTTGGGCTACCAATATGAATGATATCGCACAGGGGATTAGTGCCCACCAATAAGCATAGGCCATCGGAAATGTGTGCGAAAGCACATAGCCTAAAAAGAGACCTAAGGGAATGCCTATGCGCCCCGCCCAACCGTAAATGATATCGCCTTTATTGCGCTGTTTGGACAACAATATGTCGTTGACAAGTGTCGTGCCTAAGGCCGTCTGTGAGATACCAAAAGCAACACCTTGTATAAGTTGCAAAGCTAAAAGGTGACGCACATCGTAGGCATTGACATAGCCTAAAGTGGCTATAGGACCTAACAATAGGAGGGCTTTTAAAAAGACCTCCTTTCGAGAGCGACGCTCCATTAAGTGCGCACCGAAAGGCCCTGGTAGCACCATGCCTACGGCAAAAGCCAACACGCTCCAACCTACCCATCGTGCCTCACAACCCAAGCCGAGCGTTTGGAGGCTGAGCAAAGGTATCATGGCATATACGTAGATGTGTAAGAACCAATTGGCCACACACATATTGATGAAGCGTGAACTTTTCAACCCATTATGTACTTGAACAGACATAAGCAGAGTGTTAATATAGATGCTGTTTAGTAGCTTTCGCTTTCATTAGGGAAATTGGTGGTCTTCACGTCTTCCACATATTGTCCAATTGCATCGGTCATAATGGTAAAGAGGTCGGCATATCGACGCAAGAACTTGGGCGAGAAGCCTTTGTTCTTACCTAACATGTCGTCAATTACCAACACTTGACCATCGGCCGGACCTGCACCAATACCTATAATAGGTATGTCTACACTGGCTACGGCTTTAGCGGTAAGTGCTGCAGGTATCTTCTCCAACACAATGGCACAACAACCTACTTCGGCTAAGGCTTTCACATCTGATAGTAACTTCTGAGCTTCTGCTTCTTCCTTCGCACGAACGGCATACGTACCAAACTTATTAATACTTTGGGGAGTAAGACCTAAATGGCCTACTACAGGGATTCCTGCATCAATGATGCGTTTTACGGCATCGATTATCTCAACACCGCCCTCAAGTTTAACAGCGTCACAACCTGTTTCCTTCATCATGCGAATAGCATTGCGAACGGCCTCAACAGCGTCCACTTGATAAGAGCCGAAAGGCATATCGCACACAACAAAAGCACGCTGAGCGGCACGAGCTACTGAGGCGCCGTGATAGATCATTTGGTCAAGCGTAATAGGCAATGTGGTCATGTGGCCTGCCATTACATTCGATGCACTATCGCCTATCAATATCATGTCAACACCAGCTGCATCAACTATCTTGGCTGTGGTGTAGTCGTAAGAGGTTAACATGGCAATCTTCTTGCCTTCTGCTTTCATTTCTTTCAGTCTATGAGTGGTCACCTTACGGGTGTCTTCAACTAAATATCCTGACATTTCTTTTTATTTTTTTAGTTCGCACATTTGTGCAACAGTTATTTCGGTAAAGTCGTTAATGACGCACTGGCAAAGCGGGGCTATGCGCATCGCTGAATTGGTCGTTGTAAGTCCGATGACGGTTGCTCCACTATCGTGCCCTGCTGTTAGTCCGCTAATCGAATCTTCAAATACGAAGCAATCCTTGGCAGCTAACCCTAAGGCTTGTGCGGCATCAAGATAGCAATCGGGGGCCGGCTTTGAACGACGCGCATTCTCTGCCGTAAAGATATAATCAAAAAGTTGAGAAAATTCGGGGTGCTGCTGGTACAGACACTTCATTTTGGCTTTATTGGAACTCGTAACAATGGCCGTAGGTATACCAGCTTTGCGAAGTTCACTCACAAAGTCTATCGCTCCTTCAATGTAAGGATAATTCATACGCGTTTCAAAGTCATTGAGTTGCGCTACCACCTGTCGTGCTATCGTTTCATCAGCGAAATAAGCACTCAATATTTGCGTCAGCGTATGTCCTTTAATTTGGCTCGAGAAGTCTGGATTTTCAGGCAGATAGGTTTTACCTATCTCTGTCCAAAACTCCGTATACTGTCCCTCGGTGTTGATAATCACACCATCTAAGTCAAATAGTACCGCAGTCTTTGTCATTTTTTATCTCGTATTGTTTTAGGCTGCAAAGTTATAGAAAAAATAGGCTCTATAACGAATAGTGTGGGTAAAACTGCAATTGGGCCTCACCCCCTACCCCCCTCTCCTTGAGGAGAGGGGGGACTGAAGTTACCTTTTTCTCCCCAGTTTCTTGCTTGAGATACTTCCTGAAAATGAGCAAGAAAAGGTACTTATCCCCCTCTCCTCAAGGAGAGGGGGCTAGGGGGTGAGGCCGTTAGGG
>JBNMKQ010000136.1:0-6719 GCA_050874425.1 Alloprevotella sp.
CCTAACCCCCTCCCCCACAGGGGAGGGGGAATAAGTCACTCTTACTTCTTGAGTTTTCTGTTGGTTTTCAACTAGAAACGCAGCAAGTAAAGGTTACTTATTCCCCCTCCCCTGTGGGGGAGGGGGTTAGGGGGAGAGGCCTCATCAAATTGCAGTTTATCAATCAATAAAGGCTTTTATCGTTTCTGCACTTAGATTGGTGAATTGAACGATTTGTTCAATGCTGGCTCCGTTATTAATCATTGTTTTAATTAAATCCGCCTTGCCTTGCTCAATTCCTTGCTCAATACCTTGCTCAATGCCTTGCTCAATTCCTTGTTTTAGACCTTGCTTAACTCCTTGTTCGATGCCTAAAGCGTGACCTTGCGTCCAACCCTCAAGTTGTGCGTTCTCGAGCACATCGTTTTGAATCATGATAGCATTGATGTGCTCATCGTAAGCGTGGCGCTCAGCATTGTTCATAGAGTAGTACTGTAGCTTCTTGCGTGCCTCTTGCAATCCAGGCGTTTGTGTGTCCTCCTTGATAATCCCATTCTTAAGGTAGTCAATCCACTCTTCGATAGGAGTCTTGGCCACTTTGTTAAATTCGTTTACACGTACGAGAATGTATTCGGGAAAGACTTCTGCAGGCGTGCGCTTGACCAAGGCTCCTTTCTCCTTGGCAGTTATCATTAGTTGGTCCTTCGTATGAACTCCTATGAAGTTGTTCTGTCCGATGTAGAGGTAGTCAGCACCCTTGCCAAGGTCGAAGTACAAGATGCTGATAGAGTATACCTTCTTCACCTCCTTGTATGATTCACCCAACTTCATGTGTTCGGTAATGGCTTTTGCCACACCATACAAGATGCGTTCAAGATAATACAATTCGGTGGTGTTTTGCACCTCAACAATAATGATTTCGCCCTTGCTATTCTTGGCCTTGATGTCAACACGGTTGAACTTATCGTCTGCCGATTCTTGATTGCCCTCGCTTTCAAGTATTTCTATAATCTTGATAGGCTCACCTATAAACACAGTAAGAAAGCCCTCAAGTACGTCGAAGTTGGCCTTTTGGCGCAACAAACGTTTGATGGCCCAATCAAAACGAATGCATTTATCCTTTAGTTCGGTCATGGTTAGAAGTTTTTAGAGGGAGTTCGTATTATTATATATCACCATTAAATGGCAATGGCTCTTCACCTAATCCCGCAAACGAACGGCGGTGGTAAGGCGTTAGCCCATGAAGTGCAATGCCCGCGCGATGCTCCTTGGTGGGGTAACCCGCATTGTGGTCCCAACCATAGTAGGGGTAAGTTTTGTGCAACTCAGCCATGTAGTCGTCACGGTAGGTCTTCGCAAGGATTGAGGCTGCAGCAATAGAGAGATATTTGCCGTCGCCCTTGACAATCGTTTCGTAAGGCACATCGTGGTAAGGCTTAAAGCGGTTGCCGTCGACAATAACAAACTCGGGGCGCACTTGCAACTGGTCGAGCGCACGGTGCATGGCCAATATGGAGGCATTGAGTATGTTGATGTGGTCAATCTCTTCGGGCGTCACCACGCCCACGGCCCATGCCAAGGCATCACGCTCTATCACCTCACGCAAGGCGTAGCGGCGCTTGGCGGTAAGTTGCTTGGAGTCGTTGAGCAACTCGTTCTCATAGTCGGGTGGAAAGATGACGGCTGCAGCATAAACACTGCCAGCTAAACAACCGCGCCCAGCCTCGTCGCAGCCCGCTTCGATGCGTCCGTCTTGATTGTATCTTATTGCGAGCATAAGGCTTAGAACATTTTGCGCACGCGGTCAATGCCTGCCACAAGGGTGTCTATCTCCTCACGTGTATTGTAAAGGGCAAACGAGGCGCGTGCCATACCCTCCACGCCGCAGCGTTGCATAAGCGGTTGCGCACAGTGATGACCTGTGCGAATGGCTATGCCTAAGCGGTCGAGCAAGGTGCCGAGGTCGAGTGGGTGAATGTTGCCTACGTTGAATGATATGACAGCGTCCTTTTCGGTAGCTGTGCCATAGAGGTGCATATCAGGAATGGTAGCCATTTGTTCCATGGCATATTGCGTGAGCATACGTTCGTGGGCGTGAATGTTGTCAATGCCCAATGCGTTAACGTAGTCGAGTGCTGTGGCCAAAGCGTGGCTGCCTACGTAGTCGGGGGTGCCAGCTTCAAACTTAAAGGGGAGCCGCTCGTAGGTGGTTTTCTCAAACGTGACGCGGGCTATCATTTCGCCACCGCCTTGATAAGGTGGCAACTGTTCGAGCAAACTCTCACGGCCGTAGAGTACACCGATGCCTGTCGGACCGTAGACTTTGTGGCCACTGAATACTAAGAAGTCGCAGTCGATGTCTTGTACGTCCACCTTGAAGTGAGGCACACTCTGTGCGCCGTCCACCAAGAAGTGAGCACCGTGTGCATGTGCCACCTTTGCCATTTGCTTCACGGGGTTAATCGTTCCCAACACGTTGCTCACCTGGGCTACACATACTAATCGCGTGCGAGGGGTAAAGAGACGTTCGTAAGCCTCAAGGTCGAGTTCGCCAGCATCATTCATCGGTATAACCTTGAGCACAATGCCCTTGCGGTCACGTAAGAGTTGCCAAGGCACGATGTCGCTATGGTGCTCCATCACCGAAACGATGACTTCGTCGCCTTCATGCAAAAAGGCTTCACCATAGGAGTAGGCCACGAGGTTGAGGCTTTCGGTGGTGCCTCGTGTAAAGACGACCTCAGCCGTAGTGCGTGCGTTGATAAATTGACGCACTGTCTCGCGAGCTGCCTCGTGCAGGTCGGTAGCTTGTTGCGAAAGGTAGTGAACGCCCCGGTGTACATTGGCATTCACCGAATAGTATTCATTGGCAATCGCCTCGACCACGCTGCGCGGCTTTTGTGTCGTAGCAGCGTTGTCAAGGTAAACCAGCGGACGCTTGTACACCTCGCGTCCTAATATCGGGAAGTCCTTGCGGACAGTTTCAATATCGTACATAGATGATAAGACTCTCAAATCTTCGTGCTTATTTAGATGCTCCGTTCTGAGCCTCTTTTGCTTTCTTGTTGTCTTGATGAACTAGAAAAAAAGTCCAAAAACCAAGGATCGCAACGCATGCACATGAAGCAATGATTTGTACTAACATTACAATGTTTTAATTTGATTTTGAAGCACTATTTTGAGTTTCCTTCGCCTTCTTGTTGTCTTGGTGAATTAGAAATACAGCCCATGCGGCAATGATACCAACTCCAACAAAAGATGCTATGATTTGTGCTGACATAATTTTATTTGTTTTTGTTGTTCTTGAATAGGAAGTAACTTACGATTGTTAAAAAACAGATAAGCAATATAGCAGTAATGTAAATTGCCCAATTATTTTCTAATCCAGAGAATAAACCGCTAATGATGATAGCTGTTAATATGTATTTTACAATATCCAAACACAGCTTTGCCAATTCCTTACGCATCTTGTCTCACTTCTTTTACTTCTTAGCGCAGCCTTTGCAGCCGTGGCAGCCTTGGCCTAACTCCTTGCGGAAACGGAGTTCGACGAGGTGTGAGAGGCGGTCGTGTAAGTGCTCAATGTCAACGTGGCGCAATACATCGTTGATGAAAGCGTGTTGCAACATGAGGCGTGCTTCTGACTCAGGAATGCCGCGCTGACGCATATAGAAGAGTGCCCCCTCGTCTAACTTACCAATCGTAGAGCCGTGGTTACACTTCACGTCGTCGGCATAAATCTCCAACATCGGTTGGCTAAAGGCGCGAGCCGTAGGGGTGACACAAATGTTGGCATTCGTCTGTTCCGAGGCCGTTTGCTGAGCACCCGGAGCTACATACACCTTGCCTGCAAAGGCACCATGGCTCTGTCCGTCAAGCACGTACTTGTAAAGCATATCGCTTGTACATTTAGGCGAAAGGTGCTCTACCAAAATGTTATTGTCAACGCGTTGCTCACCGTCAGCAATCACCGCACCATAAAGTTCGGTAGTAGCCTCCTCGCCACGCAAGCGCACGTCCAAGCGGTTGCGGCTTTTGCCACAAGTCAAGACAATGCCGTCATAGCTAATGCGGCTTTTAGCAGCCTGTTCAACATATAGTGTAGAGAAGCGTGTGGTATTGTCGTTCGTCTCTTCAATGCTATAAAGGTTCAGCTTTGCGCCCTCTTTCGCATAAGCCTCAATCACCTGTGTAGTGAGATAGTGACTATCGCCTTCAGTGTGGTCGCAGAAGAGGACAGAACCCTTTGCCCCCTCTTCGGCAACAATGATAACACGGCGCACACACATCATGTCCATGCGTGCTGCAGCCACGTTCACTACTTGAATGGGGGCTTTCAGTTCCGTGCCTTTAGGCAAGTAGATGAGCAGTCCGTCTTGAGCCAAAAGCGTGTTGAGTAAGGTGACCCCGTCATGTCCTGTCTTAAAGTCGCGGTCGTTGGCAGCGGCTTGGTTGTAGTACTTCTCCAACAAGTCGGCACGCCCCATCGTCACTGCTTGGCGGAAGGAAGTAATGATGACTCCTTCGGGCAATAAGGCACGCGCACTTTGTGGCGCATCGCAAGGCACATCGTTCACGACAAAGAAGAGCGAAGTGCTCAAGTTGGGCACGTTGCATTTGTACGACTCGTAAGGGTCAACGTTAGAGGACGTGCGGCGTAAGTTGAGACCGTAGTCAGGGGCAAAGGCCTCTTCCGCATCGGTGTACTTATAGCGTTCCTCCTTATGCGAGGGCAAGCCTTGCTCTTCGAGCAGAGCAGCCGCTGCCTCGCGTTGTTGGTTCATCACCTCAGTGCTGCCGTCGTTCACAATGTCACGGTGGGCACGATATAGGTCGATGTATTGTTTGTGACTCTGCTTCATCATTATGCCTCCTCAATGCTATTAACAATCCAGTCGAAGCCTTTCTCCTCAATGTCGTAACCCAATTGAGCCGTTCCTTCTTTTACTACACGGCCTTTCACGAGCACGTGTACAAAGTCGGGCTTCAAATAGTCCAACATGCGCTGATAGTGAGTAATCACCATAGCACTTGTCTTCGGTGTGCGGAGCATGTTAAAGCCCTCAGCTACAATGCGCAGTGCGTCAACATCAAGACCAGAGTCTGTCTCGTCAAGGATAGAGAATAGGGGTTCAAGCACAGCCATTTGGAAGATTTCGTTGCGTTTGCGTTCACCACCCGAAAAGCCCTCATTCACACCACGGCTCATAAAGTGTGCATCAAGGCCTACGAGTTTGCGCTTCTCCTTTAGCAACTTTAGAAACTCGCTGGCAGCAATCGGTTCTTGACCGAAGTATTTGCGCTTTGCATTCAAGGCAGCACGCATAAAGTTGGTCATCGACACACCTGGTATTTCGGTTGGAGCTTGGAATGACATGAATATGCCTTCGTGGGCGCGATCTTCGGGCGGAAGTGCCAAAAGGTCTTTGCCATTAAAGGTGATAGAACCTTCAGTTACTTCATATTTAGGGTTGCCCACGAGCACGTTGCTCAGTGTGCTTTTGCCTGAACCATTCGGTCCCATGAGTACGTGTACTTCACCATCGCGGATTGTGAGGTTAACACCGCGAAGAATTTCCTTGCCTTCAACTGAGGCGTGTAGATTTTTTATTTCAAGCATCGTTGTGTAAGTGTCGAGGTTTGTGTTGTTGTGCGAGTGTACGCAAGTGTGCGTAACATTTTATTTATTAACAAAGCTCAATAAAGCCTATTTTATCGCTACAAAAGTACTAAGAAATGCTGAATTTAGCAACAAAGCGTGTTTGCGTAAAACGCTTTGTTGTTATAAGTCATCTAAATGTTGTTTTTTTGTTTTTTTTGCTGTCTAGCTGATTTTTCCAAGCGTTCGTTCAATATTTCGTATAACTGGCTTCCCTTTATTGTAAGGTTGTCACAAGGAATACTCTCCATTGAACCTGTTATCCAAGTATTAAAGTTAAATAGTTGTTGCCTTACTTTTGAAGCCTTTTTTAGTTTATTGCGTTTGGAAGCAGCCTTATAATCAATCAAAATCATTCTCGACGATTTCATCCTATACATACGAAAGCGCCTTACGTCTGCAAAGTAAATGGGTTGATAAGTCCTCTTAAACTGTACGTAAAAGAGCAATTTCTCTTCATCAATAATCAAAAAGGGAATGTGGCGGATATGATTGTACAGGGATACAAAGAATATAGCTATACCACCACAACCAAAGAATATAATATTAAGCCAACCGCCTAAAATTTTTGTTCGCAAATGTGCGCGTGGATCGCTTATTATAAATATCCCGACTAACGCGACGGCTATACATGCGGCTACTAAGGGAATTATTTTCCATAGGCTTTGATAAATCCGTATTTCGGTGTCATTATTATATGTATCATTATTCATGCAGCAAAGTTAGGCATTCTTTAGAATTTGCGATGACGTTGTATTAATATTCTGCTCGATTAGGATTGCTGGAGTTATAAGAATCGTACAGCTATTCTCCCAATAAATACCATTGTTAGACTCTTACTCATTGATAAAGAAATGGGGCTATAACGAATCGTGTGGGAAAACTGGGCCTCACCCCCTAACCCCCTCTCCTTGAGGAGAGGGGGAATGAAGTTACATTTTTCCCCAGTTTCTTGCTTGAGATATTTCCTGAAAATGAGCAAGAAAAGGTGACTTGTCCCCCCTCTCCTCAAGGAGAGGGGGCTAGGGGGTGAGGCCGTTAGGGTGGTTCGTGGACTCTTCGACAAATTGCAGTTTATCGA
>JBNMKQ010000137.1:0-6663 GCA_050874425.1 Alloprevotella sp.
GGTAAGAAAGGGCAGAAGCGTTGCAGCTGACAAGAGTAAGTCACCTGCATTGGATTCATGTCCTCAGCGTCGTGGCGTTTGTGTGCGTGTGTATACCACCACACCTAAGAAGCCTAACTCAGCTATGCGTAAGGTAGCTCGTGTACGTTTGACTAACTCTAAGGAAGTCAACTCTTACATCCCTGGTGAAGGCCACAACTTGCAAGAGCACAGCATCGTACTCGTACGTGGTGGTCGTGTAAAGGACCTCCCTGGTGTACGTTACCACATCGTTCGCGGTACACTCGATACTGCTGGTGTAGCTAACCGTACTCAGCGCCGTTCTAAGTACGGTGCTAAGCGTCCTAAGGCCGCTAAGAAGTAATCTGAGCACATAACTGAAAGCTCAAAGAATTGCAAATGTGCAAATGTGAGAAGAAAGCAAATAATGAGTGCTTTAACGAAGATTTGGCTTCGATAAGGCGTAACTAAATTTGTATTTTCACATTTGCATATTTGACTTTTCTGTAATACCCTTAAAGTCAAGCAGAAGACTTAGCGTGTAGAGATGGCGCAAGCGTGTTCGTAAATGTTGTGCTTATTCAATTGTTGTGATTTTGCATCTATAAACATTTGTACATCTGCATATTTGCACATTCACACATTTGCCCATTCACTACACATCTGTACATTTGCATATTTGCACATTTACACATTTGCACATTCACTACACATTTATTATTTTATTATTAACTTTGGTTTGCAGCGGTTGAGTAAACGTCCCAATGGGGAGTTGAAGAACTGAATTGCAGCCCTAACAAAACCAATTTTTACTCAAAATGAGAAAAGCAAAGCCTAAGAAGCGTGTGATCCTTCCTGATCCCGTATTCGGTGACCAAAAAGTGTCTAAGTTCGTAAATCACTTGATGTACGACGGTAAGAAGTCAATCTCTTACGAAATCTTCTACAACGCACTCAACATCGTTGGTGAGAAGATGAAGGATCAGGAGAAGAGCGCCCTCGAAATCTGGAAGGCAGCCCTCGACAAGATCACTCCTCAGGTAGAGGTTAAGAGCCGCCGTATCGGTGGTGCAACTTTCCAAGTTCCTACTGAAATCCGTCCCGACCGTAAGGAGTCAGTAGCCATGAAGAACATGATCGCCTTCGCTCGTAAGCGTGGTGGTAAGACCATGGCTGACAAGCTCTCTGCTGAAATCATGGACGCATTCAACGAACAAGGTGGTGCCTTCAAGCGTAAGGAAGATATGCACCGTATGGCCGAGGCTAACCGCGCATTCGCTCACTTCAGATTCTAATTTTATTTGAGAATACATTAAACGATGGCAAAGCACGATTTACATTTGACTCGTAACATCGGTATCATGGCCCACATCGATGCCGGTAAGACCACAACTTCTGAGCGTATCCTGTTCTACACAGGTAAGACTCACAAGATTGGCGAGGTACACGATGGTGGCGCTACTATGGACTGGATGGCCCAAGAACAAGAGCGCGGTATCACTATTACCTCTGCTGCCACTACTTGCTCTTGGCACTGGAACAATCAAACTTTCAAGATTAACTTGATTGATACTCCGGGACACGTGGACTTTACCGCTGAGGTGGAACGTTCACTCCGTGTACTCGATGGTGCAGTTGCAACTTACTGTGCAGTAGGTGGCGTTGAACCTCAGTCAGAAACCGTATGGCGTCAGGCTGATAAGTACAACGTTCCTCGTATCGGTTACGTTAACAAGATGGACCGCTCTGGTGCTGACTTCTTCGAAGTAGTACGCCAGATGAAGGCTATCCTCGGCGCTAACCCCTGTGTAATCTCAATTCCTATCGGTGCTGAAGAAAACTTCAAGGGTATCGTTGACCTCATCAAGATGAAGGCTATCTTCTGGCACGATGAGACAATGGGTGCTGAATACGAAGTTGACGACATCCCCGCTGAATTGCAAGACGAAGCTCAAGAGTGGCACGACAAGATGGTTGAAACCGCTGCTGAGTGCGACGAAGCTTTGATGGAGAAATTCTTCGACGATCCTTCTTCTATCACTGAAGAGGAAATCGTAGCCGCTATCCGTAAGGGTACTTTGGCTATGGATATCGTTCCTATGACGCAGGGTTCTTCATTCAAGAACAAGGGTGTTCAGACATTGCTCGACTACGTATGTATGTTCTTGCCCTCTCCTCTCGATACTCCCAACATCGTAGGTACTAACCCCGAAACTGGTGAAGAGGAAGACCGCAAGCCAAGCGAAGACGAACACACTTCAGCTCTCGCATTTAAGATTGCTACTGACCCCTACGTTGGTCGTTTGACTTTCTTCCGCGTTTACTCTGGTAAGATCGAAGCTGGTTCATACATCTACAACACTCGTTCACGCAAGAAGGAACGCGTATCTCGTTTGTTCCAGATGCACTCTAACCACCAAAACCCCGTTGAAGTAATCTCAGCTGGTGATATTGGTGCTGGTGTAGGTTTCAAGGATATTCACACGGGTGATACGCTCTGCGACGAAGATGCTCCTATCGTACTTGAGTCTATGGACTTCCCCGATCCCGTTATTGGTATCGCAGTTGAGCCTAAGACTCAGAAGGACCTCGACAAGTTGTCACAAGGTTTGGCTAAGTTGGCTGAAGAAGATCCTACCTTTACTGTTAAGACTGACGAACAAAGCGGTCAAACAGTGATCTCAGGTATGGGTGAGCTCCACTTGGACATCATCATCGACCGTTTGAAGCGTGAATTCAAGGTTGAATGTAACCAGGGTAAGCCTCAGGTTAACTACAAAGAGGCCGTTACTAAGACGGTTAACCTCCGCGAAGTTTACAAGAAGCAATCAGGTGGTCGCGGTAAGTTCGCTGACATCATCGTAAACGTTGGTCCTGTTGACGAAGACTTCAAGGAAGGCGGTCTGCAGTTCATCAACAAGGTAACTGGTGGTAACATTCCTAAGGAATTCATTCCTTCAGTACAGAAGGGCTTCGAGAACGCTATGAAGAGTGGTGTGCTCGGTGGCTTCCCCTTGGACAGCTTGAAGGTTGAGTTGCTCGACGGTTCATTCCACCCCGTTGACTCTGACCAGTTGTCATTCGAAATCGCTGCCCTCCAGGCTTACAAGAACGCTTGCTCTCAGGCTGGCCCCGTTTTGATGGAGCCTATCATGAAGCTCGAGGTTGTTACTCCTGAGGAGAACATGGGTGACGTAATCGGTGACTTGAACAAGCGTCGTGGTCAAGTAGAAGGTATGGAAAGCAGCCGTAGCGGTGCTCGTATCGTTAAGGCTATGGTTCCTCTGGCAGAAATGTTCGGTTACGTAACAGCTCTCCGTACTATCACTTCTGGTCGTGCATCAAGCTCTATGCAGTACGATCACCACGCTCCTGTTTCTTCAAGCATTGCTAAGGCAGTTCTCGAAGAGATCAATGGTCGCGTTGACTTGGTTAAGTAATTAACTAAGGTTTAAAAGCAAAAACATTTTACTTCGTTTGGGGGTGGGATAACGAATGACTCTTATCCCACCTACCACGACGAGGTGTTTCATACAAACACAATACATATTAAAACAAAATGAGTCAAAAAATTCGTATCAAGCTGAAAAGCTACGATCACACACTCGTTGAAAAGTCAGCTGAGAAGATCGTTAAGAACGTTAAGGCTACAGGCGCAGTAGTAAGCGGTCCTATCCCCCTCCCTACTCGCAAGCGCATCATCACTGTTAACCGCTCTACTTTCGTTAACAAGAAGAGCCGCGAACAGTTCGAAATCTCTACTTACAAGCGTCTCATCGACATCTATAGCTCAACAACTAAGACTGTTGACGCTTTGATGAAGCTTGAATTGCCTTGCGGTGTTGAAGTAGAAATCAAGGTATAGTACCTCGTTCTGATACAAAAAGCAAATCCCTTACAGTTACTTGTTTGACTGTGAGGGATTTTTTTGTACCTTCGCAAGGTAGATAAATCTTTTTAATTATGAGTCATTATAAGCAAGTTCCTTATGGCGTGGCAGACTTTGAACGCGTAATCAAACAAAACTTTTATTACGTTGACAAGACCATGTATCTGCCACTGCTTGAAGAGCAGCCAAGCAATCTCTTTTTTACACGTCCTCGACGCTTTGGTAAGAGCCTATTCTTGAATATGCTCCGCGCTTATTATGACTGTGAGAAGAAGGAAGAATTTCAAACGCTTTTTGGCAAATTGTGGATTGGACAGCATCCAACGCCATTGCAAGGAAAGTATCTCATTTTAAGCCTTGACTTTTCACAAGTTGGCGGAACGATAGAACAGGTCGAAACCAAATTCAATAACTATTGCAACATCATGCTCAATAGTTTTGTTGACAAGTACCAAGAATACTTTCCTGAAGGTTTTGCTAAGGTTATACACCAAATTGAGAGTACTGATGCCAAATTGACGACTATCACCAACGAGGCCCATCGTTGCAATTTGCCACTCTATCTCATTATCGATGAGTATGACAACTTCACCAATACGATATTAAACGAAAATGGGGAAGAAGTTTATCACGCCATAACGCATGCCGATGGTTTTTATCGCGACATTTTCAAGAAGTTTAAGGGTAATTTCGAACGCATCTTTATGACGGGCGTAAGTCCTGTCACGCTTGACGACGTGACGAGTGGTTTTAATATTGGGTGGAATATTAGTACAAGCCCTGAGTTTAACGAGATGTTAGGCTTCTCAACAGAGGACGTACGCGAAATGTTCACTTACTACAAAGAGCAAGGGACATTGCCAGCTGATAGTGATATTGAGGTTTTGATTGAAGACATGAAACCTTGGTATGATAATTATTGCTTTGCTCCAAAATCACTTGAGAAGGAGAATCGTATGTTCAATTGCGATATGGTGTTATATTACCTTCGCAACTATATGAACAATGGTTGTCCCCCGCGTCAAATGATTGATCCTAACACAAGAACGGATTATGGCAAAATGAAGAAACTTTTGCAGTTTGACCGCTTGGACGGTGACCGCAAGGGTATGATTCGCAAGATTGCTGAAGAAGGACAAATCACCACTCGCTTTTATGAGTCATTCTCAGCCTTTCAAATACCCGATCCCTACATATTCCCGAGCTTGCTCTTTTATTACGGCATGCTCACTTTCAAGGCTGTCAGAGGCGAAAAGGTGGTGTTAAGCATTCCCAATAATAACGTGCGTAAGCAGTACTATGGCTATTTGGAGGAGGAATTTCAAAAGAAGTCAAGCGTTGATACGGAACTATTGACGGATTACTTTTACGATATGGCCTACGACGGCGTGTGGCAACATGCGCTGCAATTTATGGCTGATGCCTACACCAAAGTTTCATCAGTACGCGACGGCATAGAGGCAGAACGCAACTTGCAAGGCTTCTTTATGGCCTATTTCAATCTTACCAACTATTACTATACGGCTCCAGAGTTGGAACTCAACCACGGCTTCTGCGACTTCTTCCTCTTGCCCGACTTGACTCACTATGCCACAAAGCATAGCTATATTCTTGAACTCAAGATGTTGCACAAGGGCGATACCGAAGCCACTGCCCAAAAGCAATGGGACGAGGCTGTAGCTCAAATCAACGTCTATGCTCAGGCTCCTCGCGTTGAGGCCTTGCGCCAAGGCACAACACTGCACAAAATCATTATGCAGTTTGAGGGACCTCAGCTTAAGCGAATGGAGGAGGTATAGACGAGCGAGCACATAAGCAACAACCTTCTGTAACAATAATTCTTCTAAAATCTTTCCTTATTATGGCTAAATATAAGCGTGTACCTTATGGTGTTGCTGACTTTGAGCGCGTAATTACGCAAGACTATTATTACGTCGACAAAACCATGTTTTTGCCTGCGCTTGAAGAGCAACCCAACAACATCATTTTTATCCGTCCTCGACGCTTTGGTAAGAGCCTATTCTTGAATATGCTCCGGGCTTATTATGACTGTAAGAAGAAGGAAGACTTTCAAACGCTCTTTGGCAAACTGTGGATAGGACAACACCCTACGCCTCTGCAAGGAAATTTTCAAATAATGTACATGGACTTTTCGCAAGTGGGCGGAACGATTGAAGATGTTGAAAAGAGATTTAACTTTTATGCTGGAGAACGAATCAACACCTTTGTCAATCGTTATGAAGACTATTACGACCAACAAATAAGAGAGGCTGTTTTTAGAGAAAATACTTGTGCAGATAAACTTGATTTGGTGTGCAACTACGCAGCTGAACATCAATACTTGCTCTATCTCATTATCGATGAGTACGACAACTTCACCAATACGATATTAAACGAAAACGGGGAAGAAGTTTATCACGCCATAACGCATGCCGATGGTTTCTATCGCGACATTTTCAAGAAGTTTAAGGGTAATTTCGAACGTATCTTTATGACGGGCGTAAGTCCTGTCACGCTTGACGACGTGACGAGTGGTTTTAATATTGGGTGGAATATTAGTACCAGCCCTGAGTTTAACGAGATGTTAGGCTTCTCAACAGAGGACGTACGCGAAATGTTCACTTACTACAAAGAGCAAGGGGCATTGCCAGCTGATAGTGATATTGAGGTTTTGATTGAAGACATGAAACCTTGGTATGATAATTATTGCTTTGCTCCAAAATCACTTGAGAAGGAGAATCGTATGTTCAATTGCGATATGGTGTTATATTACC
>JBNMKQ010000138.1:0-6623 GCA_050874425.1 Alloprevotella sp.
GCAGTTTTACCCACACGAATCAACATAGCCCCAGAAAAATTGCATTTATCTTTTTAAAGCGCTCGCCTTGCAGTATCTTTGAATAAGATACGCGGCGGCTCGGCAGTGCAAAATGAAAGTTTTCGAACTTTCATTTTGCATTGCGCTCGCCTTGCAGTATCTTTGCAAGAGCAATTAACAATAACATTATTATATAGCAATCAATATGGCTACAACTCCAGAGTTCAAGTATGCTCCTATGTTCCAATTGGGCAAGGATACTACTGAATATCGCTTAATTGGCAAAGAAGGTGTCAGTACAGGCGAATTTGAAGGTAAAACAATCTTGAAGGTTTCGAAGGAAGCCCTCACTCAGTTGGCACAACAGGCCTTCCACGATGTAGAGTTTATGCTCCGTCGTGAGCACAACCTTCAGGTGGCTAAGATACTTTCTGATCCCGAAGCTTCAGAAAATGATAAGTACGTAGCATTGCAATTCCTTCGCAATGCAGAGACTGCTGTAAAGGGTATCCTTCCCTTCTGCCAAGATACGGGTACGGCTATTATTCATGGCGAAAAGGGTCAGCGCGTATGGACCGACTTCGAAGACGAAGAGGCTCTTAGCCTTGGTGTTTATAACACTTATACGCAAGACAACCTTCGCTATTCACAAAATGCACCGCTCAATATGTACGATGAGGTAAACACACGTTGCAACCTCCCCGCACAGATTGATATAGAAGCCGTTGAAGGTGACGAATATCGCTTTGTAATGGTAGCAAAGGGTGGTGGTTCAGCTAACAAGACCTACTTCTATCCCATGACCAAAGCTACGATCCAGAACGAGGGTACATTACTCCCCTTCTTGGTAGAGAAGATGAAGAGCCTTGGTACGGCCGCTTGTCCTCCTTATCACATAGCCTTCGTTATTGGCGGTACAAGTGCTGAAAAGAACTTACTCACGGTTAAGTTGGCATCTATCAAATATTATGACAATCTACCTACAACGGGCGACGAGACTGGTCGTGCCTTCCGCGACATTGACTTAGAAGAAAAACTCTTACATGAAGCTCATAAGATCGGCCTTGGCGCACAATTTGGTGGTAAGTACTTGGCACACGACATTCGCGTCATTCGTCTGCCTCGTCACGGTGCAAGTTGCCCCATTGGTATGGGTGTAAGTTGCTCTGCCGATCGTAACATCAAGGCTAAAATTAACAAAGACGGTATTTGGTTGGAGAAAATGGACGAGAATCCTACCGAACTCATACCCGAAGAACTTCGCAATCCGGGTGAAGGCGGTAAGGGAATTGAAATCGACCTTGACAAGGGTATCGATGCCGTACGCGCAGAGTTGACCAGGTATCCAGTAAGTACACGTGTAAGTCTAAAGGGTACTATCATTGTAGCACGCGACATTGCTCATGCCAAACTCAAGGCTCGCCTTGATGCAGGTGAAGACCTCCCACAATACTTCAAAGATCACCCCATCCTCTATGCTGGACCCGCTAAGACTCCAGAGGGCTATCCTTGTGGCTCAATGGGCCCGACTACGGCCAACCGTATGGACCCCTATGTAGACGAATTCCAATCACACGGCGGTTCGCTCGTAATGATTGCCAAGGGTAATCGTGGCGACATCGTGACCGAAGCTTGCAAAAAGCACGGAGGCTTCTATTTGGGCACAATCGGTGGCGTAGCTGCTGTACTTTCACAAAGCTCTATTAAGAGTATTGAGTGCGTAGAGTATCCTGAGTTGGGTATGGAAGCCATTTGGAAAATTACGGTAGAAGACTTCCCCGCCTTTATTCTCGTAGATGACAAGGGAAATGACTTCTTCAAGCAACTCAAGCCCTGCGCTTGCTGCCATTAATAACAGATGCCTTAGTGGCATAAGTTAAGAACATTACAGAAATCCCCTTACCTCCAAGTCGTAATGTGACAGAGGTAAGGGGATTTTGCATGAGGTGGGGGAGGGGAGAGGCTTCTTCCGCTCAATATGACAAGAGTGTCATAATTGTGGCAGTCTGCTCGTATACCTATATAATAAGTAAATATTCAATTTTTTTTCTTATTCTTTCCAAAAGTTTGGCACGTGCCTTGCATATTATAGAGCGTAACGCGCTGAACAAGCCGTTACACCATCTAATTAACTTGAATAATAATAAAAAAAGAATATACAAAATGGGAAAGATTATTGGTATTGACTTAGGTACAACGAACAGTTGTGTATCAGTATTTGAAGGTAACGAACCTACTGTTATCGCTAACAGCGAAGGCAAGCGCACTACCCCTTCAGTAGTAGCCTTTGTTGAAGGCGGCGAACGTAAGGTGGGTGACCCTGCTAAGCGTCAGGCCGTTACCAACCCCTTGCGCACCATCTACTCTATCAAGCGTTTTATGGGTGAGAACTTCGACCAAGTGCAAAAGGAAATCGCCCGTATGCCTTACAAGGTAGTTCGTGGTGAAAACAACACTGCACGCGTTGAAGTAGACGGTCGTCAGTATACGCCGCAGGAAATTTCAGCTATGATTCTTCAGAAGATGAAGAAGACCGCTGAAGACTACCTCGGACAGGAAGTAACTGAAGCCGTTATCACCGTACCGGCTTACTTCTCTGACTCACAACGTCAGGCTACGAAGGAAGCTGGCCAGATTGCAGGCCTCGAGGTAAAGCGTATCGTTAACGAACCTACTGCTGCAGCCTTGGCTTACGGTATCGACAAGGCCAATAAGGATATGAAGATTGCCGTGTTCGACCTCGGTGGTGGTACGTTCGATATCTCAATCCTTGAGTTTGGTGGTGGTGTATTTGAAGTGCTCTCAACGAATGGTGATACTCACCTCGGTGGTGATGACTTCGACCACGTAATCATTGAATGGTTGATCAACGAGTTTAAGAACGACGAGGGTGCTGACCTTTCAAAGGATCCTATGGCTATGCAACGCTTGAAGGAAGCTGCTGAAAAGGCTAAGATTGAACTTTCAAGCTCTACTACGACTGAAATCAACCTCCCCTACATCACTTCTGTAGACGGTATGCCTAAGCACTTGGTTAAGACTTTGACTCGTGCTAAGTTCGAACAATTGGCTCACGGCTTAATCGAAGCATGTAAGGCTCCTTGTGAGGCAGCTTTGAAGGGTGCTGGCCTCTCTACTTCTGACATTGACGAAGTAATCCTTGTAGGTGGTTCTACGCGTATTCCTGCCGTTCAGCAGTTGGTACAAGACTTCTTCGGCAAGGCTCCCTCAAAGGGTGTTAACCCCGACGAAGTAGTAGCCGTAGGTGCTGCTATTCAGGGTGCTATCTTGAACAAAGAGAGCGGTGTAGGCGACATCGTATTGCTCGACGTTACTCCTCTTTCACTCGGTATCGAGACGCTTGGTGGCGTAATGACGAAGTTGATTGATGCCAACTCTACTATTCCTTGCAAGAAGAGCCAGGTATTCTCAACAGCTGAAGACAACCAACCTGAAGTGACTATTCACGTACTCCAAGGTGAACGTCAGTTCGCTCGCGACAACAAGAGCATTGGTCGTTTCAACCTCGCAGGTATTGCTCCCGCACGTCGTGGTGTGCCTCAGATTGAAGTAACCTTCGACATCGATGCTAATGGTATCCTCAAGGTATCGGCTAAGGATAAGGCAACGGGTAAGGAACAGACCATTCGTATCGAAGCATCAAGCGGCCTTTCAGAGGACGAAATCAACCGCATGAAGGCAGAGGCTCAGGCCAATGCTGAGGCTGATAAGAAGGAACGCGAACGCGTTGACAAGATTAATGAGGCCGACTCAATGATCTTCCAGACTGAAAATCAGCTGAAGGAACTCGGCGACAAGCTTTCTGCTGACAAGAAGGCTCCTATCGAAGCTGCATTGAACAAGCTCAAGGAAGCACACAAGGCTCAAGACATTGCCGCTATTGACGCTGCCAAGGCAGAACTCAACAACGCATGGCAAGCTGCCAGCGCAGAGATGTACAGCCAAGCAGGTGCTCAGCAGCCTGGTGCAGGTGCAGGCTTCCAAGGCGCTCAGCAGCCTGGTGCAGGTGCTCAGCAAGGTGCTTCAGACAAGAACGACGACATCCAAGATGCCGACTTCGAGGAGGTTAAATAAGTATAGATAACTACCGAAAGGTATAGATAGATAAATCCGCATAGCTCAATGAGTTATGCGGATTTTCTTTTTAGTTAAACTTTGTATTTCTTTCGCTCTTTTCGGATATTTGCTTTATTTTTGCACCATATTTGTACCAACACTTATTGGTAGATAATGTGACACTTAATAAACATAAGTAATAATAAAGTAGAATTGTATGGGTGCAGCAAAGTTTGAGATAACAAGGAAATGCAAGATTTGTGGTGAGCCATTCGTCGCAAAGACTATCACGTCTTGGTATTGCTCACCAAGATGTTCTAAAGTTGCATTTAAACGCAGAAAAGATGAAGAGAAAAGAAATGAGCGTTTGGATGCTATAGCCAAATCTATTCCCAAAGACCAAGAGTACATCACCGTTCCCGAAGCCTATTCTATGTTTGGCATCAGTAAGGAAACCCTTTATCGTTTAATACGCAAGGGTGTTATTCCAAGTGTGAATGTCGGGCAACGTCAAACACGAGTAAGCAAAGAAACGCTTATGGAGATGTACCCTCTAAGGAAGAGTCTACTTAAAAAGCAGCCCAAGCCCATTCCCAAGCTGTATAGTTTGGAACCAAAGGATTGCTATACGATACAGCAAGCGTGTGAGAAATATCACATGAATGATAGTACACTCTATCTCCAAATCAGAAAGTTTTCAATTCCTACTCGGCAAATCGGCAATTTCGTATATGTGCCCAAGAAGGAAATAGACAACCTCTATAAATAAGCATCCCTATGAAGAAATCTCTATCCCACACCCGTGTTTCCGTGAAACTTCGCAAGGCAGAGTTTCGTAAGGAATGGTATCTTTACATAGAGTCATATCCGGTTATATCCAAAAACGGTGGCAAGCCACAGCGAGTGCGCGAGTATGTCAACCGTACTATAACCACTCCGATATGGGACAAAAGCAGAACGGCAAGAACAGCTTCCGACGGAAGTGTAACATATAAGCCGAAACGTGATGTCAATGGTGTTATCCTTTGCAAGTCGGAGCTTGACCAAGAATCATGCATCTATGCAGACAAGGTCAGGGCTATTAGACAAAAGGAATACGATACCGCAGGACTTTACTCTGAATCAGAAGCCTCCTTATTGGAACAGAAAGAGAAATCGCAATGTGATTTCATTACCTATTTCAAGAGTATAATAGATATTCGGCACAGGAATAGTTCTGACTCTATTATCGTAAATTGGAATCGTGTATATGCACTTATGCTCATCTTTACCGACAATCAGCCAATGATCTTTGCCAACATAGACACAAAGCTGGTTGAGGATTTTAGGTTGTTCCTTTTGGATGCTCCACAAGGAGGTAACAAGAAAGGGACAATCTCGCAAAATACGGCTTCCACCTATTTCGCAATATTCAAGGCTGGATTAAAGCAAGCGTTTGTTGATGGATATTTTGTATCTGATATTGCAGCTAAGATAAAAGGTATAAAAGAGAAAGAGGCAAGAAGGGAGCATCTTACCTTAGAGGAACTTAACCGATTGGTTTGTACACCATGCGATAATGCCACTATCAAACGTGCAGCCCTTTTCTCTGCTTTGACAGGTCTTCGACATTGCGACATTATGAAAATGACATGGAAAGAGTTGACAAAGGAAGGTACTCACTATCGCATCAACTTCGACCAAAAGAAGACAAAGGGCGTTGAGTACATGCCTATTTCTGAGCAAGCGTATGATCTATGTGGAGAACCCGGGCATCCTGACCAATTAGTATTTGAAGGTCTTCCTGCCCCATCCTGGATTTCCAAACCCTTGGCAAGATGGATTGAAGCATCAGGAATCACTAAGCATATCACTTTCCATTGTTTCCGCCATACTTATGCTACGCTCCAACTAAGCAACGGTACCGACCTTTTCACGGTGAGTAAGATGTTGGGACACACCAATGTTCGTACAACGCAGAGATACACAAAAGTGGTAGATGAAAAGAAAGAGAATGCAGCCGATGCAATCAAGATAGACTTGGCTGCTATCAAGTAACATATTCACCTATATTATATATGGCAAACATAATTGAAGAAATAATCAAGCGTTAACAAAGAGTAAACCATATCATAGCATCACGGACAAATGTATCAGACATTACATTTGCCGATGCTTGTGTGATAGCACAATTCTATCACGATTATCAGAACACCAACACCATTATTGATGATGTTGAAGATTTGGTACGCCAAGACGGAAGAACTCTCTATGAATGTGCTACGGACTTAAAGAAGGAGGTGGATAAGTTTGTCTCTCTTGATTTGAGTGCTTGGAACGCATCGGACTTCATAAATATGGAGCAGTCTCACTTGAAAGAATATAAAGAGAGATGGGATGCGGCCAAAGATAAAGCAACGAATCTGTGGAGAAAGTATCAAACTGAAAGTAACAGACTTGATATGATGGATTTTAATTCAGAGGACTTCAAGACATTGGATGCACAGTGCGACAATATAAAGTTGGCATACGATGAAGCGCATAGGCAAGGAGAAGAACTATATGGC
>JBNMKQ010000139.1:0-6466 GCA_050874425.1 Alloprevotella sp.
TGCAAAGGTAGGGACTTTTTCGTTACGAGCCAAATGTTTTTGGAAGAAATTTTTGAGAAATTTCTCCTCTAAACGCGTAAGTCGTTGAGAGCCAACGACTTAAAGATTGAAACTTTTTTTCAAACTTTTTTTCGCGGGGAACGAGTAACAGGGCAAAAGTACTTTCTATACATTTAATGAACAAACGATTTGGACGAAAATTTTATGTTTTATGCTGAAGAACATAAATGCGATTGTTTTACGCGTGTATACTTATAATATATATAGGTAATATATATAGGGCGCGCGGCGCGCGCTGGGGGAACATTAATTATCATCAATTAGTCATTAATTATTTCGTTAATTATTTCGTTAATTCTTCAAACTGCAATTTGTCGAACACTTGGAGTGACGCGTCGCCCCCAGGTGAGGACGCGTCACACACTGATGAGGACGCGTCACACACTGATGAGGACGCATAGGGAACTGAGGAGGACACAATATTCTTAAATAAGAACTAACGCGCGCGAACCTACATCTATAGTATTTAGAGATATTGATAGATTTCTCTGCCATTCATACTCCATTCAATAAAACAGATATAACCGATTGTACACTTGAATAAAAAAGAAAGTACAAGTAGGAGCAAATTTATGTAACGTTAATAGTTTTTAAGATTAAGCACTTTTATTTTTATGCAAAACATTCATTCATTTCACGTTTTAAGTTTTTGCACTTTTTCGGGGGGGGGGGGTAAAAACTCGGTTTTTGGCATGTATAGCGCAAATAAACTGTATTTATGTTTAATTTCTTAAAATTCTTCTTGTTTCAAAAACGTCAGTTCTATAAGTTAAATTTGTTTATCCTTTTCAGAAAAAACTTGAAATTTTGTTGGTAGGATTTAAGGTATTAGGAATATCTTTGCATCGAAAATAAGGAATGCGCGTAGCATCTGCTACTAAGCGTTTACTTAAAGATGACATCTTCTTCTGGTTTACCCAAAAGCCTATTCACAAAGGAAGGAGGATAAGAAAAAGACATATAGACTTTAAAACATGAAGAAGGTGAAAACTAAACAATGAGAAAATTAAAAAAACATCATAAGATAACAATACCTAAACCAACCTTAGAGCTATGAGATGCAAGCCTGAACAGATATACAGACGGATGTGTTACTTAGTGGAGCGCGACCAACTGTATCTTGACCCCCACCTGTCGCTCATACGGCTGAGTGCTATTACGGGTACGAACACGCTGTACCTTTCGCGTGCGATCAACATTTGCACGGGGCATAACTTTAGAACGATGCTCAACGACTATCGAATAAAGTACGCAGCAGAATTGCTGAAGAAGAACGTTGCGCCTCGTTTCAATTTTAAAGACTTCCACCAGCGCTGCGGTTACCTCTCGAAGAGTGCCTTCTATACGGCCTTCAGACAGCGGCTGAATATGACACCGAAGGAGTACATGGGCGACTATATGGAAACTGCCGATTGGGCAGAGATTGACAAACAAGAGAAACAACGGGAGCACGCTTCCCAAAGTGTAGCAGCACATGTGGCCATATAGAAGAGCACGCATGGATTGTTACAGGTATAAAATAGAATTTATCAACTCAATATTAACTAAAAACTATCAAACACAATGAAGAGAAAGTTTATTAGTGCGATGTTGTTCGGTGCGCTTTTAGTTGCACCCGCCACAACGTTTGTCGGCTGTGCTGACTACGATGACGACATCGAAAATCTGCAAGGTCAGATCACTAACAACGCCACCACTCTTGATCAGTTGACAAAGGAGAAGATTCAGAACGTTGAGACTGAAATCGAATCTTTGAAGGCAGCTAACAAGCAGTTACAGGAGGCTTTAGACAAGGCTAAGTCTGAAGGTTCTGACGCTGATGCTGCTACTTTGGCTGCTGCTAAGAAGTTGGTAGAGGACGCTCAAGCTCAATTGCAAGCAGCCCTCGACGCTGTGAATGGTGACATTACTGGCATCAACAGCAAAATTACTGACATCAACGGTCAAATCATCGACCTTGACGCAAAGTATACTACTGCTAATGGCCAAATTATTGACCTTAATGGTAAGATTAGCGACTTGGACGCTCGTTTGCTCGCTCAAGACGGTCGTTTGAAGTCAGTAGAGTCATTGCTTGCTGCTGACGGTAAGTTGACTTTGGCTATCAACGATGCACAAGCATTGGCTGAGAAGGCTTACAACTTGGCAGTGCAAACAGCTTCTACTGCCGAGGCAAACAAGCAAGCTATTAAGGACGTTGCTGACAACTTGAAGACAATCAAGGAGTCACTCGAAGGACAGATCAATACTTTGAGCAATAAGGTAAACGACCTTTCTACTGAATTAGCTAAGCAAAACGCTGATATCACCGCTCAGATCAACTCTTTGAAGAGCCAATTACAAGATGCTAAAGAAGGCATTTCAGCTAACGGCGAAAAGATCAATGCTAATAGCGAGAAGATTAACGAAATCGTAGGTCAGTTGGCTGAACTCGAAGGTAAGATTGCCGCTAATAAGTTGGCAGTAGAAACCTTGGAGAGCAACTTCTTGACAAAGGTAAACGAACTCGTAGCTGGTCAGAATGGCTTGAAGACTTCTATCGAAGGCTTAAAGAACGCTAACGAGGCTGTTAACCAACGCTTAGAAGCCATTGAGGGCCGCTTAGATGGTACAGATGGCCGTTTGGACGGTATCGATGGCCGTTTGGATGGTATCGATGGCCGTTTGGATGGTATCGATGAGTTAATGAATTCTTTGGCTAAGTCAAGCGATGTTAAGGATAACATTAAGGATAGCATTGACAAACTTCGCGAAGAAATCGAAGCTAAGATTGGTAAGCTCAACGAAGAAGGCAAGGACGAAACAGTTGCTACTTTGATTGCTGGTGTCAATACCAACATTACAGCTATCAAGGGCGATATCACTCGCATCGACGGTGAAATTACGCGCATTGATGGTTTGATTGATGTCTTGTTCACCGATTTGAGCAACTTGATTACAGGCTTGATTGTACAAGACAATTCAGACTTCGACGCTGTATATGCACAACTTACCAAGTACAATGTTACACCAAATGATGGCAAGACTTATTTTGTAAACAATTCATCAGAGCAAACGGCTTACTTCCCATATAAGGGTGCTCCTGGTGCAGGTCGCGATGGCGAACGTCATATCAACAACTACACAGTGCAAGAATATTGCGGTGATATTTATGCCACAATCAATCCTAATACAGTATCATTCGAGGGTCAAACACTTGATTTGCTTAATAGTCAAGATGGTGCTAACCCCGAATATAAGCTGACAAAGGCTGTAGCTTCAGACAAACTCATTACGCGTGCTGCTGCAAAGAATGGTCTTTACAAATTCAGCGTTTACAATAAGAACCAAGATGTAGATTTTGTTCCAGAACATGTTGGTGACGGAAAGAATGAGGTTTATGCATTGGCTGCAACTAACCAAGGACTAAAGGGTAAAGACAATAAGGATATTACCAATCGTCGCGTTTACTCTAAGTATGAACTTAAGTTCAAGCCTAGAAACATTACAAGCTACAACCGCGCTCATTTGTCTGTTGATGCGATTGGCAAAGCCGATTTAACTCCTGAAGCCAGTGCGGCAGGTGTTGATTTCCGCTTTAACAAGTTGAAAGGTGAATTTAAATTAAATGCGACCAATAGGGTATACGCTAAATACATTGAATGTGTTGGTGCCACAAGCGCTTCTTCACCAAACCAAAATGATGGAACAGAACAAGCTAACATGAATAGTAATGCTGGATTCCAAAAAGTTTTGAAAGAGGCTACCATTACCGAAGGTAAATCTGGCGCTTCCGTTTCTGTCAACGATTTGTTCGAAACCATCACCGTTGACAATGCTAAGAATGGTTACACCTATACTTATGACTACTATACTTGGGATTATAATGGTGCAATTACAAAGCTTCGGTTTAAGGTTATCTACACTGAAGCTATGTATGCAGAAGGCGACATCAACTACGAACATACTCCAACCTCAGCAAGTGATCAGACTACTCCTGGCACAAACACTAAATTCTCTGAGACTTTGAGCATGACCTCTAAGAATGACGTTTGGAAGAGTAACGTTAAAACGATTCAAGTAATTAATTCAGAAATTCCTAACATGACCGTTTACTTTAACAAAGCAAATGGTGCTGTAGTTAAGACACTTGATGTTGTAAATGGTAAATCTGCTAAGAGTTCTACTTTGACAGCTACTGAATTGAGCAACATTAAAAATCTTTCATTCAAATACAATCCTGCTAATGTCGGTCCTGGTGAATACAAATTTACTGTTATGTTCTTTGACCGTAACGGTAATGAAGTTACAAGCGTTAAGGTTAAAGTAACAATCAAGGTTCCAACAACATTAGCTGAAGAGATTCAAAGAATCCATCGTGTATTTGCAGGTGATGACGTTATTCTTTATGCTGCGAATAATGGCACAAATGCTTATGCTAATATGTCAAGCGCATTTGTAAAAGTTGGTCAAGACCTTACAGCAAACAATGGAACTGGTCGTATCTTCTTTGCTGATAAATTGAGCAATTATCCAACAACTGATTACAAGCCTATCATAGCCAATAATGCTACTTGCTACACTTATAACGGCAATATTTTCTTCGATAATAAATTTGTAGTACCTTACAAATCAGTTGAGGACGAACACGTTTACAACTTGACTGTAGGTGCTAAATACTACGGATTGAATAACTATTGGACTCCTCAGGCAAAAGAAGGCACGACATTCAATGTTAAAGTTGTTAGTCCTATCCGTCACATAGAAAAATTCAATCAGAAACCTATTGAAATATCATATCCTCAGGTACTCACTTTGAGGGACGATGTTTTCTATGCAGAGAACCCCGCAGACCATAGTCAGACTATTAAATACTTAGGTACTGATCGTGATGCTCTGATTGCAAGTACTAGGATTGAAGTAAGCGCAGACGATAACATTCTTGAAGTAACAAGCACCGCCAACAATTCATTTGAATTGAAGCTTAAAGGTACTGCTGGTGTTGCTGACGGTACAAACTTCACGCTTCACTTTGTTGTTACTGACGTATTCCATAATACAATGAGTTATCCTTTCGAAGTAAAATTCAAGAGAAATACTCGTCCTGCAATCAACCACCGTCGCTAATAAACCTCTCTCATAACTAGTTAAGGGTTGTAGCATCTACACTTCTTTGGAGGTGTAGATGACTACAACCCTTATAATCATATAATGAAGAATGATGAAAAAAATAACCTATTTACTATTAGCCACATTGGTCGTATCAATGGTGGCATGCAGTGGAAAGAAGAAAAGAGTAGAAAAGGTGGAAGCACCTGAAGAGCCAGACTCTACTATTATGGTACAACTGCAAAAGGTGACGGACGATTCAATTACTTTCCTGCAGATTGACGCGAAACGCACACGTACGCTTGGATATGCTGACGCTCGTCGTAGCAATTCGGTACATGGTACGCTCGCAGTGGGTGACACCTTGGCCGTTGTTCCGATGTTTAAGCAGAAGTTAGCACTTTCGGTCGTTAACGTGTCGGAACTGACGGGACTATGGATGTTTGAGGGTAATAGTGGCACGGGCATGCGCTTGAACGCTGACGGCGCAGCTTGCGATGTGGGGCCATCTGAGGTAACATTGCGTGAGTGGAAGTTGCGTAATGGCCACTTTATCTTAGTATATGTACCTGCTGACGGTTCAGACTACAACGAAAAGTCGGACACTTCAACTATCATCTCACTCGACAAAGATCACTTTAGCTATACGCTGAAAGGGAACGAAAAGAAGTGTAGCAAGGTGAAAGGGTTGATAACGAAGTAAATTGGGGCCTCTCCCCCTAACCCCCTCCCCCACAGGGGAGGGGGAAAAGGTTACCTCTACTTGCTGAGTTTTTAGCTGAAAGTCAGCTAGGAACTCAATATATAGAAGTTACTTATTCCCACTCCTCTGTGGGGAAAGGGCTTAGGGGGGAAGCTTGCAATTGTTTCAAAACTTTAAAAAGAGTGCATAAAGATACAATTGCAATGTTGACTTGCAAAATTCGTCGATAAAATAAGGATATTTGTCTAAAAAGTTTGGCACAGAAACACTTTGCGATGTATCTTTGCGTACAGAAAATAAAATAATATTGACCTGAGGATTTTACTTTTGAATGTTTTGCAGGTCTCTATTATAACAAGCTATAAGGTAATAGTGTTTTTTAGGTAAATGACGAGAGGCAATATTCGCTGTGAAGCGCGTACTGCCTCACTTTTTATATATGGGGTGTTGGGGGCTATAACGTATCGTGTGGGTAAACTGCAATTGGGCCTCACCCCCTAACCCCCTCTCCTTGAGGAGAGGGGGGACTGAAGTTACCTTTTTCTCCCCAGTTTCTTGCTTGAGATATTTCCTGAAAATGAGCAAGAAAAGGTGACTTGTCCCCCCTCTCCTCAA
>JBNMKQ010000140.1:0-6462 GCA_050874425.1 Alloprevotella sp.
AATGGAAAGATTAATGATAGATTAATGAAACATTAATGTTTAAAACTAAGCGCGAAGCGCGTAACGTAAAGTTTTTTTTGCGCTACGCGCTTTTGTTAACATTAATGTTTCATTAATCTATCATTAATCTTTTCCATTAATCGTCTCATTAATCTTTGTCTGTTTGATAAATTGCAGTTTCGTTATAGAGCCGTTTTTTTTATGGGTTTATTACAACCTCTTTCATACTATCTCTTACTTTTCGACCGGAGCGTGACAAGGGGAACGAGCATCTCTTCCATTGAGATGCCTCCGTGCTGGAAGGTGTCGCGATAGTATTGTACGTAGTAATTGTAGTTGTTGGGATAAGCAAAGAAGCGATTACCCGTGGCGAAGATGTACGACGTGCTGAGGTTGGGCTGCGGGAGAAGCAAGTCCTTAGGGTTGCGCACTTCGAACACTTCCTTGGCATTGTACGAGAGGTTGCGGCCTAACTTATAGCGAAGGTTGGTATTGACATTCTTATCGCCTACAACCTTTGAGGGTTGGTCGACACGAATGCTACCGTGGTCGGTCGTAATGATGATGTCGTAGTCTAACTCTGCAAGGCGATGGAAGAGGTCGCGAATGGGTGTATGGCGGAACCAGGAGAGTGTAATGCTACGATAAGCACTCTCGTTGCCGGCCAACTCGCGTACCATGCGACTCTCCGTGCGTGCGTGGCTCAAGATGTCGATAAAGTTGATGACCAACACGTTGAGGGGGGAGCTTGCAAACTGTTGCATCTGTCCTAACAGGTGGTCAACAGCTTGTGAGTCGTTCAGCTTGTGATAAGTAAACGTTTCGCGACGGCGGAAACGCTCCAACTGATGACGAATGAGTGCCTCTTCGTTGAGGTTTTTCCCTTCGTCTTCCTCTTCATCTACCCAAAGGTCGGGATACATCTGCTTAATCTGCAAGGGCATTAAGCCTGCAAATATGGCATTGCGCGCATACTGCGTGGCGGTGGGGAGAATGGTGTAATAGAGGTCCTCGTCGATGTCGAAGTCGTCGGCCAATTCACTTGAGAGCACGCGCCACTGGTCGTAGCGAAAATTGTCGAGCACTAAGAGGAACACCTTGCGGCCTGCCGAGAGGCGGGGGAAGACGCAGCGCTTAAAGATGTCAGGACTCATGAGCGGACGCTCATCAGGCTGCTTTATCCAATCCTCATAGTTGCGACGCACGAATTTGGCAAACGTTAGGTTGGCCTCTTCCTTTTGCATGCGCAACATATCGTCCATAGCACTGTCAGCCTCAGAGAGTTCCAGTTCCCAATACACAAGGCGCTTGTAAAGTTCCTTCCACTCATCAGCCGTGAGCGATTCGCTCAGTTGCATACCAATGCGTCCAAACTCTTGGCGATACCCCGTCTGCGTAACCTCTTGCACAATCTCTCGTTGGTGAATATTCTTCTTCAGCGTAAGGAGAATTTGCTTAGGGTTGACGGGTTTAATCAAGTAGTCGGCTATCTTCGAACCAATGGCTTGGTCCATGATGTCCTCCTCTTCATTTTTCGTCACCATTACGACGGGCAGTGTAGGAGCTATCTCCTTCAGCCGCGTAAGCGTCTCAAGTCCTGAAAGGCCTGGCATGTTTTCGTCCAACAATACAAGATCAAAGCGTCCCTCACGCGCATAGTCAATGGCATCAGGGCCATTGCTGGCGGTGACAACTTCATATCCTTTCTTCTCTAAAAACAATATGTGGGCTTTGAGCATATCTATCTCATCGTCCACCCAAAGTAAACGTGCTGACATGAGGGGGAAAAATGTGCAAATGTGTAAATGTGAGAATGTGCAAATGCTTGGGGAATGTGCAAATGCTTGGGGAATGTGCAAATGTGAGAATGTGCAAATGTGCAAATGTGCAAATGATTTAATGTCTTAATAACTGCGTGTACAAAGGCGACAATTTGCACATTTGCACATTCTCACATTTGCACATTTACTAAGCATTTGCACATTCTCACATTTGCACATTTGCACATTCTTGATTGAGGTATCAATCAAGTCGGTAGCCCCACTGTTCAAGAATGTCGCCCCAGTTTTCCTCAACGAGGTGGCGTGTGCGGTCGGCATATTTGTATTTGTTCTTCTTATAGCCGCGCTTCGAACCGACGTATTGTGAAATAGCCGTTTTGGCATTATCCCAACCGGGCAGTGAGAGCGTCTTGTAGATTTTCTCTGTCATGCCAAGGGCATCGGCCTCAAAGTCTTCAAACTTCACCTCGATGAGGTTGCCCTCAGGAATGAGGTGTTTGTCAGCCTCGTATTGGTCGTGCAACTTGCGGTAGGTGGTCAGAATGTTTGCTTCGATAGCCTCGTCAGAGAACTCTTCCAACTTTAGGGGCTGAATCGTATTGGTAAAGAACGAACGCGTACTTTCAAACACGGTGTAAGGATTGCGCATCAAGTAGATAAACTTAGCGTTGGGGAACATCTTAACCAACTCTTTCACGCGGCCAGTGTGGGGCGGGTTCTTAGAGAGAAACTGTTCGCCACCCGTGTTCCAAAGCGAAATCTTGATAAGTTTGCGGAATGTCTCCTCCCACACGTTCAACTCCTCCTTCGTGATGTCCTTAAAGATGAGGTACTTGTCACAATACTCTTGCATATACTTAGGGAAGAACCAAAAGTTGTAGAACGTATACGGACACATATTAGAGATAGCAAACTCTTCCTCTTGTGGTAGGTCGGGCGCTAACTCCATATTGTCGGTTGGACGCTTGTTTGGCATGAGCCAACCCATTGTCTTCTTAAAGAAGGGCTGTCCTACCATCATGAGGTGAGGAAATACCGTTTGATACGTTGTGCAGTAGCCAAAACGCTTGTCGCATGAGAGTACGTTGTGAACAAACGTAGTGCCCGAACGCCAATGGCCGAGAATGAACACAGGGTCATTCTTCAAAGGTTCGTTGGCCAACAATTTCTTGTAGCGGCGCTCTTGCAGCGGTGCCAATACCGAAAGCAGACGACATACGGCCTTTGTCAAGCGATACTTGCTCTTCCAAGGCCCGTCAACTTCGCGACCCGCAGTGAGTTCCTTAAACGTGCTCCAATCCGCTCCTACGAGCGTGTTTATAGGTAGTTTGTTAAATTCTATCAGACCCATTTATTTATAAGTTTTTAGTTTCGAGGTTATGAGATTATAAAGTCACATTCTACTGATAATCAACAAAACTTACTTTATAACCTTAATTTTAAGAAATGGCCATTAATGAACAAGTTAATGAAATAATTAATGAAATAATTAATGATTAATTATACGATAATTAATGTTCAACCTTACAAGCGCGAAGCGCGCCCTAAGTTGTTTCCCATTAATGTTTTCATTAATGTTTCTATTTTCTCGTATACATTAATGTTAGAAAGGCCAGAAATACGGCACCACCGTCACCGTCACCACCAGTGAGATGATATTCAACGGCAGTCCCACCTTAACGAAGTCAGCAAAGCGATAGTTGCCCACACCCTGTACGATAAGGTTCGTTTGATAGCCAATCGGTGTGCTAAAACTAGCAGAGGCAGCCATACAAATAGTCACAAAGAAAGGCATCGGACTTACCCCCATGTGTTGGGCTATGCTCAGCGAAAGCGGGAAGGCCAAAGCTGCAGCCGCATTATTCGTCATCAATTCCGTGAATAGGTTGGTAATGATAAAGATGACCGCCAGCAACACCACAGGACTATATTGGCTGCTCAGTCCTACGGCCCACTGTGCCACACAGTCTGCCATGCCCGAGTTCAACATAGCGCGGCTAATAGCAAAGGCTGAAGCAATGGTGATAAGAATGTCCCATGATATAAACTTCGTGTATTTGCGAGCTGGAAAGATGTTGAGCCACGCCATCAGAATTGTCACCACGCTGACGAAGAAGAACATATCCAAGTGCATACGCGGTGCCGCATCGCGCACAGCGGGCAATTCGCCCACCGTTGCACCGATAATCATCAATACCAATAGCACCACCGAAAGCCAACACTTCCACCGGGGCATCTTAAAGTTCTGGTCTTTTCCGTTCGACACCATAAGGAAGAACGAAGAGTCGCCCCAGTTCTGCATAAAGTCGTCGTTGGCCAAAAGCACCAGCGTATCGCCTTCATGAAAGCGTTCGCGACGCATATCGTGAACGATAAACGTTTCGCCGCCGCGCTTCAGTTCTAGTAGGTCTGCCCCATATTTGCGTTTAAAGTCAAAGTCGATAATACGACGATTGATGGCTGGGAAGCGAGCACCGAGCACTACCTCAATGCGGTGTAGGCCGCGTCCTAATTCAGCGGGCGAGGTCATCTCGTCCTTATTATTTCGTTCAGCAGGCAGGAGGCGGGGGGAAAATATCCAAATGTAGAGCAGTCCCACAAGGGCAATAATAAGGCCCACCTTGCCTAACTCAAACATGGAGAAGCCTTCAAAGCCTGCATCAATTACCATACCGTGTACGACAAGGTTCGTACTCGTACCGATGAGTGTACATGTGCCGCCTAAGATGGTAGCATAGGACAGTGGAATAAGCAATTTCGTAGCCGCCACGCCATGATTCTCTGCCCAGCGCTTTATCATCGGGGCAAAGATAACCACCACAGGCGTATTGTTCAAGAAGGCCGATATAAAAGCAATTGTTGGCAACATACGTGCCTGCACCTTTCGCACGGCCGTATGGCTTTTCAATGGCAACAGACTTCGCAGCAAGGCTTCGAGCAATCCCGAACGGCGCACTCCCTCACTCACTAAGAAGAGCATGGCCACAGTTATCATACCCTTATTAGCAAATCCTTCGAGCATCTCTTTCGGCGTGAGTATGCCCGCGCACAAAAACACTACCGCGCCCGAGAACAGTATTAGTCCCGGACGCATGCGGTCTTTGATTAAAGCCAGCACCATGAGTGCTAATATGATGATTACAAATAGGGGTTGCATGGGTTAATGTGCAAATGTGCTAATATGCTAATATGCGAATGTTAGGGAAATATGCTAATATGCTAATATGCCAATGTGCTAATGCCATTATAAACTCAGCAATAAAAGGTAACTTGTTCCCCCTCCCCTGTGGGGGAGGGGGTTAGGGGGAGAGGCCCCCTCCCTTACTTTACCACAAACCAAGGGTTGTGTAAATCCTCTTTATTATAGGTAAGGGGAAGGTCCGTTTCGGCATTTAATACTTCATGGCCAGCAGCCAAGGCGATAGCATGTCCCGCAGCCGTGTCCCACTCCATAGTAGGTGCCATGCGCGGATAGACATCGGCCTTGCCTTCAGCTACTAAACATAGCTTGAGCGATGAACCCGCACTCACCAACTCTAAGTCAGCGTGGTGGCGACGTAGGTCGTTAATAAACGTCTCCGTCTCAGGCGAGAGGTGAGAACGCGAAGCTACGACACGATAAGGACGGTTGAGGTTCGCTCCCTTCAAGGGTAAAGACTCCGCTTGACCGATGTGAAGTGTTTCGGGGTCAACCTCGGCCGTAAAAGCACCTTGTCCCTTCTCGCCCCAAAACAGACGATACTTGGCGGGCACGTAGATAACGCCCATAACAGGCACTCCGTCCGTCACGAGGGCAATGTTTACCGTAAACTCATCGTTCTTCTTCAAAAACTCCTTCGTGCCGTCCAATGGGTCAACAATCCAAAGACTATGCCAATGTTTGCGATCTTCGTAGGGCAAGTGTGCCCCTTCCTCACTCAATAATGGGTAAGGACTGCTCTCAAGTGCCTCGGCGATTACGGCATGCGATTTGCGGTCGGCCAACGTCAAGGGGGAGTTATCGGCTTTACGTTCCACCTGCCAGTCAAGGTCGGGGTGGGTATATATGTCCATTATGGCTTTTCCAGCCCGTAATGCTGCTTGAATGATAGTATCTAACATGGGTGCAAAGATAACATATAAACTGCAATCTTTCTACGTTTTCAAAACCTTTGTTTTATCTTTCATGTTTCATTTTTCTTTCGAAATAATTGAATATCAATCATTTCGAAAGGTGAAACATATAGCTTGTATGTTTCACTTTTAGTTTCATGTTTCATTTTTCAAAACACTGAGGAAGCGCGAAAGCGTTCCCTCAGTGTTTTTGTTCTTCTCCCTCAGTGTTTTGTAATCGCTCCCATTGTGTTTTTGTTTTTCTCCCTCAGTGTTTTTTGTATGAAACATTGAAATCAAAAATGAAACATAGAACTCCAATGTTTCACCTCTTGAAACTACTGATTATCAATGTATTGCGTTATGAAAATGAAACATGAAACAAAAAACGCCTCAAGGTAAATATTATGTACGCGCGCGTAAGGAGTATATTTTAACCTAGGTTTAACGCGTCCTAACTAGTAGTCAACGCGTCCTCACCTGGGGGCGACGCGTCCTCACCTGGGGGCGACGCGTCCCCGCGTCGGTATTGCCATGTTGGGGCTCGATGCCCCAACATGGCAATGTATTAAATAGAAGAGCATTTGCT
>JBNMKQ010000141.1:0-6459 GCA_050874425.1 Alloprevotella sp.
CTAACCCCCTCCCCCACAGGGGAGGGGGAATAAGTAACCTTTACTTGCTGCGTTTCTATTTGAGAACCAACAGAAAACTCAAGAAGTAAGAGTGACTTATTCCCCCTCCCCTGTGGGGGAGGGGGTTAGGGGGAGAGGCCGCATCAAATTGCAGTTATCAATCGCAAATCCAAAAACGGACAGACTAAAGTTTTACCTTTAATCTGTCCGTTTTAATGTTTATATACTCAGCACAAAGTTACTGCGCTGCAGCACTCATTTGCTGTTGATAGTACTGCATGCCGAGTTGGAACGAAGGAGTTGCAGCCATCTGCTGGATTTGCATCTCATACATCTTGTAAGCCTTTGGATCTGCCTGCTTGAGGGCATCGCTGGCCTCGATAATGCTTGAGAACATGAAGTAACAGCTGCGACCATAGGTGTTGACATGGTCTTGACCCAATGAACTAATGTAACGCATGTACTGCATATCGTAGTCGAGCACAGCCTTCGCTACGCGAGCAGCTTCTTGCTTGTCACCTGCAGCGAGCCATACAGCAGCCAATTGCGAGTCGTCATCGTCGTAAGGTACAGTGTAAGCAGGAAGTACCTCCTTACACTTCTTCAAGGCCTTCAGAGCCTTATCCTTTTCGCCACGGCGTACAAGGGCATCGGCCAACATCATAAACATGCGGCGGTGCGTTTCGCACATACGACCTACTGTTTCGTCTAAGTAGAAGTTCTTGTCGGCCACGTTGCCGTACTTGAAGCGGTTCATCATGTTGTTGTACATCAAGTCGGCATCTACTACGCCACGCTTGCCGAAGTTGAATGGAGTAATGCGATAAGCCAAACCTTCCAACACGAGGTAATTTTCAAGTCCAGCATAGTTCTCCGGACCGAGTGTTACGCTCATATACATGGGGCGCTTCCAGTCAGCATGTGCCAACATCTCGTATATCATCACATCTGCGCGATAAAGCCCGCCTCTATTCTGTGCAAGGCTCTTGAGCGAGATGATCATCTTGTCGGGGATAGAGTCTTTACCCATTGGTAGCATCATACCGCTCTCGATGACGGCTTGCTTATTGACGCTCACTACAACGGAGTCGGTGGGGAAGTAACCTCCCTCAGCCTTCTTCACGTAGTGGTCGAGTATGTAAGAGAGTTCGTAAGGGTCAACCTTCGGGTTCTGCTTCTTCAACTCGTCCAACTCTGCCTTGCCTTCTGGACGTATGGGATAGAAAGAGTGTTTACCATTATCAACGTAGAAGTAGCGGCTCCACGTGATAGGCAACGACTTAGAGTCGTAAGCCGGACGACGCATTTGGTCGGTGTACCAGTCGGTCTGCAAATAAGAGAGGTTGCAGACGCGGGCGTCGGTACGTGTGCCCTCTACCTCTTGGTTGTACCACAAGGGGAAGGTGTCGTTATCGCCATTGCTGAAGATAATGGGGCAACCCTTGTCGGGCAGTGTGTTCAAGTAGTTGGCACCGAAGTCACGACAAGTGAAGCGGCCTGAACGGTCGTGGTCATCCCAAGTTTGGCTAACCATCTGAATGGGCACGAGCACACCTATTACGGTTGCTACGGCTGCAGCCAATTGGGGTTTGCTCTTCAACATCTTCTCAAGGCCTGCTGCGAGGGCAGCAACGCCCAAACCAATCCAGATAGCAAAGGCGTAGAACGAACCTGCATAAGCATAGTCACGCTCACGGGGCTGGCTGGGAGTTTGGTTCAAGTAAAGCACAATGGCCAAACCTGTCATGAAGAAGAGGAAGAATACTACCCAGAACTGGCGCACGCCCTTCTCGCCCTTATAGGCCTGGAAGAAGAGTCCGATTAAGCCCAAGATGAGGGGCAAGCAGTAGAACACGTTGTGTCCCTTGTTCTCTTGCAATGACTTAGGCAAGAGGCTTTGGTCGCCATAGAGGGCATTGTCGATGAAGGGGATACCGGTTATCCAGTTGCCGTGTTCCAGTTCGCCATTACCTTGAATGTCATTCTGACGACCGACAAAGTTCCACATGAAGTAGCGCCAATACATGAAGTTGACCTGATAAGAGAGGAAGAACTTCAAGTTTGTCCATTGTGTGGGCATCTGGCCGGGGTAGGTATTGCCTTCGTTGTCGGCAAAGGTGACGTCCTTATATTGCAAGTCGTCGCCTAACCATTCTTGATATTGTGAGGTGTGAGCCGCACTATGAATACGGGGGAAGAGCATGGTCAAGCCTGAGGGATAGGTAAGGCCTGAGGTCTCTTCAATCTCTTCATAGCGATCGGGCTCTGAAGCATTGGCTTTCTCAACGCGCTGTGTACGCTTGTTCTTCTGATAGCCAATCGCGCCTACTTGGTAGGCTTGACTCTGTGAGCAGAAGGCTTCGCCCTTGAGCAAGGGTGTTTGACCATATTGCTCACGTCCCATGTACGAGCCGAGGGTGAACACGTCCTCGGGTGAGTTTTGGTCCATGGGGGGATTTTGCGCTGAACGTATCACGATGATAGCGTATGATGAATAGCCTATCATCAACATCAGCATGCAAAGCAAAGAGGTGTTTAAGAAGCGCTTGCGCACTACGTAGTTGCCGTCCTTGCCTTTGTAGTCGAGTAAGAAATAAAGGGCGGCCAATACGATTAAACCTATCACGATTGAGATCGTACCCTTGCCCATAAAGGGAATACCCAACAAGGCTACGCTCAATAGGTAGAGCACTTTCGTGCGAAGGTGATTGACTGTCGTGGTGCTCCAGATAGCGGCCAATACAACGGCTACCAAGATAACGAGGTAAACAATCATACCTACGTTGAACGAGAGACCGAGGTCGTTGGTAAAGAACCATTCAAACCAACCGCCCACCTTTACAATGCCTGGCACTACACCATAAAGTACGGCTGCCACCAAGAGCATAGAGATAATCAAGGCTACGAGTGAGCCCTTGAGGTTGGCCTGCGGATTGCGCTTGTAGTAATATACCAACGCAATAGCGGGCAAGCAGAGGAGGTTGAGCAGGTGGACACCGATTGACAAACCTGTTAGGTAGAAGATGAGCACCAACCAACGGTCGGAGTGAGGCTCGTCGGCGTGGTCTTCCCACTTGAGTATGAGCCAGAACACCAAGGCGGTGAACATACTTGAATAGGCATATACTTCACCTTCAACGGCTGAGAACCAGAAGGTGTCGCTCCATGTGTAGGCTAAAGCACCTGTCAGACCGCAACCCATAATGGTGATGAGTTGGGTGAGGGTGGTCACCTTACCGTCGGGGGTGATGAGCTTGCGTGCCAAGTGGGTTATGGTCCAGAAGAGGAACAGAATACACAGGGCCGAAAGCAAGGCCGACATAATGTTGACGCAGAAAGCTACCTTGGAGGGGTCGCTCGTAAACTGCGTAAAGAAGTTGCCTGTCAACATGAAAAAGGGGGCGCCAGGGGGGTGACCCACCTCAAGTTTGTAGGCGGTGGTGATAAACTCTGGGCAGTCCCAGAAACTTGCCGTGGGCTCTACCGTAGAACAGTAGGTGAAGGCCGCAATGGCAAAGGTGATCCATCCAAGGATGTTATTCACCAGATTGTACTGTTTCATAATGAATAATTAATTCCCGTTGCTAAAACGTTCATTGACGCACTTCGCGTTTTTAGTTAACATTAATCTTCTAAAGGCTAAACGTTAATTGACGCGCTTCGCGCTTTTGGTAAACATTAATCTACTAAAGGCTAAACGTTAAATGACGCGCTTCGCGCTTTTTGAGTAAACATTAATCTACCATTAATCTGTCATTAATCTTTTCATTAATCTTTTCATTAATCTACAATTGTCGTTTTGTACTCCATAAAGAGATTAATGAAAAAGATTAATGAAAAATATTAATGGTCAATTAATGAAACATTAATGTTTAAATCAAGCGCGAAGCGCTCAACTCGAATTAATGTTTTACGTCCATTACCGTTCGTAGCAACAATATTATGAATATGTTGAATGTAAATTAGCGTTTACGCATCGACATTGGCGTAGATAGCATTCTTCTCGATAAACTCGCGGCGTGGACCTACATCGTCACCCATCAACATAGAGAATACGTAGTCAGCGTCAGCAGCGTTTTCGAGCGAAACTTGCTTGAGCAAGCGGCTATCGGGACACATCGTAGTGCTCCACAGTTCCTCAGGGTTCATCTCACCCAAACCTTTGTAGCGCTGAGTAGAGATACTGCCTTCGGTACCGTCGCCATACTTATCCATAAAGATTTGACGGTCGCGGTCGTTGTAGCAATACTCTGACACCTTGCCCTTCGTACACTTATAGAGGGGCGGCATAGCGATGTAGAGGTAGCCGTCTTGTATAATCTGAGGCATGTAGCGATAGAAGAGGGTCATAATAAGCGTAGCAATGTGCTGACCATCGACATCGGCATCGGCCATGATGATGACCTTGTGGTAACGCAACTTGTCGAGGTTGGCCTCCTTTGAGTCCTCACCCATGCCAAAGCGAATGCCAAGGGCCTGAATGATATTGTTCACTTCATCACTTTCAAAGGCTTTGTGCCACATGGCCTTCTCTACGTTCAATATCTTACCACGTAGGGGAAGAATGGCCTGTGTAGCACGGCTACGGCCTTGCTTGGCTGAACCACCTGCTGAGTCACCCTCGACAAGGAACAACTCACAGATAGAGGGGTCCTTTGAAGAGCAGTCGGCCAACTTACCGGGCAGTCCACCACCTGAGAGGGGACTCTTGCGCTGTACGCTCTCGCGTGCCTTACGGGCAGCAATACGAGCAGTGGCGGCAAGGATTACTTTGTCGACAATGAGTTTGGCTTCCTTGGGGTGCTCCTCTAAGTAGTTGGTAAGGGCTTCGCCCACTGCTTGGTTGACGGCACCCGTCACTTCGCTATTACCCAACTTCGTCTTGGTCTGGCCCTCAAACTGGGGTTCGGACACCTTCACGGAGATGACGGCGGTCAAGCCTTCGCGGAAGTCCTCGCCCGATATTTCTACCTTGGCCTTTTCGATTTGCTTACCTGCGGTCTCTTCGGCATACTTTTTCAACACGCGGGTAACGGCCTGGCGGAAACCAACCAAGTGGGTACCACCCTCGATGGTGTTGATATTGTTGACGTAAGAGTGGATATTCTCTGAGTATGAGGTGTTGTACATGATAGCCACCTCGATGGGTATGTTGTTCTTCTCGGTGTTGAGATAGATAACGTCGTCGAAGAGGTGCTGGCGTGAAGAGTCGATGTAACGAACGAACTCGCGGAGTCCGAGGTCGGAATGGAACACGTCCTTGCGGGTATTGCCTTCTTCGTCAGGGCGTTCGTCTACCAACGTAATGGTGATACCTGCATTCAAGTAGGCTAACTCACGCATACGGTTGGCCAAGATTTCATACTTGTAGGTAGTCGTTGTGAAGATAGTGGGGTCGGGCCAGAAGTGTTGGCGTGTACCACGAATGTCGGTCTCTCCTACTACGGCTACAGGTGCTTGGGGATGACCCTTAGCGTACTCTTGGCGATAGACTTTGCCGTCGCGGAACACCTCGCTGACCATTTTGGTAGAAAGGGCATTCACACAACTTACACCCACACCGTGCAGACCACCTGACACTTTGTAAGAGCCTTTATCGAACTTACCACCGGCGTGGAGCACGGTCATTACTACTTCGAGGGCTGAGCGATGCTCTTTGGGGTGCATATCGACAGGGATACCACGACCATTGTCTTGTACAACGATTGAGTTGTCCGTACAGATGGTTACTTCGATGTGCGTACAGTACCCTGCAAGGGCTTCGTCAATGGAGTTGTCGACGGTTTCGTACACCAAGTGGTGCAAACCTTTTTCACTGATGTCGCCAATGTACATGGCGGGACGCTTACGTACTGCCTCCAGGCCTTCAAGCACCTGAATGTTACTGGCACTATAAGCGGCTGCGCCTTTGTTTTCTGTTTCTTCCATATAGGGTTTTATGCTTGTTTTTTCTTTATAGGTATATTATGCGCAAAAATACTCATTTTTTGGCAATTAGCGCGCGTTTTAAGGGGCGAAAAAGCATGGACAGGAGAAACGCAAAGCGACATCAAGAAAAAAAGAAATAATATGCAAAATAAAAGACAAATAGACTGCAATTTGTCTTCCTAATTGGGGGGCGGGCGTCCTAACCTGGGGGCGACGCGTCCCCGCGTCGGCATTTGTAAGTCAAGGCTCGATGCCTTGACTTGCAAATACATGAATGATTCGTGTGGGTAGCGGTTAGTTTATTTCCTCAAAAACTATTATGGCTCAGTAACGAATAGTGTGGGTAAAATGCTTTTATGACAAATTGCAGCATACCCATACGAATCGTTACAGAGCCATTCATGTATTTGTTAGTCAAGGCATCGAGCCTTGACTAACAAATGCCGACGCGGGGACGCGTCGCCCCCAGGTGAGGACCCGCCCCCCCAATTAGGCAGACAAATTGCAGTATCACCCTCATAAGTTATACAC
>JBNMKQ010000142.1:0-6440 GCA_050874425.1 Alloprevotella sp.
GGGAATAAGTAACCTTTACTTGCTGCGTTTCTAGTTGAGAACCAACAGAAAACTCAAGAAGTAAGAGTGACTTATTCCCCCTCCCCTGTGGGGGAGGGGGTTAGGGGGAGAGGCCGCATCAAATTGCAGTTTGTATCTGTTATTAAACGCAATATTACCCACATGATTCGTTATAGAGCCAAAAAAAGATGTAACTTTGCAGCGTTTTCAAGCAAGTAAATCTGTTAAGCCCCGTTTTTATGCTTTAACAGACGACAAATGGACGTCTCGCTGCTTCAGAAAACTTTTTTTCATGACCAATAGCCAAACGCTAAAACAACGCTATTTTTTATTTCGTATCAATAAAGTGCATAAATTCCATAAATGGGGAGTTTGTGCACAGCATTAACGTATACTTTTTGGTTAACAAGTTAACATGTTAACGAGTTGACAAGTAAGTTACCATTATAAAGACATACTTACTTGTCTACTCGTCTACTTGTCAACTCGTTTACTCGTCCCCCCAAAAAAATCACATTTACAAATAAAAACCCCATTTTCATGAAAAAGAAAATGAGCAGATTGGCCGCACTCACCCTAAGTGTGGCCACTGCTTGCGTACCTACTATGGTGCAAGCACAAACCGTGGCCTTACAGCAAGGCCTGCAACAACTTTATAGTCAAGCCGACAACCATAATGCGTCATTAACGAGCCTTAGAGCCGCCGTTCAAACGGCCGAAGCTGGCGTCGAAACAGCACGAATGAGCAAGTTGCCCGACATTGAAGGGCAAGCCTCATTCTCGTACTTAGGTAATGCTCGACTGTGGAATCGAAAATTTGGCGAAAGCACCTCGGCACACATGCCCCACTATGGTAATAACTTCCTCTTGCGTGCTGAGCAAGTGGTATATGCCGGTGGAGCTATTAAAAGCAACATAGCATTAGCCGAGCAGCAAACCAAAATGGCCAACCTAAACGTAAAGGACGAAACGGAGCGTGTGCGCTTTATGCTTACCGGACTTTACTTGCAGCTGCACTCATTGCGCAATCAACAACAAGTCTATGCTACTAACAAGGCCTTGGCCACGCAACAGATAGAGCTCATGAAGCATCGCCGCCAACAAGGGGTTTCACTACAAAATGATATTACGCGTTATGAACTGCAACTCCAACAGTACACCTTGGGTGAGACTGCAGTTACCGACCGCCAAAGCATTTTGCTCAAGCAGTTGCGCACGGCTTTGGGCACAGACTCTGCTCAGGTCAAGCTACTCGCCGATAAAGACTTTGATGCCACGGCCATTGCGCGTGGTACAGAAGTCGACTGGCAGCAAAGGGCACTCATGGGACATACCGCCTTGCAAAAGGCCAATTTGGCAGTTGACATGAGTCGCACGGCAGAACAATTGGCCAAGTCTGAACGTTTGCCCAAGGTGGCCCTTATGGCTGAGGATCACCTTGACGGCCCTATCACGATAGAGGTGCCGCCGATTAACAAAAACCTCAACTATTGGTTTGTTGGGGTAGGCGTTCGCTATAACTTTTCTTCCCTATATAAGAGCAAACGCAAGATAGCCGAAGCGAAACTCAGCACGGCTGAAGCACAAAGTAAAACCATCGTGGCACACAATGGCGTGAGTGATGCCGTACACGCTGCCTATGTTAACTTAGGCACAGCTCAGACCGAACTTGCTACACGCGAAAAAGGCGTTCAACTTGCGCTCGAAAACTATCAAGTAGTGAGCAAACGCTACGAAAATGGTTTAGCTCTGATTACCGACCTCACCGATGCAGCGAATATGAAGTTAGAAGCCGAATTAGCACTGACAAATGCTAAAATCAATCTCGTTTATTGCTTCTACGAACTCAAGTTCGCTTGTCACGAACTATAGTTAATGTGCAATGCTTTGGTTAATGTGCAAATGCTTAGTTAATGTGCAAATGTGCAAATGTGCAAATGTGCAAATGTGCAAATGTGCAAATGTGCAAATGCTTGGTTAATGTGCAAATGTGCAAATGTGAGAATGTGCAAATGGTCGCCTTTACTTGCTGCATATACATCCATTAAACTTATTAAACTGATAAAACTCATAAAACCATTTAACCCCTTTTTCCACTCATGAATAAGAAAAAAATACTTCGTTTTACGTATAACATCATCGTTTTGCTACTGCTCGCAGCAGGCGTATACTTAGTAGTTGACCACTTTGTCCACTTTGGCGATGGCGAATACACCGACAATGCTACCGTGCAGCAACACATCACGCCGGTTAACACCCGCGTACAAGGATTTATCAAGGAAATTCGTTTCCAAGAATACCAACCCGTTCACAAAGGCGATACGTTGGTAATTATTGAAGACAGTGAATTTCGCCTTCATTTGGCACAAGCCGAAGCCAACCTTGAAAATGCTTTAGCGGGCAAAGAAGCTACGGCTACGGGTATGCAAACGACCGATCAAAACATCAACGTGACTGATGCCAGCATAGAAGAGGCACGTGTGCGCATGGAGAACGCCCGCCGCGACGACCTACGTTACGCAGAACTGCTAAAGGACGATGCCGTCACGCCACAACAGTACGATGCCATGCATACGGCCTACTTAGCAGCAAAGGCTGCCTACGAACGTGCCAACCGCAGCGTAGGTACACTTTCGTCAGCTAAGCGCGAACAGGGCCACCGATTGAGTCAAAGCAAGGCCGGCATTGATGCAGCACGTCAAGCTGTACAGTTGGCCCGCCTCAACCTATCGTACACCGTGATTGTTGCTACGGCCGATGGGGTAGTGGGCAAGAAGAATATTCACGAGGGACAACTAGTACAACCCGGACAAACGATGGTTGACATTGTCGACAACACCGACCTTTGGGTAGTGGCCAACTATCGCGAGTCACAAATGCCGGGCATCAATGTGGGTGGCAAAGTGCGTATCACGGCCGATGCTGTACCGGGCATAGTATTTGAGGGTAAGATTGAGCGCATCAGTGATGCTACGGGGTCTGCCTTTTCACTCATTCCGCAAGATAATGCTACGGGCAATTTCGTCAAGGTGGAGCAACGCATTCCCGTTCGCATTCGTTTCACCTCTCGTAAGGACGTTGACCGCCTCCGTGCTGGCATGAACGTAGAGTGTACAACGTTTTAGTTTTTTTGTTAACGAGTTAACGAGTTGACAAGTTGACGAGGAAGTTACCTTTTAAACAAACTTGCCTGTCAACCCGTCAACCTGTCAACTCGTCAACCCAAAAGGAAAAACAATGAAAGAAGAAGAACAACAACGTCCGGCAGGCGGAGGACCACCCATGGTGTTTAGCATGCCCATGTATCATGAATGGGTGCCTGAGTGGATACGGCCCTGGATATACGTAGTACTTGCCTTTTGTTTTCAATTCTCAAATGGCATGTACCTCGGAGCCATGAACAATATTGTGGGCGAACGCGGTATCATGCGCGAAGACGTACAGATGTGCCTCTACGCCACCCTTATTGGCATGGCGCTCCACTTTGTCGTGCTCTTCCGCATGAAGTTTCGCTTCACCAACAAGTTGCTACTCATGGCCTCAGCAGCCACCATTTTGGTGTGTCAGTGGTTGACCACGTTCAACCTGCCCCTACCCCTACTTTGGTTGCTTTGCATAGTATGTGGCGTAGCCAAAATACAAGGAACATTTGAGTGTATGTCTATCATACAATTATGGATGACCCCAAAGCGTGACTTTGGTGTATTCTTCCCGCTACTACACATCATTCTGCTCACCTCAATTGAATATTCGGGTTACCTCGCAGCCTGGTTTGCTTACGACATGCATTGGACCTACATGCACTACTTCGTCATGCTGCTTATGCTCGTAGTGCTCATTGTGCAAGCGCTGCTCACGCGCCCCGTTCATGCCATGCCACAAATTGTTCCCTTGCGCGGCATTGACTGGTTGGGGGGCGTATTATGGGGCGCTCTATTTTTACAATCAGCATGGCTGCTCAACTATGGCGATTGGTTAGACTGGTGGCACTCGTATAACTTTCGCTTGATATGTGGCACATCGCTCATCACGTTGGCCTTTTGCTTACAGCGAATGTTTCACCACCCAACCCCCTTTTATGAGCCAAAGATGTGGACGTATAATAACGTCGTCCCCGTCATCATCTTGATAGGTGTAGTAGAAGCACTCTTCTCCTGCGAACACGTGCTCGAAATGGTATATTACGAAGAAGTGATGCACTATGCCGACCACACCTATGAGTGGCTCAACCAGTGGTCGTTACCCGGCATTTGGGCGGGTTGCCTCTTTAGTTTAGGTTGGCTAAAGTTGATGCGTTGGAACGTCTACAAGCTCATTGCCTTTGCCTTATTCTTTTTCGCGCTCTATGCCGGAGGCTTTTACGTACTGATAGACAGTAGTATCAACATTGAGCTGTTACGCGTGCCCCTTATGTGTCGTGGCTTCTCGTATGCGATACTCTGCATCTCGTTCATGTGGTGTTTGCACGAAATCATGTCGTTCGAACACTTCTTCCAAGCCCTCTCCATATTCAACGTGCTACACATGTTTGTGGGAGGACTTGTGGGAGCAGCACTCCATGCCTATGGCATGAAGTACTACGTGGCCGACGGCTTTGCGCGCCTATCGGGCTATATTGACCGCGTTCGTCTATCGGCCGCGCCTCAAGACTTCGCAGTTATCATGCAGCGCATGGTAGAGGGCCTATTGGCACAGAGCGTAAAGATACTGTTTGGTTGGACACTATTGGCCGCATTATTCTTTGCACTGCTCATGCTATTATGGGACATTCCCATGGTGCGTCATCAGATTAAGCATATTCCCTCATGGCCTCGCGTAGGTATGGGCATTTGGCGTGGCTACCGACGCCAGCAACGCTTACACCATTTGCGAACTTTACGCAGAGGTAACAGATAGCAGGGGCCTCCCCCCCCTAGCCCCTTTCTGGTCGGGTAGGGGGGAGGGGGAAGCCCAAAAGCTGCTTATCTCTATACGTTTTTTAAACATTTGTTTTATCTTTCATGTTTCATTTTTCGTTATAACTGATTGAATATCAAATGTTTATAAAAATGAAACATAGTGCTTCAATGTTTCATTTTAAGTTTCATGTTTCATTTTTCAAAACACTGATGGAGCGACTTCGCGCTCCCTCAGTGTTTTTGTTTTTCTCCCTCAGTGTTTTTGAATCGCTCCCTCAGTGTTTTTGTTTCTCTCCCTCAGTGTTTTTTATATGAAACATTGAAACTAAAAATGAAACATTGAATTACAATGTTTCATGCTTTGAAAGTGCTGATAATCAGGTATTTCAAGCATAAAAGTGAAACATGAAAGCAAAAAACGTCATCGGTAAAATATACGTAAGTCCTAACGCCTATTTAGGACGTTCTGAAACATTTTGTAGAGGATTCTGTAGAGGGCGATAAACTGCAATTGGGCCTCACCCCCTAGCCCCCTCTCCTTGAGGAGAGGGGAGACTGAAGTTACCTTTTTCTCCCCAGTTTCTTGCTTGAGATATTTCCTGAAAATGAGCAAGAAAAGGTGACTTGTCCCCCCTCTCCTCAAGGAGAGGGGGCTAGGGGGTGAGGCCGTTAGGGTGGCTTGGCAATAAAAACAAAAGCACACTTTTGTTTTGTATTGAACGCTCCTTGCACTATCTTTGCATAGCTTTTTCGTAAGCATGGAAAACGATTTTTTTGAGAAACGAAAGATTATCATGCGCATACTCTTTTTATCAGACATACATGGGTCACTGCCAGCACTCGATGCTGTGTTGCACTATTATGATGCCCATCACTATGACCTCTTGGTCTTGTTAGGAGACATACTTAATTATGGGCCACGCAATGGGTTGTGTCAAGGACTCGACCCACAAGCCATTGCAGAACGATTGAACGAACGCGCGGCCAATATCGTGGCCGTTCGAGGCAACTGCGATTCGGAGGTAGACCAAATGTTGCTCAACTTCCCCATTCAAAGTACCTATATGTTATTGGTTGATGAAGGCAAGCGCTTCTTCATAACCCACGGCCACGTGTATAATGAGAAGAAGATGCCCACAGCTCCCGCTTGCGACGTGTTCGTTTATGGTCACACCCACCTCCAAACGTTGCGCGAGGCCAATGCAGAGACAGGCACCCCCATTATCGTCAACACTGGGTCGCCCACATTCCCCAAGGGAGGCAATCCTCCAACCTTTGCCACCTATGCCGATGGCACCCTCGCTATTCGCACCCTTGATGGAGCGGCGCTGACTAGTTTGAAATTGTAATATTTTTAAGTAGGTGTTCATAATTAGTTTATATCAAAAGTGCTCTATTGGGGTGCAGTTTGTTCCTTTGTTCGAGCGAGCATAGCGGGCTATGCGATCGAGAACAAAGGAACAAAATGCGCCCCAAGAGAGTGCTTTTGATATAAGCTAATTGTGAGCATCTAAATATAAACTAATTTTGAACACCTACTTA
>JBNMKQ010000143.1:0-6420 GCA_050874425.1 Alloprevotella sp.
ATGTTGTTCCTCTTCGTTAGCATTACTTTCGTGCATAACATGTATCTGTTGGACAACTTCAATCTCTTCTCGCCCACTTTTGATATTACTTATTACAACAGCCTCATACCCTTCGTTATCGTAGGTATGGTGAATAAGATAAACTGCAATTTGATGCGGCCTCTCCCCCTATCCCCCTCCCCCACAGGGGAGGGGGAATAAGTCACTCTTACTCCTTGCGTTTTCTGTTGGTTCTCAACTAAAAACGCAGCAAATAAAGGTTACTTATTCCCCCTCCCCTGTGGGGGAGGGGGTTAGGGGGAGAGACCGCATCAAATTGCAGTTTGTCTAAATCCGAAACTTGAATATTGTTATTCTTGCTTGATAGCTGATTTAGCGGTTTTAAAGTGGAACACCGTATGTATATTTTGTTCAATACTTGCGCCATGTTTTAAAGCTTTTGCCCTTACAGGTAGGGTGTTCAAAATCCGCCAAATTTTCCACGCCATTTTATGTCAAATAAATGGCATTTCACGCGCCAGCCCAACCCCAGGGGGTATTTATGACTATTCCTTTCCCCATAGCATAGCACATAAATAGTTTGTAATACCTAATTTATGACTACCTCCAAGCACGAAGCGCAAAGAAAAATTTATAACTCCATAAATTAACGCAGATTTTGGGGATTTTCAACTTCCTATTTGTAAGAGAAAAATAGAAGGGGAAAAACATCATCAATGTCAATATGCTAACATTTAATTCTTCTTTTTGAGCGTGAATGCACAGTTTTTGTATTTTTTAATAAAAATCATAAGGAAGGGGGAAAAAACTGTACCTTTGTACTGGGGATTGTTTCTTAACCTAAAATATGATACATAATCATCCTAATGCATAGTTAAAATCAACAGTTACAAGCAATTACAACCTATAACCAAACTTTGGGGAAGGGTGTGATAAGACTTTCCTTTCGTTATCAAAATACGGAACTAAGTTGAAGCCAACAACTGAGACCTTACACCATTGAATAATAATTTTTTTAATAAATTTATATGAACAAAATCTTACTTGCGGTATTTATGCTAGCATCAGCATTAAATGCCTTGGCTGGTATTGAGGTGAGTACAACTCTCCCCCAAAATGGAACGCCCGAGCATCGCTACACAATGGTTAATGGCAAAGGCTACTATTGCAATGCCACCACATCGCCTACGCAGACTTCGGCAAATTATGCCACGTTTGCATTCTACGCAGGCACAGAAACGGGTTCCTACTACATCTACAACGTCACAGCACAGAAGTGGGTGAGCTATACGAAGAAGGCTTCGTATAACAACCAGACAGGCTTTGTGCAGTTGACTGAAGAAAAGCAGGAAGCTGCCATTTACAAATTCACTGAAATCAATTGTGGAGCCTATCAAATTCAGCCCTACAACACCACGGGTGTGGCAGCCAAATACTTGAATTGGTTTAAAGGTGAGGGGGTAGATAACCCCGTAGACGGCAATGTCACATTAGGTATTTATCAAGACCCTGGTAATAAAGATGCTGGTTCCAGATGGTTCTTTAAGGAGGTTGGTGTAACACACAAATACACACTCTTTAGCGATGGTATGCCCAGCACTGCCACTGTTACCATCAACGGACAAACATTTACAGGACTGAACGCACAAGGTAGTCAGTCTATATCCATCGAAGGTGACCTTCAAGCAAGCGATATAAAAGTGAACGTTGGCAATGGTTGCGCAGCTAAGGTGACCATTGATAATGCCAACTATCAGGTTGACTTTAAGTTTGTGCAGTTCTTCAATCCTACCGAAAGTGTAGACGCTGAGGTGAAGTATTCTTACCTCTTGCACATGCCCAAAGCTTACATCAAGATGATTAACAATGACCTTCACCACACCACCACACGTGGCGAAGCCGATAAGTTCATCTTTATTGAAGATGCTAAAAATCTTGGCAAATATTACATCTACGACCTTTCGGCTAATTGCTATCTTTACTATACTTCGACCAATAATGGTAGTGTCGTGAATAACACCTCACAGAGTAATGTGCGATACACTTCCAACATTAGTGAGGCAAAGACTTGGCAGCTTTATTGTCTCTCTGACGAAACCGTAGCCATTATTCCTGGCGAAATTACTGACCCCACATCATCATCTGCTTCGTTGAACTTTACGGGTGGTATTAACAATAATAAAGTACTTAACCTCTGGAATGCAGACGATAGCAATTCTGCTTGGCAGATTATCGATCCTACAGCAGGTTCTATGCCTTGTGCCACATTGATGTATGCACTTCCTGGTGCTCCATTCATTCACAAATTGGTGCCCAACCAAGGCGAAACTGTAACCAGTGTTGACTTTGGCACTGACCTCCCTGGCTTTGAACTTAAAGAAGACCGCCTTACGGTTGGTAACAGATATAAGTATGTTTCAGGTACTGCTCCTACCACTGAAGGCGAATACGTTTATACCGTTAAGACTAAGGCAGGCGATTCTGAAGAAGAAACCTCTACTAAGGTTCGCCTCATTGTTGACAAGCACATGCAGTCGCCCACACCTATGATGGCTTGGTTGACATGGAACTGGTTTGCGCGCTCTATTAGCCACGATAAGATGGTTGAAATTGCAAAGGGCTTGGAAAAGCACGGTTTGATTAAAGCAGGTTTCAACACAATCGTATTGGACGATGCTTGGGCTGTAAATACCACAGACAAGAATGCCTTGAACTACGATGCTAATAAATTCCCCAAAGGAATTAGCGGCTTGAAGGAAGACTTGAAAAAAATTAACGACAAGTTGAAGGTTGGTATCTACAGCGATGCCGGTTCTATGACCTGCGAAAATTATCAACCAGGTTCTTTCGGATACGAAGAACAGCACATTAATTTGTTCGACTCTTGGGGCGTAGACATGCTTAAGTATGACTTCTGCAACCATCAGGCAAGTGCCAAAATCAGCTACTCACAGATGGGTAAGGTGATTGCTGCACTCAACAAGAAGCGCAAGACCGAGAATAAAGTTCCCTTCGTATTCAACATTTGCGAATGGGGTCAGAATCAACCCTGGACTTGGGGTGCCGAAGTGGGTGGCTCAAGCTGGCGTGCAACAAGTGATGCTCGCGAAGACTGGATTGGTAACAGCTCACGCCCTGGCGTAATTGGTGGTGTTGATGCCGTACGTCGTTTATGGATGTATGCAGGTGTAAACCGCTTCAACGACCTCGACATGATGTGTATCGGTCTTCATGGTTTGGGTGGTCCGAGCAACAATACAGCAAATCACCAATCAAATGGTGGTACAATTACAGGCTTGAACGAAGCACAAGCGCGTTCACAAATGTCATTGTGGTGTATGTTTGCAAGCCCCTTGGCTTTGACTTGCGACCTTCGTGAGACCCCCCAAGGCGAAGCAAATAATAATGTATCTGTTCCTAAGTCATTGATTACAGATGCTGATATCAAGACCTTGACCAATGCTGAAATTCTTGCTATTAACCAAGATAAGTTGGGTCAGCAGGCTGAATATATGGAATCTCTTTCAACAGGACAGACCAACTATTCTAACACAGGTTACGACGTTTACGTGAAAGACTTGGAAGGTGGACGCATGGCTGTTTCTGTTACCAACCGTGGTAGTTCAGCCATTACAGGTCCTACTTTGAACCTCACCGACCTTTATTTGCAAGCAGGCAAAGCCTACAACTGCCACGATATTTGGGCAGACACTGATAACCAAATCGAGAACCAATTGGTTGTAGGTACACTCAACGCATACGAGACGAAGGTTTACGTTATTGCAGAAGGTAGTACAAACTACCTTAAAAGCCTCACCGCTGCTTTGAGCTCAGCCAAGTCTGTATTGGACAAAAATGCAGAATATGTAGGTAAGCCCTTCTATTGTTCAACAGAAGCTTACAATGCTTTGCAAGAGGTATACAACCAGTATAAGGACAATACAACTGCTACACAAGAGGATGTAAATGCTGTAAATACTGCCATCACTACATTCAATTCATCAGCAATTTCAACAAGTCAAATTCCAGATGGAACAGAGGTTCTGCTTGGCAACCAAAAGCATTCACTCTATGTTTATGCAAAGGAAATTAAAAGAACTGGTGACAAAGGTGGTTTCCTTGGCTCAGGTTCAGCAAAAGATAGCTATCGCTACCTTTTTACCATCAAAACGGCTTCAGCTGGTAAATACAAAATTTACAGCAACTATTACAAAAAGTATGTAGGTGCTATTCCTACAGAGAACGACCGAGAATTTGCTCTCGTTGAAGAAGCGAATGCAGGTGAATTTACGATTGATGCTGCAAGCTATGGCTTCGGTTACTGCCGTATCTATGATGCGAACTGCAATTACAAGAGTGGTTCTACCTTGGTTAACGCATTGCATATGTGTGATTGGACGCAATATAAGATATATGGCAATGGCGTTGTACGTTGGGAAAAAGAATCAGATGCTTCTGCTTTCAAACTCATCTACGCAACTGAGGACATTAAAACAGCTTGGGATAATGCACTTGCATTAAGCTTGCAGGTAGCAAAGAAACATGTTGGTACATGTATTGGTGACTACAATGCAGAGGCTATCACTGCTGCAGAGGCTGCATTTAATGCTGCCACTGAAAAGTCTACCGTAGCTAAGGCAACCGACGATGCACTGTTGGCTGCGCGTGTAGCTCCCGCTGCTGGTAAGTATTACACGATCAGCAATGCTACGCAAACAGACAAGTTCATTAGCGAAAACTACAAGAACCAAACAAGTGGTGGTGAAAACAAACTGATTGCTGCTGTTAAAGAAGCAAACATTATGCCTACCCTTTGGCGTTTTCAACAGTTAACTGCAGCTGGTCAGACAGACCTCTACAAAATTATTGCAGCCAATTCAGGTAAGTGCATGAGTAAAGCCGCTGAGGGATATACAATGCACGTAACTGCTACGAATAATGCAAATGCAGGTGCTTTCGACATCTTTACAAAGGATGCTGTGAATAAGGAACATGCAGTTTCATTGGTCACTTATACAGACCTGTCGCGTGCTAATCGCGGTACTGCTTGCATCAAGGACGATTTTACAGAAATAAATTCACAAAATGCTCCCAATGTAAACAACAATTTCCTTGTTCAGGAAGTAACTGAAATTCCTGTTGCCATCTCTGCTGCACGTTATGCAACTTTGAACTTGCCTTGCGCTGTAACAGTGAATGGTGAAGTGAAAGCTTACATCGCAGCTGATGGTGAAAATGAAGTTACTTTAAGTGCTATTGAGAATGGTGTAATCCCCGCAAACACACCCGTAATCCTTGTGGGTAACGAGGGTTCTTACAACTTTACCATTAACACAGACAATACTACAGAGGCTATTTCTTCAGCCTTGACGGGTACACTTGTTCCTACTACAATTGCAGCTAACGCTACGGCTTACGTCTTGAAGAAGGGTTCTCAGGGTATCGGTATGTACAAGATTATTTCTGAAACCGACCGTACAATCGCTGCTAACAAGGCTTACATGAGCTCAACTACTGCTACACCTTCTAACATGAAGGTATTCAACTTTGGTGGTACTTCTACCAGCATTAACAATGCAGTTGTTGGTAACGCTGAGAACAATGTTTACTATGACCTTAATGGTCGTCGCGTGCTCTATCCTGCACATGGCGTATTCGTAAAGGCTAATGGTGAGAAGGTTTACATCAAGTAATAGAAAAAATAAAATCATAATGAAAAAAACTTATAGAATGCCTCAAACAACCTCTTTACGGTTTAATGTTGAAGGCATGCTTGCAGCATCAGATCCCACATCTTTGGGTATATTTGAAGATGAAAATACAGGTGGTAGTGATGGTCTTTCTAACAAGAAAGAGGACCCTTTTTGGGGAGAAAGCAAAAATGACATGTGGGATAATATGAAATAATTATCTAATTCCACTCTCTAACTAAGGTCGTAACAAGGTTGTTTGCAATCTTGCTACGATCTTTTTTATGTCATCTGTTTTGTGATTATTGGGGTAAGAATTAGTCAATGCGTCATGCGTCAACCAAAACGCCAGCCTCACCCCATTAAGGGTGAGGCTGGCGCGTGAAAAATCTTGATAAATCTATCAAATATCGTGCATAAAAATATTATGAATTTTGAACACCCTACCTTACAGGGCGCGACTGCTCCAACACGTGATACCCAGAGTGTCGCTTCGCTTGCCCTGGGCTATGTGTTCCATTGGGCTTTCAGCCCGCCCTTGCTAAATCCGAAACTTGAATAAACTATAAGTAAACTCAGGTTTCGGATTTAGATAAACTGCAATTTTGTCGAAGAGAAGATTGCATTCGCCTTGCACGATAATTCTAACACGCGCGTCCTAATGTTGTAAACTCAAGGGAAAAAGGTAACTTTGTGAACGAATAGTTCACCAGTGAAATCCGAAAACATC